>NZ_JBIALK010000007.1:0-274267 GCF_042873275.1 Kitasatospora sp. NPDC004745 | reverse complement strand
CGGCCGCATCGTCGACGAACTCCACACGCCCACCGCCGACACCGTCCTGGACCGCATGCGCCGCTTCGACGCCAAGGGCCGCACCAGCTGAGCCCACGACAAGTCAGGGCCCGCCGGCCCGCCGCCACTCCGCGAACCCCAGGACGCCCCATGTATCGCACCGCACTGCGCAACGTGCTGGCCCACAAGGGCCGACTCCTCATGACGGCGCTGGCCGTCATGCTCGGCACCGCCTTCGTGGCGGGCACCATGGTCTTCTCCGACACCTTCGGCAAGGCCATGCGGGACAGCAACTCCAAGAGCTACTCGGACGTCTCCGTCCAGGTCGTCGACCGCTCGGCCGGCTCCCAGGCCAGCGCCAGGGAGAAGAGCGAGGGCAGCGCCGCCTCGCTCACCGACGCCACCGTCCAGCAGCTGGCCGCCCTGCCCGGCACCGCCAACGCGCGCGGCGTGGTCAGCGGCTTCACCGGCGTCGCCGACCGGAACGGCAACCTGATCGGCCAGGCGTGGTCCGCCAAGGGCGCCAACTTCGCCCCCGGCACGGACGGCAAGGACACCCGGTACCCGATCGCCGAGGGCCAGGGCCCGAAGAACGCCAAGGAGATCGCGCTCGACCGCAAGACCGCCGACGAGGCGGGCTACAAGGTCGGCGACACCGTCCGGGTCGCCGCCAACGGCCCGGTCATCGAGGCGAAGCTCACCGGCGTCTTCACCACCGACGACCCGGTGGTGAGGACGGGCGGGACGCTCACCCTCTTCGACCGCGCCACCGCCCAGCAGCTGCTGCTGGAGCCCGGCCGCTACAGCAGCGTGGTGCTCACCGCCAAGCCCGGCGTCACCGACGACGCGCTGCTCGCCCAGGTCCAGCCCAAGCTGTCGGCCGGCAAGCACTTCGACGCCGAGACCGGTGAGCAGCTCAAGGCCGACGAGCAGAAGATGATCACCGACGCCACCAGCGCGCTGCGCACCGTGCTGCTCGCGTTCGCCGGTATCTCGCTCTTCGTCGGCATCTTCATCATCGCCAACACCTTCACCATGCTGATCGCCCAGCGCACCAAGGAACTCGCCCTGCTCCGGGCGATCGGTGCCAGCCGCAAGCAGGTCACCCGCTCGGTGCTGGTCGAGGCCCTGGTGATCGGCACCCTCGCGGCCGTGGCCGGCCTGCTCGCCGGTGTCGGGATCGGCGCCGGGATGCAGTCCCTGATGCGCGTGTTCAACGAGAACATGCCGCAGGGCTCGCTGGTGATCAAGCCGCTCACCGTCCTGGTGACCCTCGTGGTCGGCGTCCTGGTGACGGTCCTGTCGGCCGTCCTGCCGGCCCTGCGCGCCGCCCGGATCGCCCCGGTGGCCGCGATGAGCAGCGGCGACCAGCCGGTGAGCCAGAAGAGCCTGGTGGTCCGCAACACGATCGGCTCGCTGCTCGCCGCCGGCGGCCTCGCGCTGATCGGCTACGGCGCCTCGACCGGGAACGACAGCGGCCGGATACCGGTCGCGCTCGGCGCCTTCCTGGCCCTGATCGGCGTGTTCGTGCTGCTGCCCCTGCTCTCCCGCCCGATCATCGCCCTGATCGGTCCGGCGCTCCGCAAGCTGGCGGGCACCCCGGGGAAGCTGGCCCAGCAGAACTCCGTCCGCAACCCGCGCCGCACCGCGGCGACCGCCGCGGCGCTCACCATCGGCCTGACCCTGGTCAGCGGCCTCACCGTGATCGGGGCCTCGGTCACCGGCGTGATCGACAGGTCCATCACCAACTCGATGAAGGCCGACTACCTGGTCGGGGCCGCCAACGGCATGCCGCTGTCCGACCAGGTGCCCGCCGAGATCGCCAAGGCCCCCGGCGTCACCGCCTCCTCGCCGCTGACCGAGGTCTACTGGCAGCTGAACGGCACCACCAAGGCGATCAGCGGTGTGAACGCCGACAGCTTCGACCAGCTCGCCTCGGTCAAGCTGACCAGCGGCTCCACCGGCGCGCTCGGCAAGGGCCAGCTGCTGGTCGACCAGGACGTCGCCACGAAGTTCAACGTCACCACCGGCTCGACGCTGACCGTGACCTACCCGGACGACTCCACGGGGCAGCTCACCGTCGGCGGCGTCTACGAGAAGGGCGGCGTCCTCGGCCCGGTCGTCCTGGCCAACGGCGAGGTCCTCAAGCACGAGGCCAAGCCGTACATCTCGGACATCCTGGTCAAGGGCAAGGACGGTGCCACCGCCGCGCTCAAGCAGTCCATCAAGGACGCCACCGGCGCCAACCCGGTGATCCAGGTCAAGTCCATGCAGGACGTCCGGGACGGCTTCAGCCAGGCCATCACCTTCGTGCTGAACCTGATGTACGGCCTGCTGGCGATGTCGGTGCTGGTCGCGATCCTGGGCGTGGTCAACACGCTGGCGATGTCGGTCTTCGAGCGAAAGCGCGAGATCGGGATGCTGCGGGCGATCGGCCTGGACCGCCGGGGCATCAAGCGGATGGTCCGTCTGGAGTCCGTGGTGATCTCGCTCTTCGGCGCGGGCGTCGGCATCCTGCTCGGCTGCTTCATCGCCTGGGCGATCAACGGCACGCTGAAGTCCAGCCTCGCCGGTCTGACCACCGTCCTGCCGTACGGCCAGCTGGCGATGTTCCTGGGCCTGGCCGGCCTGGTCGGCCTGGTGGCCGCGATCTGGCCGGCCCGCCGGGCCTCCAAGCTGGACATCCTGGAGAGCATCAAGACCGACTGACCCCGGAGACACCGGAACGCGAAGAGCCCCTGCCAGAGGGTCGGCAGGGGCTCTTCGCTACTTCTGTACTCCGCCCGGTCGCACGGCCGGCTGAGCACCACGGAGGTCGTGGTCCGGCGACACTGCCGGGCGGAGGGCCTCCGACTCATACCCCGGTGCTCCCACACCGGGGCCTCAGTCGCTTACTTGCTCGCGAGTTCCTTCTCGGCGGCCGGCTTGGCGGCCTCCACGGGCTTCGTGGGCGGGGTGACCTCCTGGATCGGGAGCTGCGGCTTCTCCATCTGGGAGAGGCCGACCATCTCGCGCTTCAGGAACATCGCCAGGGTCCAGTCGGTGAAGACGCGGACCTTGCGGTTGACGGTCGGGACCATCGCACCGTGGTACAGGCGGTGGAACCACCAGGCCGGACGGCCCTTCAGCTTGTACTTGCCGAAGAGGATCGCCACGCCCTTGTGCAGGCCGAGACCGGCGACCGCACCCAGGTTCTTGTGCTTGTACTCCTTCTGCGGGAAGCCGCGCATGCCGGAGATCACGTTGTCACCGAGGACGACGGCCTGGCGGCAGGCGTGCTGCGCGTTCGGCGGGCACCAGGCGCCCTCGCCGGCGGCGAGGTCCGGGACCTGGGCGTTGTCGCCCGCGGCCCAGACGTAGTCGAAGCCCTGGACCTGGAGGGTCGGCGCGGTGTCGACGTGGCCGCGCGGGCCCAGCGGCAGGCCGAACTCGGCCAGCACCGGGTTCGGCTTCACGCCAGCCGTCCACACGATGGTGGAGGCGTCCATCTCCAGGCCGTTCTTCAGCACGACGTGGCCGTCGACGCAGGAGTCCATCGAGGTCTCGATGTAGACCTCGATCTGCCGCTCCTCGAGCTTCTCCTTGGTCCACAGACCGAGGTCCGGGCCCATCTCGGGGAGGATGCGGTTGGCGGCCTCGACCACGACGAAGCGCATGTCGTCGCGGCTGACGGTCCGGTACAGCTTGGACGCGTCGCGCGCCATGTCCTCGATCTCGGCGATCGTCTCGATGCCGGCGAAGCCGCCGCCGATGACGACGAAGGTCAGGGCCTTGCGGCGGACCTCCTCGTCGGCGGTGGACTCGGCCTTGTCGAGCTGGGCCATGACGTGGTTGCGGAGGCCGATGGCCTCCTCGACCGTCTTCATGCCGATGCCGTGCTCCGCCAGACCCGGGATCGGGAAGGTGCGGGAGACCGAGCCGGTCGCGACGACCAGGTACTCGAAGGGCAGCTCGTAGCTGTCGCCGGCCGCGGGCTGGATCGTGGCGACCTTGCGGGCGTGGTCCACACCGGTGACCGCACCGGTGAGCACCTCCGCCTTCTTGAGGGCGCTGCGCAGGGGCGCGACGAGGTTGCGGGGCGCGACGTTGCCGCCGGCCGCCTCGGGGAGGAAGGGCAGGTACGTCATGTACGACCGCGGGTCGACGACCGTGACGGTCGCTTCGCCGTAACGCATCTTCTTGAGGATGCGCATCGCGGCATACAGGCCGACGTAACCACCGCCGACAATGAGGATGCGAGGACGCTCCGTGGTGCTCATATCGGAAAGTATCCAGCACCGTTCGGAGCAGCCTTCGTGAGCCCGGTCACAAGCTCCTGGACACCCCGTGCTACACTGCGCGGCCGCAAAAGCGGCCCGGGGCCCCCTGCTCACGGCCCCGCGCACACCCCCGTGAGCCCACGCCGGAGCACCACCCTGCTGAGCAGCAACGATCCGTACAGGGCCTGGGTTCCCGCTGATGATTTCGATTTTCAAACCTCAGCCGAGGCCTGGCCTGCGATCCAGCGGTCGTCACGGGGAGCGAGCCTTCAGTCCCACATTTCGGACATGGCGGGCGGGCGACCGTGGCGAAAGGCCGGATCGTCACGTGAAGAAATTCACGAAGTTTTTCGCCCGGGCCCGGGCGCGCCCCGGCCCCGGGCCCCCCGAGGGGGCGCCGGGGCCGGTTCGGTAAGTCCCACCGGGCGTCAGGAGGCCATACTCCAGGCGATGCCGTCCAGGATGTCGTGCTCGCTGACGACCACCTCGGCGGCGCCGGTCCGCTCCATGATCTCCAGCAGTTCGAGCGCGCCGGCCGCGATCACGTCCACCCGGCCCGGGTGCATCGACGGGATGGCGGCGCGCTCGGCGTGGGTGGCGGCCAGCAGCTCCCGGGCGATCCCGGCGACCCGCTCCCGGCTGATCCGCGAGTGGTGGATCCGCGCCGAGTCGTAGGCGGGGAGCTCCTGGGCGATGGCGGACACCGTGGTGACCGTCCCGGCCAGGCCGACCAGGGTGGCCGCCCCGGTCAGCGGCACGACCTCCGCGGCCTTGTCGAGCTCGGCCCGCACGTGCGCCCGGGCGGTCTCGACCTGCTCCGCGGAGGGCAGCTCGGCGCCGCCGAAGTGCCGCTCGGTGAGCCGGACGCAGCCGATGTCCACCGAGCGGGCGGCCTGCACGTCCGTGCCGCCCAGGACGAACTCGGTCGAGCCGCCGCCGAGGTCGAACACCAGGTACGGCGCCGGGAACTGCCCGCCGGTCAGCTCCTTGGTGGCGCCGGTGAAGGACAGGTGCGCCTCCTCCTCGCCGCTCACCACCTCGGGCTCCACGCCCAGGACGTCGCGCACGCCCTTGACGTACTCGTCGCTGTTCTCGGCGTCCCGCGAGGCGCTGGTGGCGACGAAGCGGGTGCGCTCCGGGCCGACGCCGAAGCCGGCGATGACCTCGTGGTACTCGCGGCAGGCCGCGAAGGTGCGGGCCAGCGCGTCCGGGTGCAGCCGGCCGGTCTGGTCCACGCCCTGGCCCAGCCGGTTGACGATCATGCGGCGGTCGAGATCGGTGATCTCCCCGGTCTCCGGGTCCAGGTCGGCGACCAGCAGGCGGATCGAGTTGGTGCCGCAGTCGATCGCGGCCACGCGCGTCATGCTCACTCGGACTCCCCCTCGGCGTCACCGGCGGCGGCCCCGCCGGAGGCCGTCTCCTCCGCGGCGAGCCGCTTCGCGGCGCGCTCGGCGGTGAGCTGCTGCTTGGCCTCGATGACGGCCTGGTGGTCCTGCTCCTTGGCCCGGTTGCGGGCGACCCGCGCGCCCGCGGCCTCGACCTCGGCCGGGGAGACGCAGGGGCCCTTGGCCCACCAGTCCTCCAGCATGCCGATCGCCTCGTCGCCGAGCGGGTTGACGCCCTCGCCTGCCGCCAGCGAGTGGCCGACCAGCACGTGCAGGCACTTCACCCGGTCCGGCATGCCGCCGGCGCTCGGGAAGCCCTCCAGCACCTCGATGGCGTCGCGGCGGGCGATGTAGTCCTCGTGCGCCTTCTGGTAGGCGGCGGCCAGCTCCGGGTCCTCGGCGAGCCGGGCGGTCTGGTCCTTCATCACGCCGTCCGCCTCCAGGGTGCCGATCAGCGAGGCAGCCTTGGGGCAGGTCAGGTAGTAGAGCGTCGGGAACGGCGTGCCGTCGGGCAGCCGGGGCGCCGTCTCCACGACGTCCGGGTTGCCGCAGGGGCAGCGGTGCGCGACGCCGCGCAGGCCGCGCGGCACCCGGCCGAGCTGGGCGGCGATGGCCGCGACGTCGGCGTCGGAGACGTTGGGGTGGTTCTCAGTGGTCATGGGGGGAGGTGTCTCCAGCGGGGGACGGTGGGAGCGGACGGGGGGTGGCGGGGGCCAGCGCGGCGGTGTCGGCGGCGTCCACCGAGTCCCAGATGCTGGCGTACCAGGGCTTGGCGGCCTTCACCGGGCCGGTGGCCGAGCCCTCGGAGGGGCCGGGGCCGGCGGCGGACGCGGAGGGCTGGGCGGCGGCCTGGCCGGCCGGGTCCACCGCGATGTACGGGGTCTCCCCCGGCATCGCGTAGTGCAGCCGGGCGCGGGCCTGCGCCTTGACGTACTCCGGGTCCTGCCAGCGGGCCTTGTCCCGGCGCAGCTGCTCGACCTGCTGGCGCGCGTGGTCGGCCTTCGCCCGTTGGGCGGAGATCTCGGCGCGCTGGGAGATGAACTGCCGCGTCGGGTAGGCGAGGATCGCCACCAGCGAGCAGAGCACCAGGACGAGGACGGTCGCCCGGCTCGTGAACCGAGGCCGGGCCGCCAAGCCCGGGATCCTCCAGCCTGCCATCTCCCGTATCCCCTCCTGGTCGCGACGGTGCCCCGCCGTCCACCCTACGGGGTGAACGGCGGGGCACCGGTCAGGCTTGCGCGACCTCGCGGTCTCAGCCCTCGTGCTTGAACCGCGGGAAGGCGCCGCGGCCGGCGTACTCGGCGGCGTCGTCGAGGATCTCCTCGATGCGCAGCAGCTGGTTGTACTTGGCGACGCGCTCGGAGCGGGCCGGGGCACCGGTCTTGATCTGGCCGCAGTTGGTGGCGACGGCCAGGTCGGCGATGGTGACGTCCTCGGTCTCGCCGGAGCGGTGCGACATCATGCAGCGGTAGCCGTTGCGCTGGGCCAGCTCGACGGCGTCCAGGGTCTCGGTCAGCGAACCGATCTGGTTCACCTTCACCAGCAGCGCGTTGGCGGTGCCGGTCTCGATGCCCTTGGCCAGGCGGGCCGGGTTGGTGACGAACAGGTCGTCGCCGACCAGCTGGACCTTGTCGCCCAGCTTGACGGTCATGGCCTTCCAGCCGTCCCAGTCCGACTCGTCCAGCGGGTCCTCGATGGAGACCAGCGGGTAGGCGGCGACCAGCTCGGCGTAGTACTCGATGAGCTCGGCGGCGGAGAGGGCCTTGCCCTCGAACTGGTAGGCGCCGTCCTTGTAGAACTCGGAGGCGGCGACGTCCAGGGCCAGCGCGACGTCCCGGCCGGGCACGTAGCCGGCCTTCTGGATGGCCTCGGTGATGAGGTCCAGGGCCTCGCGGTTGCTGTCCAGGTTCGGCGCGAAGCCGCCCTCGTCGCCGAGGCCGGTGGACAGGCCGCGCTCCTTCAGCACGCCCTTGAGGGTGTGGTAGACCTCGACGCCCCAGCGGACGGCCTCGGAGAAGGACTCCGCGCCGATCGGGGCGATCATGAACTCCTGGATGTCGACGTTGGAGTCCGCGTGCGAGCCGCCGTTGAGGATGTTCATCATCGGCACGGGCAGCACGTGGGCGTTCGGGCCGCCCAGGTAGCGGAACAGCGGCAGGTCGCTGGCCTCGGAGGCGGCGTGCGCCACGGCCAGCGAGACGCCGAGGATCGCGTTGGCGCCGAGCGAGGACTTGTCCGGGGTGGCGTCCAGGTCGAGCATGGCCTGGTCGATCAGGCGCTGCTCGGTGGCGTCGTAGCCGACCAGCTCCGGGCCGATCTGCTCGATGACGGCCAGGACGGCCTTCTCCACGCCCTTGCCGAAGTAGCGGTTCTTGTCGCCGTCGCGAAGCTCCAGGGCCTCGAAGGCTCCGGTGGAGGCACCCGACGGGACAGCGGCACGGCCGGTGCTGCCGTCGTCGAGGCCCACCTCGACCTCGACCGTGGGGTTGCCACGCGAGTCGAGGATCTCACGGGCTACGACGACATCGATGGACGGCACGAGGCATCTCCTTGCGGAAGCAGGGTCCGGCTGACGTTGGTGCTGCCGGCGGGACGATTGCGGAGTCGTTACGACCAGAGCCTAACCGCCCGGGCCCCCGGGGCCACGCTGGCCTCGGTCCCGTCTCAGCGTGTGGCCGCACTACCCACCGGTAGTTCACCCGCCCACCCGGGCGAACCGGCCCGAATCCGGGCGGAGGGGGACGGATCCCCGCCCCCTCCGCCCGGCGGGCGGGAGCGGCTCAGCCGAGGTGCAGGACCTGGCCGGGCATGATCAGGTTCGGGTCGCCGCCGACGGTGCCGCGGTTGCCGTCGTAGACCGACTGCCAGCCGCCGGTGACGCCCTGGGCGGCGGCGATGGTCGACAGCGTGTCGCCGGACCGGACGGTGTAGTCGTGGCCGCCCTGCGCGGCGGCCGGGGCGGTGCGCACGGCCGGAGCGGGCTGGGCGGCCTGCGGCGCGTAGTGCTGCGGGGCGGCGGCCTGCGGCGCGAACTGCTGGTAGACGCTCTGGTGGCTGGTCCAGTACCAGGTGCCGTTGTTCTGGTACCAGAACACCTTCGCGTCGGCGTCCCAGCCGGCCTTGCCGGAGAAGCCCGGGGCCTGCGGCTGCGCCTGCTGCGGCGCGGGCTGCTGGGCGGCCGGCTTCGGGGCGGCCGGCTGGGCGGGCTTGGCGGCGGGCTGCGCCGGCTTGGCCGCGGGCTGGGCCGGCTTGGCGGCCGGCTTCGCGGCGGCGGGCTTGTCGTCCGAGGAGGTGTCGACGCTCGCCGGCGCGCCGCCCTTGCTCAGGCCGGCCTTCTGCGAGCAGACCGGCCAGGCGCCCGGCCCCTGCGAGGCGAGGACCTTCTCGGCGACGGCGATCTGCTGGCCCTTGCTGGCCTGGTTGGCCTGCGGCGCGTACGCGGTGCCGCCGTACGCCTTCCAGGTGCCGGAGGTGAACTGCAGGCCCCCGTAGAAGCCGTTGCCGGTGTTGATGCTCCAGTTGCCACCGCTCTCGCACTGGGCGACGGAGTCCCAGGCGGAGGCCGGGGCGGCGGAGGCGCCGGTGGCGGTGAGGATCGGCATCGCGAGTCCGACGCCGGCCACACCGGCGACGGCGATGGCCTTCTCGGCCTGGGTACGACGACGGTGGCGGCCAGTTCCAACGAACAGCATGAAGGTCCCTCTCCGCACGCCTGCGAGGTGAGCTGTCGGGTTCGGACCGGGAGGTGGCCCGGCCGCCGTCAGCGGAAACGATTCCGCTCGGGCGGCTTCACCCCAAGCCGTGGGGAAACGGCAACAAACCTGGTTCCCCCGCCCCTGCCCAGGGTTCTGGTCGGTTTCCCGTGACGCGGCGGGCAGGATTCGGCGTCCCGCGCACGAGGTCCGCAGCTGCGAACTCCAGGGAGAGTAGACAGATCCTCAGACCAATCACAAGCTCATATCACCGATATCACACAGAAATCACGGCCCGCGCTCGATCGCCCACCAACCGTACGGCTATGTCCGGATTGATGGAGGTTCAGTCACCGCTCCAACGGCCGCCGGCGACACCCAGTCAGCGTGTCGGAGGGTCGGAAGGTTCCCGGGGGACGGCCGGCGGCGCGTGCGGGGAACGGCTCTCCGGGCTGAATTCCACCGGGAGTTCCCGCAGTCCCCGCATGATCAGGCCACCGCGCCAGCGCAGATTCTCCGGGCTTTCCGCCAACTGCAGATCCGGCAGCCGGGAAAGCAGCGTGGCCAGCGCGCTCCGGCCCTCCAACCGGGCCAGCGGGGCCCCGATGCAGTAGTGGATCCCGTGGCCGAAACCCAGGTGCGGGTTGTCCGTTCGCGCCAGGTCCAGGGTGTTCTCGTCCGAGAACCTGGCCGGATCCCGGTCCGCCGCGGCCAGCACCACCAGCACCGGGTCCCCCACCGGGATGTCCACCCCGCCGATCGACACCGGCCGGGTCGCGAACCGCCACGTCGCCAGCTCCACCGGCCCGTCGTAGCGCAGCAGTTCCTCGATCCCGGTCTCCAGCAGCGCGCTCTCGCCGCGCGCCACCGACTCCTGCAGCAGCCTGCGCTGCTCCGGGTTGCGCAGCAGCGCGTACGTCCCGTTGCCGATCAGGTTGACGGTCGTCTCGAAGCCCGCGAACAGCAGGATGAAGGCCATCGCGGCGGCCTCGTTCTCGGTCAGGTGCTCCCCGTGGTCGCTCGCCCGGATCAGGCCCGAGATCAGGTCGTCCCCCAGGTCCGCCCGCTTGCGGTGGATCAGCTCCAGCAGGTACGCCCGCATCCGCTTCACCGCCCGGCCCACGCCGCCGCGCTGGCCGCCGCCGTGCCGGATCATCATCCCCGCCCAGTCGCGGAAGTCGTCCTGGTCCTCGGCCGGCACGCCCAGCATGTCGCAGATCGCGTAGATGGGGAGCGGGAACGCGAACTCGTGGATCAGGTCCGCCGACCCGCGCTGCGCGAAGCCGTCGATCAGGCGGTCCGTGAGCTGCTGCACCCGCGGCTCGAACTCCGCGACCCGGCGCGGCGTGAACGCCTTCGACACCAGGCGGCGCAGCCGGGTGTGGTCCGGCGGGTCGATGTTCAGCAGGTGCGTCATCAAGTCCGCCTGGCGCTCCCCCGGGATGCCGACCCGGCCGGTGCGGTGGGCCTGCTCGCTGTGGTGCGCCGGGTTCTTCGACAGCCGGCCGTCCGCGAGCGCCTGCCGCGCGTCCGCGTACCGGGTCACCAGCCAGGCCTCCACCCCGCTGGGCAGCGTCGTGCGGTGCACCGGGGCGTGCTCGCGCAGCCAGGCGTAGGCGGGGTACGGATCTGCGGCGAACTCCCAGGTGAAGAGCTGCGGGGCGGTGGGGGCGGGCTGCGCTGACATGGACCGACCGTATCCGGTGCACCGGGGCCCGCCGCCCCGCGGACGCGGGTTCCGGGACGGACCCTTGGACAGGTCTTAACCGTAGGGCGGGCGTGAGCCTGGTCACCTGAGGGGTAATCCCTGTTGCGGAGGGTCAGGTCGTGCCTACGATCCTCCGCAGAAATCGTGGGCGCCGGTGCGGTGTCGCCCACAGGGAGGAGCAGACCATGCGGGTGAGCGGGGCAGTCGTCGTCATCGCGGTACTCGACGGCGGGTCGGGAGCCGACCTCGCCCGCCGGTTCACCGCGGCCGGCGCCGCCGGTGTGCTGATCGCCGACCAGCACGTCGGCGTGGCCGAGGACCTCGCCACCGAGCTCGACCGGCCGGGCTGCCCGGTCGTCGGCGTCGGCGGGGACATCCGCCGCCCCAGCGACGTCGCCGCCCTCGTCGACACCGCAGAGAAGCACCTGGGCCCGATCGACCTGTTCTGCGTGGCCGGCCCCGGCGGCGAGCGGATCGTCTCCCTCGCCGACCTGCCCGACCACCTCGACCTGGAACGCCTCGCCGAGCTGCTCGCGCTCGTCGGCGAGGCCATCGGCGAGGTCGTCCCGCCGCAGCGGCGGCCGGTCGGGAGCACCGCCGCCGCGGCCTGAGCCGGCCCCTCCGCCCGCCGGCCGGCTACTCGCCGGCCGGTTCGAGGCCCTCGGCCGCGCGCACCGCGTCCCGGTACCCGCGCGCGGCCGACCGCAGCGCCGCGTCCACGTCCACCCCGGCGTCGTGCGCCCGCTGCACGACCGCCAGCAGCAGCCGGCCCGCCGACTCCGCCGTCAGCCCCCCGGGCAGCTCGTACGGCTCGTCCGGCACGCCCGCGAAACCGGCCTTGCGCACCCGCGACACCAGCTTCGCCGCGTACGCCAGCGACGGCAGCCCGGCCGGCACGCCGTCCAGCACCGACTCCCGGTCCGACTTCTCGGCCGCCTTCAGCTGCTCCCAGTTGGCCTCCACCTCGGCGGCGCCCTCCGCGGTGACGTCACCGAAGACGTGCGGGTGCCGGTAGACCAGCTTGTCGACGAGGTCGCCGGCCACGTCGTCGATCGAGAACGCCTCCGACGGGTGCTCCTCGGCGATCCTGGAGTGGAAGAAGACCTGGAGCAGCACGTCCCCCAGCTCCTCGCGGAGCGTCTCCCGGTCCCCCTCCTCGATCGCCTCGACGAGCTCGTACGCCTCCTCGACCAGGTACTTCACCAGGCTCTCGTGCGTCTGCTCGGCGTCCCACGGGCAGCCGCCCGGCGACCGCAGCCGGTCCATCACCGAGACCAGGTCCAGCAGGCGCGCCCCCGGGAGGTCGTAGGAGCCCGGCAGCACCTCGATCTCCGGCACCTCGCCCGCGTGCTCCACGGCCAGCCGGGCCAGGGCGTCCGTGAGCCCCGGATCCCCGTCCGGACTCCCCAGCCACACCGTCGCCCCGGTCTCCGCGGGCGCGGTCAGCAGCCGGGCCAGGGCCGACGCCGACCCCGGCGCCACGACCTCCACCACGACCCCGGCCTGCCGCACCGCCGCCACCTGCGGGTGCCCCTCGTCCGCCACCAGCACCCGGCCGGCCGACCGCAGGGCCTCCCACGCCGGCCACGCCAGCAACCCGGGGGCCACCCGGTGGGTGGTGGTCAGCAGGATCAACTTCGCGCCCGGAACATTCGTCGTCACACCCCCGAACCTACCCGTCCGCGCCCCCGCCCCGGGCCGGAGAAGGGCAACTGCGCCCGACTCCCGACCGGCCGCCGCGGACACGCGACGGCCGGCCCGGGCCGGGCCCGGGACCGCCGTCGCCCGCCGCCGGGCGCTACTTCCTCGAACCCGCCAGGTCGTCGAACATCGCCGACAGGAACTCGCCGCACCAGCCCAGCAGCTCCCGGCCGACCAGCGGCTTGCCGCCGATCCGCCCGGTGCTCGGCCGCGGCACCAGCAGCTGCTGGGCGGCCGCCTTGACCTGGCTGCGCGGGTAGAGCCGGTTCAGCCGCAGCTGCTGGGACTCCCGCAGCTCCACCGGCCCGAACCGGACGTTGGCACCCTGCAGGGTGATGTCCGCGATGCCGCACCGCCGGGCGTACAGCCGCAGCGCCGCGACCATCAGCAGGTTCTCCACGGGATCGGGCAGCTTGCCGTAGCGGTCGGTCAGTTCGTCCCGGACGTGCTGGATGTCCTCCTCGGAGTTGACCGCGGCGATCGAGCGGTACGCCTGCAGCCGCAGCCGCTCGCCGGGCGCGTAGTCGTGCGGCACGTGCGCGTCGACCGGCAGCTCGATCTTCACCTCCAGCGGCTCCTCCTCCGGCTCGCCGCCGTTCGCCAGCGACTCGCGGAACTCGGCCACCGCCTCGCCGACCATCCGCATGTAGAGGTCGAAGCCGACGCCCGCGATGTGCCCGGACTGCTCGCCGCCGAGCAGGTTGCCGGCGCCGCGGATCTCCAGGTCCTTCATCGCGACGTACATGCCGGCGCCCATCTCGGTGTGCTGGGCGATGGTGGCCAGCCGCTCGTGCGCCGTCTCGGTGAGCGGCTTCTCCGGCGGGTACAGCATGTAGGCGTAGCCGCGCTCGCGGCCTCGGCCGACCCGGCCGCGCAGCTGGTGCAGCTGGGAGAGGCCGAAGGTGTCGCCGCGCTCGACGATCAGGGTGTTGGCGTTGGAGATGTCGATGCCGGACTCCACGATCGTGGTCGACACCAGGACGTCGAACTCCTTCTCCCAGAAGTCGACGACGACCTTCTCCAGCTGGGTCTCCCCCATCTGCCCGTGCGCGGTGGCGATCCGCGCCTCGGGCACCAGGTCCTTGAGCCGGGCGGCCGCCTTGTCGATCGACTCCACCCGGTTGTGGATGTAGAAGACCTGGCCCTCGCGCAGGAGTTCGCGCCGGATCGCGGCCGAGATCTGCTTCTCGTCGTACGGGCCGACGAAGGTCAGCACCGGGTGCCGCTCCTCCGGCGGGGTGGTGATGGTGGACATCTCGCGGATGCCGGTGACGGCCATCTCCAGGGTGCGCGGGATCGGCGTCGCGGACATCGTGAGCACGTCCACGTTGGCCCGCAGCTTCTTCAGCTGCTCCTTGTGCTCGACGCCGAACCGCTGCTCCTCGTCGACGATGACCAGGCCGAGGTCCTTGAACCTGGTCTCGGAGGAGAACAGCCGGTGGGTGCCGATGACGACGTCCACCGAGCCCTCGAACAGCCCCTCCAGCACGGCCTTGGCCTCGCCGTCGGTCTGGAATCGGGACAGCGCCCGCACCGTCACGGGGAAGTTGGCGTAACGCTCCGCGAAGGTCGAGAAGTGCTGCTGCACCAGCAGCGTGGTCGGCACCAGCACCGCCACCTGCTTGCCGTCCTGCACCGCCTTGAAGGCCGCCCGCACCGCGATCTCGGTCTTTCCGTAGCCGACGTCGCCGCAGATCAGCCGGTCCATCGGGACGGACTTCTCCATGTCCGCCTTGACCTCGGCGATGGTGGTCAGCTGGTCCGGCGTCTCCGCGTAGGGGAAGGCGTCCTCCAGCTCGCGCTGCCACGGGGTGTCCGGGCCGAAGGTGTGGCCGGGTGCGGCCATCCGGGCCGAGTAGAGCTTGATCAGGTCGGCGGCGATCTCCTTGACCGCCTTCTTCGCCCGCTGCTTGGTCTTCGCCCAGTCCGCGCCGCCCAGCCGGTGCAGCGTCGGGGCCTCGCCGCCGACGTACTTGGTGACCTGGTCGAGCTGGTCGGTCGGCACGAACAGCCGGTCGCCGGGGTGGCCGCGCTTGGCGGGGGCGTACTCCAGCACCAGGTACTCGCGGGTGGCGCCCTGGACGGTCCGCTGCACCATCTCGACGTACCGGCCGACGCCGTGCGCCTCGTGGACGACGTAGTCGCCGGCCACCAGGGCCAGCGGGTCGATCGCGTTGCGGCGGCGGGAGGGCATCCGGCGCATGTCCTTGGTGGAGGACCGCTGGCCGGACAGGTCGGTCTCGGTGATGACGGTGAGCTTGAGGGCCTCGTCGACGAAGCCGTGCTCGATCGAGCCGCAGGAGACGTGGACGACGTCCCGGGTCGGCGCCTCGGCGAGGTCGGCGACCAGCCGGGCCGGGATGCCCTCGTTGCCCAGCACCTCGGCGAGCCGGGAGGCGGGCCCGTGGCCCTCCGTCACCATCACGACCCGCCAGTCGGCGGCCAGCCGCTCCTTGGCGTCGGCGATCGCCCGGGCGGTGTCGCCGCGGTAGGCCTCCACGGCGTGCATGCCGAGGGTCAGCGTGTTGGCGTCGAACTCCAGGATGCCGTCGACCGCCGACTCGCTGGTCGCGAAGGGGCTGACCGACCACCAGGGCAGCCCGATCTCGTCGGCGTGCTCGCGCACCTCGGCGAGCGAGCGCAGCGAGGCGGCGGAGACGTCGATCGCCTCCAGGTCGATCGGCCGGTCCCCGCCGGACGCGGCGGCGACCCAGGAGGCGTGCAGGAACTCCTGGCTGGTCGCCACCAGGTCGGCGGCACGGGTGCGGACCCGCTCCGGGTCGCAGACCACGGTGACCGAGCCGATCGGCAGCACGTCGAGCAGCAGCTCCATGTCGTCGACCAGGACCGGCGCCAGCGACTCCATGCCCTCGACCGCGATGCCCTCGGCGATCTTGTCCAGGATCTCGGCCAGCCCGGGGTGCGCGGCCGACAGCTCGGCGGCCCGCGCCCGCACCTCGTCGGTGAGCAGCAGCTCGCGGCAGGGCGGCGCCCAGAGGCCGTGCTCGGCGATCTCCAGCGAGCGCTGGTCGGCGACCTTGAAGTAGCGGACCTCCTCGACCTCGTCGCCCCAGAACTCCACCCGCAGCGGGTGCTCCTCGGTCGGCGGGAAGACGTCCAGGATGCCGCCGCGGACGGCGAACTCGCCGCGCTTCTCGACCAGTTCGACGCGCGCGTAGGCGGCCGCGGCGAGCCGCCGGGCGACCTCCTCCAGATCGTGCGACTCACTGCGCCGGACGGCCACCGGCTCCAGCTCGGCCAGCCCCTTCACCTGCGGCTGGAGCACCGAGCGGACGGGCGCGACCACCACCTGCACCGGCCCGGCCGCCGGGTCGTCCGCCCGCGGGTGCACGATCCGGCGCAGCACGGCCAACCGGCGGCCGACGGTGTCCGAGCGGGGCGACAGCCGCTCGTGCGGCAGCGTCTCCCAGGCCGGGTACTCGGCGACGGCGTCGGGCGGCAGCAGCGAGCGCAGCGAGGCCGCGAGGTCCTCGGCCTCCCGCCCGGTCGCGGTCACGGCGAGCACCAGACGGCCCCGGTCCCCGGCGGCCCGGCCGGCGAGGGCGCGGGCCAGCGCGGCGATGGCGAACGGCCGGGCCGCGGGCGGTCCGACCAGGTCCAGGTGGCGGCGGCCGCCGGCCGCGGCTCCGGCGGCGGTCGCCGCCTCGATCGCCTCGGCGAGCGCCGCGTCCCGCGCGACGACATCGAGCAGTCCGGTCAGACTCATCTGGGGTCTCTTCTTCGTCCCGTGGCTGGTGCTGCCTCCGGGCGGCGGAGGCCTGCCGGGGCAACGCGAACGGCCCGGCACGCCGAGCGGCCGGGGGTCTCCAGCCTACGCCGCGGCACGGACACGCACGCGGTGTACGACCCGGGCGGGGCCGGGCGGGGACGAACCGCCGCCCCGGCCGCGGCAGGGCCCGCAGGCCGGGCGCCGGAGGGGCCCGCGCGGGCGCCCGGCACCGGCCCGCGGCACGACCGGGGGGCGAGCGCGGCGCGAGCCCGGTGCGACCGCGGACGAACGACCGGACGCGGAGGCCGCCCGGCGGGTGGACGAACCGGCCGGAGCCCGGCTCCGCGATCCGCCACGAGCTGGACATACTCCTGTCACTGGCCGTCCATGGAGATCGCGCACCATGGTGAACGTGCCCGCCGCACCCAACCGTGGGGGATGGCTGTGGCGGCACTGTCGCACCCCCGATGGGGGTCGGAGGTGCGAGGCCGGGCGACCCTGGGTGGGGGCGCCCGCCCAACCGCCGGGAACCGTGGCGCCCTTTCCTGGAGGGCGCCACGGGTCTCGGCCTCACTCTTTCCCGGGCCCTCCCGCGGCGGTGCCCCGGGCCGGCGGACGTCCGTCGCCCGGTGCCGGTGCCGCGGGCGACGGACGGCCTGCGGCCCGCACGGCCGCCGGACGACGCGACCGCCCTGCCGGCCGGTCCGTGCGGCGGGTCAGCGCCGGCGGTAGCTCACCGTGTTCGGAGTCGCGTAGCCGCTGCCGTCGTCCACGATGACGATCTTCGGGATGATCCGGGTCTCGTCCTGCGGCTCCGCGTCGGCTCCCTCGCCCTCCTCCGCGGCGGCGGCCTCCGGCGGCGCGGCCGGCCTCGGCGGCACCGAGGACGGTTCGACCGGCCCGGTCACCACGGCGGCGGGCGCCCGGCCCGCGGAGGACGCGGCGGAGGACGCCGTCGCCGAGGAACCCGCGGGGGAGCCGACCACCGGCATCCGCAGCACCGCCGTCGCCTTCTCCCGCCCGGCTGCTCCGGCCTGCTCCGCGCCGGTCTGCTCCGCGCCGGTCTGCTCCGCGCCGGTCTGCTCCGCGCCGGTCTGCGAGGGCCCGGCCGGCACGACGGCCTTCCGGAGGCCGGCCACCGCGATCTCGCCGGTGTCCGCCTCCGGGTCGACGGGCACCGCGTCGGCGACGGCGTCCGCGACCCCGTCCACCGGTCCGGTCGGCGCGGCGGCCGGCGGCTCGGGCTCGATGGCGCCCACCGCCGCGCCGGTGAGCGAGGCGAGGGTGGCCTTGATGTGGTCGAGGTGCTGCTGGACGGTCTCCAGCCGGTTGTCGAACTCGCGCTGCTCGCGCTCGCTCGCCGCGTTGATCCGCTCCGCCTCCCGGCGGGCCTGCTCGACCAGCTGGTCGGCCTTGGCCTGGGCGTCGGTCTCCAGCTGCTTGATCCGGCCGAGCACCGTCTCCCGGTGCTGCTCGGCCTCCTTGACCCGGCGCTCGGCGGTCGAGGAGACCTCGGCGTCCTCGGCGTCGGCCCTGGCCTGCGCCTGGGCGAAGGTCTCGTCGGCCTTCCGGCGCAGTTCGGCGAGCTTGGCCTCGGCCTGCTCGCCGGCCTCGGCGGCGGCCACCCGCACCTTGGCGGCGTAGGCGGTGGCGGCGTCGCGGGCGGTGCGGCTCTCCCGGTCGGCCTCGGCCCGGATGCCCTCGGCCTCGGCGCGGGTGCGCTCGTCGGTGCGCCGGGCGGCCTGGTCGGCCTCGGCGCGGGTGGTGGCGCTGTACTCCTTGGCGACCCGGTCGAGCTCCTGGCCGGCGTCGTAGACCTCGTCGCGGAGGTCCTCGGCGAAGCGCTCGGCCTTCTCCCGGATGGCGCGCGCCTCGTTGCCGGCCATCGCGGCCAGTCCGGCGGCCTGCTCGCTGAGCACCTCGTAGTCGGGTTCCGGAGCCTCCTCGGCGGCCCGGCGGACGTCGGCCAGTCGGGCCTCCATCTGCCGGATCCCGGCGCCGAGCACGCTGAGCCGCTCCCACGCCTCGTCGCGCTGGGCCGTCAGCGCGGCCAGCGTTCGGTCGACCTGCTCGGGCGCGTAGCCGCGCCGGGCAGCGGTGAAGCCGTGCTGGGGGACGGCGTCGCTCATGGGCTCTTCCCCTCGTGTCGCGGGCTGCGGAGCCCATGATCGGACGGAACGGGCGGATCCGGAACCGGTTCTGCGATCCGGTCCGGATCCGGTCGTCAGGCGGACCGGAATGTGTCGAGGACCGGACGAGTAGACCCATCCTCTTGACCTATTTTGCGCAGATCTGGGCGAAACCCCAACGAGGCAGAGCCGCGGCGGCATGCCGAAGGGGTCGTTCCGGACACCGGAACGACCCCTCCCCACCTGCGAGGATCGGCGACGACCCGCTACAGCAGGCCGTCCCAGAACTGCTCCAGCAGCACGGCCCACCAGGTGTCCGCGGTCTGCAGGGCCGCCGGGTCGATCGCGGCGAGCTGGGCCTGGAAGTCGGTCGTCCAACGACCTGCCTGGTCCGGCGTCAGCCCGTACCGCAGCCGCCACATCCGGCCCAGCAAAGCCATCGAGCGGACGAACTCCGGTACACCACTGTTGACGAACCGGGGCGGCTGCCCGGTTCCGTCGACGTCCACGGCGACCACGTGCGCGGTGCCGTACTGGACGCAGAGCTGGCGGCCGTAGTCGTTGCCGAGCACCAGGTAGCCACCGAAGTCCGGGGCCGCGGGCAGACCGCGTTCGGCGGCCAGCTCGGCGAGCGTCGGGATCGGCCGGCCCTCCTGCGCCTGGGCCCAGAAGAACGGCCCGAAGTCGCGCGGCAGACCGGCCCACATCAGGGACTGCGACACCGGCTCGGGCACGCCCTGGCGGGAGACGGCGCGCTGCTCGTAGCGGAACACGTTCTGGCCGAAGGCCGTCCCGAGTTCCTGGGCGAGCTGCTGCGGCGGGAGCGGCGGCAGCGGCTGGACCGTCCCGGGCGCGGGCAGCGGCACCCGCGACGGGCGGACCCGCTGGGCGCCGGACGCCAGCTGGTGCAGCTCGTCCAGGTGGTCCAGCAGCTCGGCCATGCCGGCCTGCCGGGAGGCGTGGTCACGGCCGTACGCGGCGGTGTGGGTGAGCCGCACGTTCGGCCAGGAGGCGGCGATCATGCGGTTGCAGTAGCCGCCCGGCAGGTCGCAGGACTCCAGCTCGGTGTACAGCTCCAGCACCTGCTCCGGCGGCACGTTCAGCCGCCGCAGGTCCTGCAGGATCTTCCACTCCGGGTGCGGCGTGCCGGGCTCGCTGCGGTGCAGCAGCTTCTGCTCGGAGCCGTCCGGGCCCCGGTAGCTGAGCGCGGCGAAGTAGCCGGGGCCGACCGTCGGAACCCCGGGCGGCACGGCGGTCGCGGACGGGCCGGGCACCGGCGCCGCCGGCGGGACGGCCCCGGCCGGGTTCGGGTAGCCGTAGCCGGCCGCGGGCGCGGCGGGGGCCGCCGGGCCGCCGGGCGGCGGCGGGACGGCGGGACCGCCGGACGGCGGGGTCCCCGGGTCAGCCGGGGCAGCGGCCAGCAGGGCCGGGTCGATCGCACCGGCCAGCTGGGTCGCCTCGTACGCCACGCCGCCCGCGGGGGTGCCCTGCGGGGCCGGGGCGGCCGGCGGGGCCTCCGCACCGCGCAGACCCGCCGGGGGCGGGGGCGGCGGGGCCGAGGCGGCTCCGCGGCCGCCGGGGGCGGCGGCGGGCGCGCCGGCGCCCGGGGTCTGCCGCAGCCCGGCGGGCGGGGGCGGCGGCGGGGCCGAGCCCGGGTTGCGGCCGAGCGAGACGCCGTGCGAGCCGCCCTGGCCCGGGGCACCGCCGCGCAGCGCGGCCGGCGGGGGCGGCGGCGGGGCCGAACCGGGGCCGCGGCCGCCCTGCGGCACCCCGCCCGCCGGGGGCGCGGGCGTCCCGCCGGCCGGGGTGCCGGGGGCCGGGGCACCGGGCAGACCGGCGAGTCCGGGCAGCGAACCGGGCGTGGCGAGCATGGTCGCCGCGTGCTCCACCGGTGCGGCGGGCGCGGCCGGGGCACCGGGCACGCCGCCGGGCGTGGCGAGCATGGTCGCCGCCTGTTCCACGGGCGCGGCCGGGGCGGCCGGGGCACCGGGCAGGCCCAGCAGGCCCGCCATGGCGTCCGGCGACGCGAGCAGCGTCGGAGCCGGCTCGGCGGCGGGCGCGGGCGCCGGCGGCTGCGGCTGCGGCTGCGGCGCGGCGGGCGTGGGCGCCGGGACGGGCGGCACGCCGTAGCCGCCCTCCGGCGGCATCAGCATGGTCGCGGCCTCGGCGCCGGTCGGCACGGGGGCCTCCGGCCGGTCGGAGCCGGTGATCCGCAGCCCCTCGGGCATCAGGACGGTGGCCGCCTCGGCACCGGGCGGCGGCACCGGGGCGCCCGGCGCCGGAGCGGCCGCGGGGGCCTGCGGCGGGGCGGCGGGCTCGTCGTGGCCGGGCGGCGGGGCGAGCATGGTCGGCGCGTCCCCGGCGGGCCGGTCGGAGACCGGCGGCGCGGTCAGCACGGCCGGCACCGGCGGGCCGGCGGGCGTGGCCGGGGCGGGCACCGGCGAGGGTACGGGCGCAGGCACGACGGCGGGTTCGGGTGCGGGCGCCGGCGCGGGTGCGGCGGCGGGTGCCGGGGCACCGGCCGCCCCCAGCCGTTCCGCCTCGGCCGCGATCGCCGCGGCCCCCGCCTCCTGCAGCCACTGCGGCGGGCTGAGCAGGAAGGACGTCGCCTCGACCGGCCCGGGCGCGGGCTTGGCCGCCCCCGCCGGGTTGGCCGCGACCGGCCGCCCGTAGAGCTCCTCGTACTGTCGGACCACCTCGTTGACGGGCAGCGCCGGCCAGAGCGTGCTGGCGCCGGAGTCCCGGGCGATCACCAGCCGCGCCTCACCGGACGACCCGGCCGGTCCGGCCGTGCCGTCCGCCGCACCCGACGGACCGTCCGCCCCCGCGGGCGGCACCGCCCAGCAGACGAAGCCCAGGTCGAACTCGCGGACCCGCACCTCGCGCTGCTGCGCCCGCGGCACCCCGCCGTTGATCCACTCCTCGGCGAGCTCCTGCGCCTGCGCGTACGTCACCACGCCCGGTTCACCCCTGTCCCCATCCTCGTCGTCCCCGCTCGTTCCACCACCGCGACCACGTCAGCCCACCGGGACGGCCCGGGCGAACCCGCCGTCCACCATCAGCTCCGCGACCGTCTCCAGCTCCGGCGGGCTGCCGGCCAGCCGCAGCAGGAAGGCGTCGAAGTCCTCGCCGCAGGGCAGCAGCAGCCGGGCGCAGCGGTCCTCCGGGCTCTCCGCGGCGCCGGTGTCGCGGGCGTCGTCGTACAGGTGGAACCAGACCGAGCCGATCCGGTCCCCGCGGACCTTGAGCGCGATCAGGCCGCCCTGCGCGTAGGCGATGCCCAGGTAGTCCTTGGTGAGGTGGTCGCGCAGGCACTTGTTGGCGTACACGACGTCCTCGGTGCCGTACTCCTCGGTGAGCGTGAGGAACGGCTGGTCGAGCAGCATGCCGAGCTCGGTGTCCAGCGCGACGCCGACCGGGCCGCGGCCGCCGGCCAGCTTGAGGAACGTCCGGTAGGCGCCGGGCAGCCGGTAGCCGAGCCGCTCCTCGGCGTTCTGCACCAGGTCCTCGGGGACGCCGATCGGGTCGCTGCCGTCCTTGGCCAGCGAGAAGTGCACCGGGCGGCGCTCCTGCAGCGGGCGGGTGCCGCGCCGGGTGTGGTCGGCACCGGAGGTGCTCAGTCCGCCGTGGTGCCGCAGCAGCGCCTTGACCTCGACCGGGACGAGCTCCATCCGCCGCCAGCCGGGGGTGGCCCGGCCGACCGCGTGGTGCCAGGTCCAGCCGGGCGGGGTGGCGACGGCGGTGTCCAGGTCGGCCCAGAGCGGGTGGCCCTGGGTGAACAGCGCGGCGTTCGCCGACACGTAGTCGGTCAGCCGCAGCTCGTCCACGCCGAAGCCGTCCGGCGGATCGGCGACCTCGGCCGCGGCGGCCGCGTACGGGCCGAAGTCCGGGTAGCCGTGCTCGTCCACCCTGACCCCGGCGGGGTGCCGCTCGGCCCGGACCGGGTCCGGGAACTGCACCACCTGACCTGCGTACGCCGCGTTCGGTGCGGCGGTGACGCCGGGCCGACCTGTCGTCATCTGGGAGCCCCCACTGGCTGCTGCAAATTCTCGGTGCGCTTGCTGGGCACCAGCCTAGGGCCCGCCGTCAAACCCCCCGCTGGCGGGCGAGGCCGGGGCCTCCGGGCTCCCCGGGCGGGGCGGGCCGGGCGCACGGGGGCCGGGGCGCGCCCTCCACCGACCGACGCGCCCCGGACAGCTTCCGGCGGCGCCCTGACGAGGCGAACCGGCCCGCGGGGTGGACGGGCGGCGGGGTGGACGGCCCGCGGGGTGGACGGCCCGCGGGGTGCACGGGCGGCGGCGCGAGCGCGCCCGGCGGCGCCCCGGCGTCCTGTTCGGGGGCGCTCGCACGCACTGCCGCGCGCCGACGCGGATCGGGTGACGGCCCGCCCGGGCGGCCCCAACGGCCTTTCCGCGCACCGGATCCGGCCCCGGACGCGGCCGGGCACAGCGCCGGCCCGAGCGCCCCCTGGGCCCGCTGCCGGAACGGTACCGGCCGCCGCCGGGGCCGGACGGCGGTTTCGGGAAATCAGCGGACAAGTCGTGATGGTCCCGTGCGGATCCGGCCGCGGTCCGGCGATGATCGGGTGACCACCCGGCCCGTCCCGCACGCCCGTTCGACGACCCCGCACCCCGGTTGTACGGATGTCGGTGTCATTTGACAGGCTTGCCCCGGACCGGCCCCCACCGGTCCTGACGCCAGCGGGAACGAGGAGGAGGACGACGCATGACCACCGGTGAGCCCGCGGGCCCGCCCGTGCTGCGCCACCACCGCGACAGCCTGCTGCCCGCCGTCGCCGCCGCGCTCTCGCTCAAGGGCGGCGAGGTGCACACCCTGGCGGGCGACAAGGCCGACCGGCGGCCGGTGCTGCACCACCTGGTCGGCGGTTTCCTGGACACCCTGCCGGTCGAGGCGCGCGAGCGGTTCACCGGGCGCTGCCCGGAGGCCGTCCTGCTCTCCCAGTACCTGACCGCGGTCGACGGCCGGCGCTCCAAGCGCGCCGCCCGCAAGCCGATGAGCCTTCAGGACGCCCGCAAGGCGCTCAAGGGCTCCCGGATGACGACCGTCCGCATCCGCGAGGAGGGGGATCCGGCGCACGGCACGCACGCCCCGCCGTGCCGCTCCTGCACGCCGATGCTGGAGCACTTCACCGTGCAGAGCGTCGCCGTCGGGCCGCCCGCGCCCTGACCGCGCCCCCGCACGCCCCTGTCCCCGACCCCAGGAGTCCGCCCTGAACCCGCCCAGCCCGCCCCCGCCCCCGCCGGCCACCCTCGCCGCGGGAACCGCCGGGCGGACCCGCCCGCGCTTCCCCGCCGACGTCGCCGCCGAGCTCAAGGCGGCCGGCTGGCACCCCGGCCGCTGGCAGATCCAGCAGGCCGAGGAGTGGGCCGACGCCCTGGTCGGGCACGGCGGGCCGGCCGGCCCGCGGCACGCGGTGTTCCCGGCGGCGGTGGAGGCCTGGGCCGAGTTCGGCGGCCTCGCCTTCGACCTGTCCGGCCCGGGCCGCCAGCTGGCCCGCACCCCGTTCCTGATCGACCCGCTGCGCGGGCTGCACCAGCCGCGGACCCTGCTCGACCTCGGCCGCGCCCTGGGGGCCCAACTGGCCCCGCTCGGCGAGGAGGCCCACGGACAGGCGCTGCTGGCCGTCGACGAGGAGGGCCGGGTCTACAGCCTGGACCACACCGGCGAGTGGTTCCTCGGCCACGGCATCGACCAGGCGATCACCGCGCTCGTGCTCGGCACCGCCCCGGAACGACTGCGCACCGCCGACGAGGTCTAGAGCGCGGCTTGGCCGCGTCCGGCGCACCTTCCGCGCAACGCCCGCCGGGGAGAGGCGGTCCGAGCCCCCGTCAGCGCAGCGGCTCGGCCCGGACGGCCAGCCGGGACGGCAGGACCGCCTCCACCCGGAACCCGCCGTCCGCCTCCGGACCGGACGAGAAGGTGCCGCCCAGCGCGATCACCCGCTCCCGCATCCCGACCAGCCCGTTGCCACCGCTGGGCAGCTCCGCCCCGCCCCCGGCACCGCCCGGGCAGGCGTTCACCACGCTGACCCGCACCCCGTTCGGCGCGTAGGCGAGGAGCACCGACACCTGGGCGCCGCCGGCGTGCTTGTGCGCGTTGGTCAGGCCCTCCTGGACGACCCGGTAGGCCGTCTGCTCGGCCTCGCCGGTGAACTCCTGACGGCTGCCGCTGACGGTCAGCGTCACCGCCATGCCGGCCGCCCGCGACTGGTCGACCAACCGCGGCAGCCCGGCCAGCGAGTCCGGCTCCGGCGGCCGCTCGTCGTCCATCCGCAGCACGCCGAGGATCTCCCGGAGCTCGTTCAGCGCCTGCCGGCCGACCTCGCCCATCAGCTTGGCGCTCTGCGCCGCCTTCTGCGGGTCCTTGGCCGCGATCCGCTCCAGCGCCCCCGCGTGCACCACCATCAGGGACACCCGGTGCGCCACCACGTCGTGCATCTCCCGGGCGATCCGGGTGCGCTCCTCCAGCCGGGCCCGGCGGGCGCGTTCCTGGGCCTGCTCGGCCAGTAGGTCCAGCTCGGCCTCGAGGCCGTGCGCGCGGTCCTTCAGCGAGTCGATCAGCCGTCGCCGCGCGCCCACGTACAGGCCGGTCACCACCGGCGGGACGGTCAGGCCGACGGCGACCAGGACGGCTATCAGCACCTGCCCCCAGAGCGGCGGCTCCTCCACCACGGCGTCGCCGGGCGTGAGCATCGAGACCATCATCACGGCGACGGCCTCGGCGAAGGCCAGCGCGGACAGCGACACCACCCGCCAGCGGCGCGAGGGCCACTCCCAGGTCTCCGCCAGGGTGTACAGCGACACCACCAGCAGCAGCACGCCGAGCATCCCGGGCATCGCCACCAGGGTCACCAGCACCGGGACGGCCGGCCAGCGGCGGCGCAGCACCAGCGATCCGCCCGCCAGCGCGCCGAGCAGTGCGAGGCCGGCCACGGCCGTGGAGCTCAGGTGCACCCGGGCGGAGAGGAAGGCGATCGTGCTCAGCGCGCACTCCAGCGCCGCGAGCACCGCCAGCCCGATGTCCAGGAGGGCGCTGCGCGGCCGCTTCCACCACCAGAACGACCGGACCGGCGCGCGCTCCCCAGGCGACTTGCTCATGGCCGACAGCCTAAGCGGCAACCCCGTCCCCTCCCCACCGGGATTCTCCCCGACACCCGACCGAGCCCTTCAGTGGTCCAGACCACAGGTCGATTTCGGTGAGACTGTCCGCCATCCGGCCACCTCGCGGACAGCGACCGCCCCGACACCTATGCTGGTCGCGTCGGACAGCGCGGTCCGCACGCGTCACACCCGCCCCACGCGGACGGGACTCCTGACGATGAGCCGTTGCCGAACCCCACCACCTCAGGGAGCCAGCCGTGACCGCTCCGGTCCCCACTCCGGCGGACAGCCCCACCGTCGGCGCCGCCGGCCCAGTCGCCGACAACTCGGCCCTGCGTGCGGACATCCGCCGCCTCGGCGACCTGCTCGGCGAGACGCTGGTCCGCCAGGAGGGCCCCCAGCTGCTGGGCCTGGTCGAACAGGTCCGCCTGCTCAGCCGCACCGACGGCGAGGCCACCGCCGAACTGCTCTCCGACATCGACCTGGACACCGCGGCCAAGCTGGTCCGCGCGTTCTCCACGTACTTCCACCTCGCCAACGTCACCGAGCAGGTGCACCGCGGCCGCGAGTTCGCCACCCGCCGCGCCCGGGAAGGCTCCCTGCTCGCCCAGACCGCCGACCAGCTCGCCGACGCGGACCCCAAGCACCTCGAGGACACCCTCGCCCACCTCGCGGTCCGCCCGGTCTTCACCGCGCACCCGACCGAGGCCGCCCGCCGCAGCGTCCTCAACAAGCTGCGCCGCATCGGCGAACTCCTCGACCGCATCCACCGCGAGGAGATCGCCGCCGGCCTCTCCCACGCCGACCGCGCCCGCACCACCAGCGCCCGCCGCCAGGCCGACCGCCGGCTCGCCGAGGTCATCGACCTGCTCTGGCAGACCGACGAGCTCCGCATCGCCCGCCCCGAGCCCACCGACGAGGCCCGCAACGCCGTCTACTACCTGGACGAGCTCTACCGCGACGCCGTCCCGGAGGTCCTGGAGGAGCTGCACGAGGAGCTCGGCCGGGTCGGCCTGACCCTGCCCGAGGGCGTCCGCCCGCTCACCTTCGGCACCTGGATCGGCGGCGACCGCGACGGCAACCCCAACGTCACCCCGCAGGTCACCTGGGACGTCCTCAACCTCCAGCACGAGTACGGCATCATGGACGCCCTGGCCGCCGTCGACGACCTGCGCGGCACCCTCTCCACCTCCGAGCGGCTGGCCGGCGCCTCCGTCGAACTGCTCGCCTCGCTCAACGACGACCTGCACCGGCTCCCCGAACTCAGCCCCCGCTACAAGCGGATGAACGCCGAGGAGCCCTACCGGCTGAAGGCCACCTGCGTCCGGCTCAAGCTGGAGAACACCCGCGAGCGCCTCGCCCAGGGCACCCCGCACGTCCAGGGCCGCGACTACCTCGGCACCCGCGAACTCATCACCGACCTGCGGCTCATCCAGGACTCCCTGCGCGCCCACCGCGGCGAACTCATCGCCGACGGCCGGCTCGCCCGCGCGATCCGCACCATCGAGGCCTTCGGCCTGCAGCTCGCCACCATGGACGTCCGCGAGCACGCCGAGGCCCACCACCACGCCCTCGGCCAGCTCTTCGACCGCCTCGGCGAGGAGGCCTGGCGCTACGCGGACATGCCGCGCGAGTACCGGCAGAAGCTGCTCGCCAAGGAGCTCCGCTCGCGCCGTCCGCTCGCCCCCACCCCGGCCCCGCTGGACGCCGCCGGCACCAAGACCCTCGGCGTCTTCAACACCATCCGCGAGGGCTTCGAGCGCTTCGGCGACGAGATCGTCGAGAGCTACATCATCTCGATGTGCCAGGGCGCCGACGACGTCTTCGCCGCCACCGTGCTGGCCCGCGAGGCCGGCCTGGTCGACCTGCACGCCGGCATCGCCAAGATCGGCATCGTGCCGCTGCTGGAGACCACCGAGGAGCTCCAGAAGGCCGACCTCATCCTCGACGAGATGCTGTCGGACCCCTCCTACCGGCTGCTCGTCTCGCTGCGCGGCGACGTCCAGGAGGTCATGCTCGGCTACTCCGACTCCTCCAAGTTCGGCGGCATCACCACCTCCCAGTGGGAGATCCACCGCGCCCAGCGCCGGCTGCGCGACGTCGCCCACCGCTACGGCATCCGGCTGCGCCTCTTCCACGGCCGCGGCGGCACCGTCGGCCGCGGCGGCGGCCCCTCGCACGAGGCCATCCTGGCCCAGCCCTGGGGCACCCTGGAGGGCGAGATCAAGGTCACCGAGCAGGGCGAGGTCATCTCCGACAAGTACCTGCTCCCCTCCCTCGCCCGGGAGAACCTGGAGCTGACCATCTCCGCCACCCTCTCCGCCTCCGCGCTGCACACCGCCCCGCGCCAGGCCCCCGAGGAACTGGCCCGCTGGGACGCCGCGATGGACCAGGTCTCCGAGGCCGCCCACACCGCCTACCGCACCCTGGTCGAGCAGGACGACCTGCCGAAGTACTTCTTCGCGGCCACCCCGGTCGACCAGCTGGCCTCGCTGCACCTGGGCTCCCGCCCGTCCCGCCGCCCCGACTCCGGCGCCGGCCTCGACGGCCTGCGGGCCATCCCGTGGGTCTTCGGCTGGACGCAGTCCCGCCAGATCGTCCCCGGCTGGTTCGGCGTCGGCTCCGGCCTCGCCGCGGCCCGCGCGGCCGGCCTCGGCGACGTGCTCGACGAGATGTACGGCCAGTGGCACTTCTTCCGCAACTTCCTGTCCAACGTCGCCATGACGCTGGCCAAGACCGACCTGCGGATCGCCCGCCACTACGTCGAGCAGCTGGTGCCCGCCGAGCTGCACCACGTCTTCGACCAGATCGTCGCCGAGCACGAGCTCACCCTGCGCGAGGTGCTCCGGCTCACCGGCGAGGGCGAGCTGCTGGAGCACAACCCGGTGCTCAAGCAGACCTTCACCGTCCGCGACGCCTACCTCGACCCGATCTCCTACCTCCAGGTCGCGCTGCTGCGCCGCCAGCGCGAGGAGGTCGCGGCCGGCCGCACCGAGGACCCGCTGCGCGCCCGCGCGCTGCTGCTCACCGTCAACGGCATCGCCGCCGGCCTGCGCAACACCGGCTGACGACGGGCACGACGCAGGGGCCGCCGGCACGGTGCCGGCGGCCCCTGCGTCGTTCCGAACCGCCCGTCAGCCCGTCAGGACGACCTCGGCCACCCGCGAGCCGTACCGGGCGAGGATGTCGGCCCGGGCACTCTCCGGCCGCGCGACGTCCACCCGCACGCCGGCACCGTCGTTGCAGACCTGGGTCGAGACGATCTCCACCCCGCGGTCCTTCCAGTAGCCGGTGCCCTCCTCGGTGATGCGCTGCGCCAGCGCGGACAGCTCCGCCCTGGTGCCGACGGCGTCCCGGAACTCCAGCCGCACCTTCGTCGCGTCCACCCGGGCCCGCGCGGCCCGGTCGAAGTCGCTCCCGGGCTTGCGCATCACGTAGAGCGTGTGGGTGGCCTGGTCGCTGCAGGCGCCGAAGTACTGGTCCCGGTACGGGCCGACGGCCAGCTCCGCGACCGCCCGGGCCGCCTGGAAGAGGTCCGGGTCGATCGGGAAGCCGCCCACCGGCCGGAAGGCCGGCGACGCGTGCCCCGAGGGCTCGGAGGTGACCGTGCCGAAGGTCCAGGTCCGGCCGGTCGGCAACCCGGTGAACGGCATCCCCGAGGACGGCGCCCCGGACGAGGGCGCCCCGGTGGACGGCAGGCCGGACGAGGGCGCACCCGTGAACGGCACCCCGGACGAGGACGCCCCCGTCGAGGGCAGGCCCGTGGACGGCAGGCCCGACGGGAAGCCCGAGGGCCCGCCCGAGGACGCCGACGACCCCGGTGAACCCTGCCCCGCGGGCGGCCGCGGCGGCGTCCAGCCCGGCGTCCGCAGCGAGGTCGGACCGGCCGTGCACCCGTAGATCGGGCCCGCCGCCGCCCAGTCCCCCCCGTCCGCCGCGCCGGTCGCCGCGCCCGACGGGGGCCCGCTCGACGGCCCGCCCACGGGGTGTGCCGCCCCGGCGCCGCCGCCCAGCTGGCTGAGCGCCCCGACCCCCAGCACCACTGCCACCACGGCCGCCGCCCCGCGCAGCGCGGTCAGCCGCCGTGCCCGCCGCCGTCCGGCCTCCCGCAGCCCGGCCAGCGGCGGGATCCCGCCCACCGCCCCGGCCCGTGCCCCGAGCCGGACGACCAGCTCCTCCTCGAACCCGTCCTGCCGCTCAGCCGCCATGCCCCACCATCTCCCTCGCCGGTGCCAGCTCCTCGCGAAGCGCTCTCATCGCCCGCGCCAGGTGCGTCTTCGCCGTGGCCACCGAGCACCCCAGCTCCTGGGCGACCTGCGCCACCGGCAGGTCGACGTAGTAGCGCAGCACCACCACGGCCCGCTGACGCGGCGGCAGCGCCCGCAGCGCCGCCGCGAGGCGTTCGTCCCGCTCGGCCGCCGGCGTGTCCGGGGCGTCCGGCAGCACGGGCGTGAGCACCTCCCGCCGGGTCCGCCGCCAGCGCGACACGTGGGTGCGGACCATCGCCGTCCGGACGTACCCCTCGGCCGCCCCCGGGTCCCGGATCGTCGACCGTTTCGGGTAGACCCGGGCCAGCGCGTCGTGCAGCAGGTCCCGGGCGTCGTGGACGTCCCCGGTGATCAGGTAGGCCCCGCGCAGCAGAGCCTGGTACCGCGCCGAGACGAACTCGTCGAAGTGGTCGGATCCGGTGCCCCCCGGGCGCATCGATTCGCGCTTCATACCCCCAGGACGCCCCCGGCCCCGGAAACGGATGACAGGACGGGCCACCGGACCGGTGACCGGACGGATCACCGGACGGATCACCTGACGGATCACCGGACGACGAAGGGCCGGCGCCCACGGGTGTGGACACCGGCCCGAAGCCGTTCGTTCGTCGCTGCTCGGTCCGTCGCTGCTCGGTCCGTCGCTACTCGGCGGGCTCGCCCGCGCGGCGGCGCTTCAGCCACAGCGCCGCACCGCCGGCCACGACCACCAGGCCGCCGCCGACCGCGAGCAGGCCGGCGTCCGGGCCCATGGACTCGCCGAGCACCGGCGCGAACTGGGCCGCCGCCGGTTCCGGAGTGACGCCCGGGTCCGGTTCCGCCACCGGGTCGGCGTGCGCCAGCTGCGCACCGCCGGACAGCAGCACTCCGGCCGCCCCCAGCGCACCGGCCGTACCGACCCTTCGTCCGAGCTGCTTCAGCCGGACCACCCGGATCCGCCGCAGTCGGCGGACCGGACGCAAACTCCGCATCGAGAACTCCCCAGGACTCGCTCGCGTACCGGTCACCGACGCTATCCGATCCCGCACAGGGTTCTCACACCTAATCAGGTTTGGCCGTCAAGCGTTGTACGACTGTTGCGTACCTCGACGAATCCCCGACCCCCGCTCAGGAGTTGTAGGTGCCCTGGGCCCGCTCCAGCCCCTCGGAGAGCAGTGCCTCCACCGCGTCCGCCGAGCGGTCCACGAACCACTCGAGCTCCTTGCGCTCGGTGGCGGAGAAGTCCTTCAGCACGAAGTCCGCGACGTCCATCCGGCCGGGCGGCCGACCGATCCCGCAGCGCACCCGGTGGTAGTCCGGCCCCAGCGACTTGGTGATCGACTTCAGCCCGTTGTGGCCGTTGTCCCCGCCGCCCAGCTTGAGCCGCAGCGCCGCGTAGTCCACGTCCAGCTCGTCGTGGACGGCGACCAGTGCCGAGGCCGGCACCTTGTAGAAGTCCCGCAGCGCCGTCACCGGCCCGCCGGAGAGGTTCATGAACGACATCGGCTTGGCCAGCACCACCCGCTTGCCCGCCAGCCGCCCCTCGGCCACCTGGGCCCGGCTCTTGTGCGCCTTGAACCTGGCACCGATCCGCTCGGCCAGCAGGTCGACCACCATGAACCCGATGTTGTGCCGGTTCCGGGCGTACTGCTCGCCCGGATTGCCCAGCCCCACCACGAGCCAGGGGCCCTCGTACCCGTCCGTCATTGCTCGCTCCTCGTCCTCGCGCTCGACGTCATCTTCCCGGACGCACCGCTGCCCCGGTCGCTCCGACGGGAGCGACCGGGGCAGCGGTCCGTGCGATCAGCGCGAGGCTCAGGCCTCGGCGCCCTCGGCCTCGGCGGTCTCCTCGGCCGGGGCGGCCTGGGCGGCGATGACCTGCAGCACGACGGCGTCGGCGTCGACGGCCAGGGTGACGCCGGCCGGCAGGGTGATGTCCTTGGCGAGCACCGAGGCGCCGGCCTCGAGGCCGGCGACCGAGACGGTGACCGACTCGGGCAGGTGGGTGGCCTCGGCCTCGATCGGCAGGGCCTGCAGGACGTGCTCGAGCAGGTTGCCGCCGGGGGCCAGCTCGCCCTCGGTGTGGACGGGGATCTCGACGGTGACCTTCTCGCCGCGCTTCACGAGGAGCAGGTCGACGTGCTCGATGGTGCGCTTGATGGCCTCGCGCTGGACGGCCTTGGGGAGGACGTACTCGTCCTTGCCCTCGATCGGGACGACCAGCAGGGCGTTCGGGGTCTTCAGGGCCATCATCAGGTCGTGGCCGGGCAGGTTCAGGTGAACCGGGGCGTGGCCGTGGCCGTAGACGACACCGGGGACGAAGCCGGCACGGCGGGCGCGACGGGCGGCACCCTTGCCGAACTCGGAACGGGTCTCAGCGGCAAGGCGGATCTCGGACACGACTGCACTCCTCGTGAAGACTGGCGCGGGGGTGCAGGCAACGCGAAAAACCGCCGGGACCACACCCTCAGTACGTTCGGGGGTCACTCGGCGGTTACGGCCTCTGCCGGCGGATCGGGATCCGGCCGGCAGCGCGTCGATCACGGAGCGGGCACCCGGCAAGCAGGCGCACGGCATCCCTCGCCGAGCAGTTTCACGAGTCTAACCGCTCCTGCCGCCTCCCGTGAAATCGGCGGCGGCCCCGGTCCGATCCGGACCGGGGCCGCCGCCGCGGGGCGTCGTCGGTGCACGCCCCCGAAGGTCAGTGCACGCCCTCGAAGAGGCTGGTGACCGAGCCCTCCTCGAACACCTCGCGGATCGCGGCCGCGATCGACGGGGCGATGGAGAGCGTGGTGATCTTGTCCAGCTGCAGCTGCGCCGGGGTGGGCAGCGTGTTGGTGAAGACGAACTCGCTGACCCGAGAGTTCTTCAGCCGGTCCGCGGCCGGGCCGGAGAGCACGCCGTGGGTGGCCGCCACCAGGACGTCGGCCGCGCCGTTCTCGAAGAGCGCGTCGGCCGCGGCGCAGATCGTGCCGGCGGTGTCGATCATGTCGTCGACCAGGACGCAGACCCGGTCCTTGACGTCACCGACGACCTCGGCCGACAGGATGGTGTTGGCCTGGGTCATGTCGCGGCGCTTGTGGATGATCGCCAGCGGCGCGTCCAGCCGGTCGCACCACTGGTCGGCGACCTTCACCCGGCCGGCGTCCGGCGAGACGATGGTGAGCTTGTCGCGGTCGACCCGCTCGCCCACGTAGTCCGCCAGCATCGGCAGCGCGAACAGGTGGTCCACCGGGCCGTCGAAGAAGCCCTGGATCTGCGCGGTGTGCAGGTCCACGGCCATCAGGCGGTCGGCGCCGGCCTGGCGCAGCAGGTCGGCGACCAGGCGCGCCGAGATCGGCTCGCGGCCCAGGTGCTTCTTGTCCTGGCGGGCGTACCCGTAGAACGGCAGGATCGCGGTGATGCTCCGGGCGGAGGCCCGCTTCAGAGCATCGATCATGATCAGCTGTTCCATGATCCACTGGTTGATGGGAGCCGTGTGGCTCTGCATCACGAAGCAGTCCGCGCCGCGCGCCGACTCCAGGAAGCGGACGTAGATCTCGCCGTTCGCGAAGTCCAGGGCCTTGGTCGGGACCAGTTCGGTCTCCAGCGCCGCGGCCACCTCCCTCGCCAGCTCCGGGTGGGCACGGCCGGAGAAGAGCTTGAGCTTCTTCTCACCCGACGTCGTGATCCCGCTCACTGCACCGTCTCCTCGCGTTGCGGACGCTGAATCCCGTGACCCCGTGCGGGCAGGCGCAGCCCGCTCGCAGATGGGGTCGGGGAATTGTCGGTACGCCTGGACACGGGCGGTAAGCCCAGTGGCGCACGTATGTCCCCAAGGTTACGCGCCCACGCAGAAACCGTCCGCCCCGGGACCGCCCCTCGGACTCCCGGCGGCCCGGTCAGGCCTCCGCGGACCCGTCCGCCCCGGCCTCGGCGTCCCCGCCGTTCGCGGCGTGCGCCGCCTGGGCGGACGCCGTCCCGGGGCGCCGGCGCTCGACCCAGCCCTCGACGTTGCGCTGCTGCGCCCGGCTCACGCCGAGCGCACCCGCCGGGACGTCGTTGATGATGACGGAGCCGGCCGCGGTGTACGCGCCGTCGCCGATGGTCACCGGGGCGATGAACATGTTGTCCGAGCCGGTGCGGCAGTGGGCGCCGATCACCGTGCGGTGCTTGTTCACGCCGTCGTAGTTCACGGTCACCGAGGCCGCGCCGACGTTGGTGCCCTCGCCGATGGTGGCGTCGCCGATGTAGGAGAGGTGCGGCACCTTGGCGCCCTCGCCCAGCTCGGAGTTCTTCACCTCGACGTAGGTGCCGACCTTCGCCTTGCGGGCCAGCTTCGCCCCCGGCCGCAGGTAGGCGTACGGGCCGGCGGTGGCCAGCTCGCCCACCTCGGCGCGGTCGGCCGTGGTGTTGCTCACACGGGCGCCGGCACCGACCAGGGTGTCCCGGAGGGTGGAGTTCGGGCCCACCTCGCAGCCCTCGCCCAGGTGGGTGGCGCCCTGCAGCTGGGTGTTGGGCAGCACCACCGCGTCCGGCTCGTAGGTCACCTGCACGTCGAACCAGGTGGTCGCCGGGTCCAGCACGGTGACGCCGGCGCGCATCGCGCGCTCCAGCAGGCGGTCGTTCAGCAGCCGGCGGGCCTGCGCGAGCTGGACCCGGTCGTTGATGCCCAGGATGTCGCGGTGGTCCTCCGCGACCACGGCGCCGACCCGGTGCCCGGCCTTGCGCAGGATCTCCAGGGTGTCGGTGAGGTACTCCTCGCCCTGGGAGTTGTCCGTGGTCAGCTCCGCCAGCGCCTCGGCCAGCAGCTTGGCGTCGAAGGCGAAGACGCCGGAGTTGATCTCGGCGATGCTCCGCTGGGTGGTGGTGGCGTCCCGCTCCTCGACGATCGAGGCGACCGAGCCGTCCTCGTCCCGCAGGATCCGCCCGTAGCCGAAGGGCTCCGGCACGACGGCCGTCAGCACGGTGACGCCGTTCTGCTGGTCGCCGTGCGCCTTCGCCAGCCGGCGCAGCGTCTCCCCGGTCAGCAGCGGCGAGTCGCCGGCCGTGATGATGACGGTGCCGTCCAGCACCACGCCGTCGGCGGCCAGCGCCTCCAGCGCCGTCCGCACCGCATGCCCGGTGCCGTTCTGCTCGTGCTGCACGGCGGTGCGCACGCCCCCGTAGTGCGCCGCCAGGTGCTCCTCGACCTGCTCCCGCTGGTGCCCGACGACCACGACCAGCTGCCCGGGCGTCAGTTCTCCGGCCGCCGAGACCGCGTGACCCACCAACGAGCGGCCGCACACCTCGTGCAGCACCTTGGGCAGCTTGTTCGACTTCATCCGGGTCCCGCCACCGGCGGCGAGCACGACAACGGCGGCAAGCGAATTGGCACCCATGCGGGGAGGCTCCTCAGTCGGTTCACAGAGAGGGCAGAGCAGCCCGGCCCGGACCCAGGCCGGTCGCCATTCGCACAGTCCGCCGAGCAGCACCGACAATACCGGCGGGTGGGGGGAACACCCGAACCAGAGGCGTGCAGAGGCTCCGCCGCTAGGATTCGAACCCAGACAAAGGCCTCCAAAGGGCCCTGTGCTGCCATTACACCACGGCGGATGGCTGTTCAGACCCTACCCGAGTCGCCCCGGCCGTGGGTATCAACTGCCCCGATCCGCAAGCCCGGATCCGGCCCCTCCGGCAGGGCCGCTCGAACGCCCCGGGCGTGACGGTTCATCCATCCAGTCGGGTGAATTCACTCAAGCGCCGTGCGGCGGTGCGTTCCCTTCGCCGCGGCGCGCAACCTACGATGCCGTAGGTTACGCGAACGTAGGATCCGCTCCTCTCCCGTTCAGGGACGCCGCAAAGGGACGCCCATGACCATCCAGGCCGGCGAGGCGCGCGCGGGGGCCGCCGCGCTTCCCCCCCACTCCGCCGATTCGCCCGACGCCGCCGACACCTCCGGAGCCTCCGCCACCCGACTGTCCGCCACCCGCGGCGGGGAGAAGCAGGGCTTCGCCGAGCGCCTGGCGCTCGGCCTGTTCATCGCCCTGCCGTTCGCCGCACTGCTGGCCGCCGTCCCGGTGGCCTGGGGCCGGGGCCTGGGGTGGACCGACGCGGCGATCACCGTCGTCATGTACTTCCTCACCTGCCACGGCATCACCGTGGGTTACCACCGCTACTTCACCCACGGCGCCTTCAAGGCCAACCGCGCGGTGCGGCTCGCCCTCGCCGTCGCCGGCAGCCTGGCGGTCGAGGGCCCGCTGGTGCGCTGGGTGGCCGACCACCGCAAGCACCACCGGTACAGCGACAAGGACGGCGACCCGCACTCGCCGTGGCGCTACGGCGAGAGCGTCCCGGCCCTGCTCAAGGGCCTCTGGTGGGCGCACATGGGCTGGATGTTCGACGAGGAGCAGACCCCGCAGCTCAAGTACGCGCCGGACCTCGTCCGCGACCCGGCCATAAGGCGGATCTCCCGGCTGTTCTGGCTCTGGACCACGATCTCGCTGCTGCTGCCCGCGCTGGTCGGCGGCCTGGTGACGCTCTCCTGGTCGGGTGCGCTGTCCGCCTTCTTCTGGGGGTCGCTGGTCCGGGTGGCGCTGCTGCACCACGTCACCTGGTCGATCAACTCGATCTGCCACGCCGTCGGGCGGCGCCCGTTCCGCTCGCGGGACCGCTCGGGCAACGTCTGGTGGCTGGCCGTGCTCTCCTGCGGCGAGTCCTGGCACAACCTGCACCACGCGGACCCGACCTCGGCCCGGCACGGCGTCCTGCGTGGGCAGATCGACTCCTCGGCCCGGCTGATCCGGTGGTTCGAGCTGGCCGGCTGGGTCCGCGACGTCCGCTGGCCGGACGCGCAGCGGATCGCCGCCCGCCGCGCCGCATGAGGCCACGCTTCCAGCATGATGTAGGGGTGAACGGGAGCAGCGCAGACAGCACAGGCGGCCACCAGAGCACGCGGACGGACGCGGCGCCGGCCCGTCCGCGGCCCGCTGCACCGGCGGGCGAGGGCGCCCAGGGGGGCGCGCCCGCCCCGCGCCGCCGCGGCGCGCGCGTCCGGATGACCGGGAAGCAGCGCCGGGAACAGCTGCTGGAGATCGGCCGGACGGTGTTCGCGGAGCGCGGCTACGACGGCACCTCGGTGGAGGAGATCGCCGAGCGGGCCGGGGTGTCGAAGCCGGTGGTCTACGAGCACTTCGGCGGCAAGGAGGGGCTGTACGCGGTGGTGGTCGACCGCGAGATGCAGCTGCTGCTCGACATGGTGACCGGGGCGCTGACCGGCGGGCACTCCCGCGAGCTGCTGGAACAGGCCGCCTTCGCGCTGATGGACTACATCGACACCTCGACGGACGGCTTCCGGATCCTGGTCCGGGACTCCCCGGTCGCCCAGTCCACCGGCACCTTCGCCTCGCTGATCAGCGACATCGCGACCCAGGTGGAGGACATCCTCGGCCTGGAGTTCAAGTCCCGCGGCTTCGACGCCCGGCTGGCCCCGATGTACTCGCAGATGCTGGTCGGCATGGTGGCGCTGACCGGGCAGTGGTGGCTGGAGGTCCGCAAGCCGGACAAGGCGCAGGTGGCGGCCCACCTGGTGAACCTGGCCTGGCACGGGCTGGAGGGGCTGGAGCGGCACCCCAAGCTGGTCGGCGACCGCAAGGGCTGAGCCCGGAAGGACCGGGGCCGGAAGGGCCGAGCCCTTCGCCGCCCGGCCGTCGGCGCCGGCGTCCCGGTGCTCGGCGCCGCCCCCTCAGCGCCGCCCCCTCAGCGCCGCACCCCGACCGCGAAGATCCGCCGGAACGGGAAGACGGTGCCGTGCGGTCCGGCCGGATAGGCCTCGCGCAGCAGCGCCCCGTACTCGGCCAGGAAGGCGGCCCGGCGGGCCGGGTCGGTGAGCACGGAGAGCACGGGGCGCAGGGCGCTGCCCTTGACCCAGTCGAGGACGGGGTCCGGTCCGGGCAGCAGGGTCAGGTAGGTGGTCTCCCAGACGTCCGGGAGGCAGTCGGCGGCGGCGAGGGCGTCCAGGTACCGCCCGGGCGGGTGGACCCCGGCCCGGACGGCCCCGTCGCCGAGGGCGTCCTGCCAGCGGGGGCTGCGGCGGAGCTCGGCGAGCAGCGTGTGACTGGGGGCGTCGAAGTTGCCGGGGACCTGCAGCGCGACGGCGCCGCCGGGGCACAGGGCGGCGGCCCAGCGGCCGACCAGCCCGAGGTGTCCGTCGATCCACTGCAGGGTGGCGTTGGAGACGATCAGGTCGGGTGCGGCCGGGGCCGGGTCGTAGTGGCGGGCGTCGGCGAGCAGGTAGTCGGCGGTGGGTTCACCGTCGGCGCGGGCGGCGGCCAGCATCTCGGCGGAGCTGTCCAGGCCGGTGAGCCGGGCGTGCGGCCAGCGTTCGCGCAGGACGGCGGTGGAGTTGCCGGGTCCGCAGCCGATGTCCAGGACGACAGGGTCGTCATGGTTCGGGAGGGCGGGGACGCGGGCGAGCAGGTCGCGCAGCGGGCGGGTGCGTTCGTCGGCGAAGCGCAGGTACTGCGCCGGGTCCCAGACGGGGGTGGTCATGGTTCACCTCGCAGGTATCTCGACATCAAGATATCTCGGAGCCAGTGTGTCGGCACATTTCTCGATGTCAAGAGACTTCACATCGACACATCCACCGATACACTGATCGTCATGGAGGACGAGGTCGACAGGCTGGTCGCAGCGTGGCGCCGGGAGCGCCCCGACCTCGACGTGGAGCCGCTGGAGGTGCTCAGCCGGGTCAGCCGGCTCGCCCGCCACCTCGACCGCGCCCGCCGCACCGCCTTCGCCGAGCACGGGCTGGAGCCCTGGGAGTTCGACGTCCTGACCGCCCTGCGGCGCGCCGGATCCCCCTACCAGCTCTCCCCCGGCCAACTGCTCACCCAGACCCTGGTCACCTCCGGCACCATGACCAACCGGATCGACCGCCTCACCGGCAAGGGCCTGGTCAAGCGCCTGCCCGACCCGGACGACCGGCGCGGCGTCCTGGTCCGCCTCACCGACGACGGCCGCGACCGCGCCGACCAGGCGCTCGCCGGACTCCTCGCGCACGAGCGCGAACTCCTCGCCCAGCTCACCTCCGGCCAGCAGGGCGAACTCGCGGCCCTACTGCGGCAGCTGGTCGCACCGTTCGACAACATCCCGGGCTAGCCCGACCCCCGGGGCCGCCCCCACGCCCCCTGCGCTGATGCCGGTCGCCCGTCGCCGTTCGCCCGTCGTCCGTCACCCGTCACCCGTCGCCCGGGCCTCAGGGCCGGTCCACCGAGGACGCCACCGACGGCGGCGCGGGCGCAGCCGGCTCCGCGGGGCTCACCCCCGCCCGGCGGGCCACCGCCACCGCGGCCAGCGTGGAGTGCACCCCGAGCTTGCCCAGTACGTTCTGCATGTGGGTCCGGACGGTGTGCGGCGACAGGTAGAGCCGCTCGGCGACGGCCTGCCGGCCCAGACCGGCGACCATGCAGCGCAGGATCTGCTTCTCCCGCGGGGTGAGGGTGTCCACCAGCCGCTCGCTCTCGGTGCGGTCGCGCCGGGCGGTGGTCAGCTCCCGGATCACCCCGGTCAGCAGCGCGGGCGGCAGGTGGGTCTCGTCCCGCAGCACCCCACGTACCACCGCGAGCAGCCGGGCCAGCGAACTCTCCTTGGCCACCCAGCCGGTGGCGCCCGCGTGCAGGGCCCGGGCGGCCCGGTGCGGGTCGTCCGCGACGGCGAGCACCACGGCGCGCAGGCCGGGGTGCGCGCGGCGCAGCCGGGCCAGCAGGGTGATGCCGTCGGGCGGCGGGGCGGCGGACCGGAGCTGGTCCCCGCGGTGGGCGTCGAGCGCACGCACCTCCGCCCCGCGCAGGTCCGTTCCCCGCAGGTCCGTTCCCCGCGGATCCCGGCCGCGGGCGTCCGGGCGCAGCAGGTCCACCGGCGGCGTGGCCGGGCGGCGTGACGGCGGGACGACCGGGGCCGGCCGGCGCCGGGCCGCCTCGGCCGGGTCCGGTCCGGGGCGCCGTCGGACACCGGACGCCGCCCCGTCGCTGCCCAGGTCGGCGTCGATCAGCACCACCTCGAAGGCCCGCCCCTCGGCGGCGGCGCGCTCCAGCGCCCGCTCGGCGGCCGCCGCACTGCCGGCGGCCCCCACCTCCACGTCGGGCTCGGCGGCGAGCGCCGCGGCCAGTGCCTCGGCGAAGATCCGGTGGTCGTCGACCACCAGGACGCGGATCCGCCCCATCGTCCCTACCCCCCTGCTCAGACCGGCCGAGCCCGGGGGCGGGGACCGGTCCGGCGCCCGCGCTCCGGGTCCTCGCTCCGCCCGCCCACCGGTGACCGGTGCAGCCGAAAAGGGCGCCGGCCCCCACCGGTACCGCATTCAGCGTACGGGCCGGGAATCCCCCTCGTGGCGGTTCGGTGAAGTTTCGTCAGGAGGTGCGTGCGCGGCGCGCAGCGCACCGCACACGCCGGGGGCGCGGCCGCAGGAGGCCGCGACGTCCCCGGACGCACCGCGGCGCCGCCCCCGGAACGTCCGGGAACGGCGCCGCGCGGCCGGGCTCCGGCCTACTGGCCGTTCTTCGCCAGGGTGAACGTCCAGGCGTCCGAGACGATGTCGTCCAGGTTCGGGCGCCGCGGCGTCCAGCCCAGGGCCTCGTGGGCGCGGGCGGCCGAGGCCACCAGCACCGCCGGGTCGCCGGCCCGGCGGGCGGCCACCTGCACCGGGATCTCGCGGCCGGTGACGCGCTTGACCGACTCGATCACCTCGCGCACCGAGAAGCCGCTGCCGTTGCCCAGGTTGCAGATCAGGTGCTCGCCCGGCTTGGCGGCGTCCAGCGCGAGCAGGTGCGCGTCGGCCAGGTCCGCGACGTGGATGTAGTCGCGGATGCAGGTGCCGTCCGGGGTCGGGTAGTCGTCGCCGTACACCGCGATGTGCGGGCGCTGACCGAGCGCCGCCTGGAAGACCAGCGGGATCAGGTGCGACTCGGGGTCGTGCCGCTCGCCGTAGGCGCCGTACGCGCCGGCCACGTTGAAGTAGCGCAGCGAGACGGCGGCCAGGCCGTGCGCGACGGCCTCGCTGGTGATCATGTGGTCCATGGCGAGCTTGGTGGCGCCGTAGGTGTTGGTCGGCGAGGTCCGGGCGGTCTCGGCGATCGGCACGACCTCCGGCTCGCCGTAGACGGCGGCGGTGGAGGAGAACACCAGCTTGCGCACACCCGCCTCGCGCATCGCGGTGACCAGCTCCAGCGAACCGGCGACGTTGTTGCGCCAGTACTTCTCCGGGTCCACGACCGACTCGCCCACCTGCGAGGAGGCGGCGAAGTGCAGCACCCCGTCGAAGGAGCCGTCCAGCACCTTGCCGGCGTCCTGGATCCGACCCTCGACGAACTCGGCACCGGCCGGGACGCCCTCGCGGAAACCGGTGGAGAGGTCGTCCAGGACGGTCACCTGGTGCCCCGCCTCCAGCAGGTGGGCGGCCACCACGCTGCCGACGTATCCGGCGCCACCCGTGACCAGGTACTTACTCATGATGAGACCTCCAGCGGGCGATGGCCCCGCGCGATCGGCGGCGGCCATCGATGACGTGCGTACGACTGGGGCTATTCTCCCTGCCCGCCGGGGGTGCTCCGGACCACGCGGGCCGGCCCGCTCCCGACGGCCCGCCGGCCGCTCCCCCGCCGATGCCGACACGGCCCCGGTGCCGCGCCTGCGCCGCCCCCGCACCGCCCCCGGAGCCGGCCTCTCGTCGACCCTGTGCGACCCGGTCCGGCCGCCACGGCCGTCGGCTCAGCCCGCCGCCATCCGCTCCAGCAGCCCGGTGCGGGCCGCCACCGCGGCCGCCTCCAGCCTGGTCCGCGCACCGAGCTTCATCAGCACCCGCTGGACGTGCGTCCGGGCGGTGCTCGCGGCGATCCGCATCCCGGCGGCGATCGCCGCGGTGTCCTCGCCGTCCGCGATCCGCGCCAGCACCTGCACCTCACGGCGGGTCAGCAGGCGCAGCAGCCGCACCGCCTCGTCGTCCGGTTCGGCGGCCGGCCGCAGCAGTTGGTCGAAGGCCCCGCGCAGCACGTCCACGGCCACCGCGGCCTCGCCCGCCCGGGCCCGGCCGATCGCCCGCTCGACCACCTCGATGCGCTCGTCACTGGGCACGTAGCCCGCCGCCCCGGCCGCGAACGCGCCCGCCACGCCGCGCAGTTCACCCACCGGCCCGAGCACGATCACGGCCACCTCCGGGCGCTCCCGGCGGATCCGCCGCAGCCCGTCGAAGGCACCCGGCTCGCCGGGCGAGGCCACGCCCAGCAGGCACACCTCCGGCCGCCGCCCGGCCACCAGATCGGCAGCGACACCGGCCGGGCAGCCGACCGCGAGCACCCGGTGCCCGCGCAACGAGAGTGCCGTCGCCAGCGCCTCGGCCAGCAGCCGGTGGTCGTCGACCACCACGAGTCGAACGCCCATGACGCCCTCCCGGTCAGGGACCGGCTCGCGCCCGCACCCCTCCGGCGGGCGGCCGATGACGCACCATCACAGCGCATTCCGTACCCGACCCGCTAGGCCACGGCGCGTCGCGGGTGCGGCGGGCCCGGGGAACGCGAAAGACCCCCGCCGTCAGGCGAGGGTCTTTCAGTGGAGCCCCCATGCGGAATCGAACCGCAGACCTTCTCCTTACCATGGAGACGCTCTACCGACTGAGCTATAGGGGCTTGCCGGGTTTTCACCGGGCCGGTCGAACAAGGAAGACATTACACGGCTGGCGACCGGAAAGGGAAATCGGCCCTGCGCGGCCGTCCGGGACAACGCCACCCGCCCCGCGGACGCCCCACGGACGCTCCACGGACCGCCGCGAACCACCGCTCCGGGTGGGCGTGGAGGCCTCCCCGGACGCTCGCGGCCGGGCCTCGGTGCGCGCACCGACGCCGGACGCCGGACGCCGAATGCCGAGCGCCGAGCGCCGGACGCCGCCGACGGGACGGACCGGGATCGGGATCGGGATCGGGATCGGGCGGCGGGGTCAGGAGTCGGCGTGCCCGAGGTCGAACTCCTCGCGGGCCTCGAGCATCCGCCCGGTGCGCCGCTCCGTCCACCGGCCGATCGGGGCCAGCAGCTCGGCGAGCTCGCGGCCGAGCGGCAGCAGGTCGTAGACCACCCGCGGCGGCGTCTCCGGGAAGACCGTGCGGCGCACCAGGCCACTGCGCTCCAGGGTGCGCAGCGACTGGGTGAGCATCTTGCGGCTGACCCCGCCGATCCCGCGCTGGAGCTCCGAGAAGCGCTGCGGCCCGCAGGCGGAGAGGCTCATCAGGATCAGCATCGACCACTTGTCGGCCAGCTCCGCGAACATCCCTCGGCTGGGACAGAGCTGGGCGAAGACGTCGAGCTCCTGCCCCTGCGGCTGCGCCCGCTCCTCCTCCGGCCCTCGCCCGTCGCCCCGCGCCTGGCCCTGCTCCGCGCTGGCCGCTGCCCGGACCGCTTCCTCCGTCGTCATGTGGTCCAGGGTAGCGCCGCGGTCTCCAATCCACCCTTGGTAACCAATGGAGACTTGGTCTATATTGGAGACCGAAAGACGGACCGGGCCACGGGGCGCACACCCGCCCCCGGCCCGTACCCGGTCACGCCCTCCCGCGGCGCCGGGCCCGCCCGCACCCGTTCCGTCCCCCCGTTCCGCCTTCCCACAGGAGTGCCCGCATGACCGCCATCCGCCCGACCGTCGCCCTCGCCTACCACTCCGGCTACGGCCACACCGCCGTCATCGCCGAAGCCGTCGCCCGCGGCGCGGCCGCCGGCGGCGCCGAGGTCGTCACGATCGCCGTCGACACCATCACCGACGAGCAGTGGGCCCAGCTCGACGCCGCGGACGCGATCGTCTTCGGATCCCCCACCTACATGGGCACCGCCTCCGGCGCGTTCCACGTCTTCGCCGAGGCCAGCAGCAAGCGCTGGTTCTCCGACGCCTGGCGGGACAAGGTCTCCGCGGGCTTCACCAACTCGGCCTCCAAGAGCGGCGACAAGGCCGGCACCCTGTTCTTCTTCCAGACCCTCGCCGCCCAGCACGGCATGAACTGGGTCAACCTGGGCCTCAAGCCCGGCTGGAACGCCACCACCGCCAGCGAGAACGACCTCAACCGCCTCGGCTTCTTCAACGGCGCCGCCGCCTCGACCCCCTCCGACGCCGGCCCGGAGGCCGTGCACAAGGCCGACATCGCCACCGCCGAGCACCTCGGTGAGCGCGTCGCCAAGCACACCGCCGTCGTCCTCGCCGGTCGCGCCGCCCTGGCCGCCTGACCTGCCGCGTGGAACGACGACCTCCGCGTGGGGTGACCTCCGCCTCGGGGTGATCTCCGCGTGGGGCGACCTCCCTCGGGGGGCGACCTCCCTCGGGGGCGACCTCTCTCGGGGCCGGCCGACCGGCCGACCGCCCCGCCGTACGGCCTACGCCGCCGGGTCCGTCCCCAGGACGGGCACCCGGCGGCGTCCGCCGTCCACCGCCCCGAGTTCCACACCACCCGTCTCCGGCAGCAGCCGCAGACACCCCAGCGCCACCGCGGCCAGCCCCGCCAGGTACCAGCCGACCGGCTGCGCCGTCCCGTACGCCTCGGTCAGCCTCGTCGCCACCAGCGGCGTCGTCGCACCGCCCACCACGCCGCCCAGGTTGTACGTCAGCGCCGCGCCCGTGTACCGCACCCGCGTCGGGAACAGCTCCGGCAGGAACGCCGCGACCGGCCCCATCAGACACCCCAGCACCACCAGCGCCCCCGCCAGCGCCACGAACATCAGCGGCCGGCGAACCGTCTCCACCAGCGGGAACAGCAGCAGCGACCACCCCGCCGCCAGGGCCGTCGCCCAGCACAGCGTCCGCCGCTGGCCCCACCCGTCACTGCGCGAGGCGCTCACCCACACCGTCGCACCCATCCCCACCGCGCCCACCAGCAACATCGACAGCACCACCGTGCTCGCCACCCCCAACCCGGTCGCCGCGTACGCCAGGGCGTACGTCGTCGTCAGGTAGAACAGCGCGTAGCCCACCGTGATCGCCCCCGCCCCCAGCACCACCGTGCGCCAGTGACCGCGCACCACCTCCGCCACCGGCGCCCGCTCCCGCGGCTCGTCCGCCCGGAACAGCGGCGTCTCCTCCAGCCGCAACCGCACGAACAGCCCCACCGCCACCAGCCCCAGCGACGCCAGGAACGGCAGCCGCCAGCCCCACGCTCGGAACGCCCGCTCGTCCAGGGCCAGTTGGAGCGCCAGGAACACCCCGTTCGCCAACACGAACCCGACCGTCGGCCCCAACTGCAGGAACGCCCCGAACCGCCCCCGCCGCCCCGCCGGCGCGTTCTCCGCGATCAGCAGCGCCGCCCCGCCCCACTCCCCGCCCAGCCCCACGCCCTGGCACACCCGCAACAGCACCAGCGCCACCGGCGCCCACCAGCCCCACGACCCGAAACCCGGCAACAGGCCCACCAGCGCCGTCGACAACCCCATCAGCAGCAGCGACACCACCAACGTCGCCCGCCGGCCCACCCGGTCCCCGAAGTGCCCGAACACCACCGCCCCCAGCGGTCGTGCCAGGAAGGCCACCGCGTACACCGAGAACGCCGCCAACAGCGCCCCCACCCCGCCCAGTCCTGGAAAGAACACCGGCCCGAAGACGAGCGCCGCGGCCGTTCCGTAAAGGAAGAAGTCGTAGAACTCGATCGCCGTCCCGATCAGCGCCGCAGCCGCCGCCCGCCGCAACTGCCCTGCCCGCCCGCCGTCCTCCGCATCCATACCACCACCCTCACCAGCCACCACCCCCACCCACCAGCCCCCACCCGAGTGACCACGGCGCACACCCCGGCACCGCACGCCACCCCGGCTCACACCACGCCCGCCCCCGCGGAAACACCACCGCCCGGCCGCCGCACCACCCCCGACGACCGGACGGACCACCCCACCCCTCAGGCCCTACCGGCCCCCGTCCGACCCGGCGGCCGCCCTACGCCGCCGCACCACGACGAACACCACACCGGCCACCAGCACCAGCCCGGCCACCACGGCGGCCACGACCGGCAGCGTGCTTCCGGAGCCACCCGACGCGTCCACGGCCTTCGGCTCCGACGTGGGCACCGGAGTGGGCGCCGCCGCAGGCGCGTTGCCCGCGCTCGGGGCGGCAGCCGAAGCGGACGCCCCCGGGGCCGTGGCGGACGGAGTCACCGAGGGAGTCGGTGCGGCCGACGGCGCGGCGGTCGCAGCCGGGACCGGGGACACGTCCGCCGGACCCGGGTCCCCGGGGTCCGTCAGCGCGATCCGCGGACGCACCGTGCCGTAACCGACGTCGACACTGTGCACCGACCCGTCAGTCGGCTTGCCCGCCGTATTGATCAGCACCCGCAGAACCTGATTCGCCGTCCAGTCCTTGTGCACCGACCAGACCAGAGCCGCCGACGCGGAGACCAGGGCGGCCGCATCCGATGTCCCGTGGCTCTTGCAGTAGCCGGTGTCAGCCACGCAAGCAGCGAACATGTCCATTCCGGGCGCGGAAAGGATGACCTGCGGCCCCTGTTCCGACTCCGCCGTCGCGGCGGCATCATGGTCGACGGCGCCCACGCCGACAACGTTGGGCAATCCTCCCGGGTAGGAAACCGGGTTTCCGGACTGCGCCTCGTTCCCAACGCTGGCAACCACCAGCGCGCCCTTGGCCCGAGCGGCCGCGAGGATACCGTTCAGCCGGTCCACGTCGGCGGGTGACGTCCTCGCTGCGGCCATCCCCTGAGAAATGCTGATGACCTTCGCGCCTTGATCGACCGCGAAGCTCACGGCCTTCCCGATCTCATCGAGGAATTCGGTCGAGGTGGCCGCTCCGACCGAACCGTTGTTGATTTTGAGCGGGAGGATCTTGGCGCCCGGCGCCAAACCGTAGGCTCCGGTTCCCCCAACACTGTTTCCGGTACCCGCGATCAGGCTGGCCATCTCGGTGCCATGCCCGTCGGCGTATGAGCCCACTCCACCAGGACTACCGCTGAAGTCCCTACCAGGCAGAAACTGCCCCACCAGGTCCGGATGGTCCAGCTTGAATCCACCGTCGATCACCGCGACAGTGACGCCCTGTCCCTTGGAAACCTTCCACATCTCCGGAGCGTGCATGGCGTCCAGGTGCCACTGCCGCTCTCGGATAGAACCGTCTGCCGTCGCTGGCGCTGCTACCGGACCAAGCACAACTCCCGCTGCCAGAAACGTTGCAGCAATAACCCGCCAACGCACTCGCGCGTTCGTCCGCCCCATCACAACTCCTCGTCGTCTCCGTAGGGCGAGAACCCCGGGACAGGACTGCCCGGCCACGGGGAGATCCCCGTGGCCGGGCAGTCAAGACGTCCTACTCAACCACGTTCGGGTTGCTCTGCGGCGTACCGCTGGTCCAGGTCTCCTCGTCCTCGAGGAGGTAGTCGGCCCGCTTGCGGCGGTCGCGCCCGCTCTTGCCCGCATGGCCGGACGAGCCCGGCGCCATCATGCCGTTCTGGCCGGCCCGGGCCTCGCCCTCGGCGGCCCCTGCTGCGGCCGCCCGACGCAGGCCCGTACCACCCGGCGTGAACTCGCCTCCGGGGGTCGGCCCCTTGCGGCCGCCGACCGTCCCGCCACCGGTCGAGGTGAGACCCCGGCCGCGCGAACCGCCAGCCGCTCCGCCACCACCGCCGTGACCGCCCATGCCCGGGTGCATGCCACCCATCCCGCCCGTGCCGCCGGCCGTCCCGCCCCGGCCCGCCTGGGCCTCACGGGCGCCGAAGACCGTCCCACTGGGCAGACCAGGGGTGCCGGACTTCCCCGGCACTGTGCCACCGCCGAAGGGCACGGTGCGCCCCGGGACCGAACCGCCGCTCGTGCCGGGGATCGAACCCCCGCCACGGCCGGGGATCGAACCCCCGCTCCTGCCCGGAATCGAGCCGCCCCCGCTTCCGACGGGGAACCCGGGGACCGGACCGCCCCCGGGGAAGCTGGGGTATCCGGCCGTTCCGCCGCCCGGTCCACCCGGGTACCCCGTGGTGCCCCGCAGGACGTCCGGAGGCAGGCTGCCACCTCCGACCGGGCTCACCGGACCGGTCTGACCCGGCAGGGTGGGAGCCGGCGGCAGACTGTCCAGACCGGTGCCCGTCCGGTCGATCGGGCCCGACGGCACCGTGGGCGGCGTCGTGGAACCCGGGTCGTGCGCGGGAGGCGGCACGTGCCCGCCACCGGACGGCGGGATCGGATCGACGTGTCCCGGTGTCCCCGACCCTCCCGAACCCGAGCCCGAACCCGGCGGGTGGGGGGCCACCGTGCCTCCGCCGTAGTCGCCACCGGTCGGGCTGGAGCTGCTGCGGACAGTGCCGCCACCACCGGATCGACGACTGGTCGTGACGGAGCCGCCATAGCCCGAGCCGCTCCCGTCATCACGGGAAACGGCCGAGGAGCTGTTCTGGTTGGTGGCCTCCGGCGTCCCCGGCAGCACCACGTCCTTGAGCCCGGTCAGCGTCTGGGTCGCCGCGTCGTACGCCTGGCCCAGCTTCTCCATCTGGTGGATGGCTTCCTGGTGCGCCAGGTAGACGCGCTGGGCGGCGGCCTGGGCGTCGGCCTCGCTCACCCAGTTCTTGTTGACGCTCTTCATGGCCGCGTCGACGGTCGCGGTGGTGGGGTCCGGGCTCCTGAGGGCGGCGATGTTGAGCGCCGCCTGGGTCGGACTCCCCTGTCCCGTCCGTGCGCTGACCGTCTTGACGTCGTGGTCCGGCACGCCCGGCACCGCCGCCTTGGCGGTGCTGAGCGCCTCGCCCGCCTGGTGCATGGCGTCACCGGCGGACTTGGAGTAGTCGCTGAGCAGCCCGGCGGACTGCTGCAGGTTGCCGACCCAGGTCTTGAAGTTCTCGGCGGCCGGGCCTTCCCAGTGGATGTTCTCGGCGTGCGACTTGAGCGCGCTGCTGAGGTCCCGCAGGACGCGGGCGGCCGACTGCAGCATCGTGCCGCGGCTCAGCACCTTGGAGGGGTCGGTGCTGTCGACCATCTTCCTGAGCTGCGCGTGGTCGATGAGTTCGAAATTCGTTCCGCCTGCCACTACCTTCTCCCCGTTTCCCCGTGAACGCCGTGGACGACCGCCATCAGAAGTTGCCGCTGGCCCTGTTCGGCGCCGGCCCGTTCGGGCCGGCCGCCGGCGTGGCGACGCCCGCGTTCTTCGCGACAGCCTTCTGGGCGGCCGTGGTGTCGTCCTCGTTGGTCGCGTAGTTGCCCGCCGTCTGCGACACCGCGGTCTTCATGGCGTCGATCTGCGACACGAAGTCCTTGTGCAGCTTGACGAGCTGGGTGTGCACCTTGTCGTAGGCGGACGTCAGGGCGGTCGCCTCGGCGAACTCCGAGCTCGCGAAGTTGCCGCCGGTCAGCGTCTGTTCCTGGAGCTTGTAGGGCGCCGCCGCCGAGCCGTCCATGGCCTGGAGCAGCGCCTCCACCTTGTTCGCGAACGTGACGAGCGTGTCCAGTTCGACCTTGACGTCCTGCTTGCCGAACGCGGACACCAGGTCGCCGGCACTGCTGTACGTCTGCCCGGAGCTCACCGTGGGGCCGACCCACACGTTGCTCAACGTGTACGGATCGACCGTCGTGGCCGGATCCGGCTTGGTTCCCGGTCCCGGTGGAACCTCTCCTGCCATGGCAGTTCACCTCTTCCCCCGTACGGACGCCGGTCCGGGTAACTCCCGGGCCGCCGTGCCGCAACACGCCGTCAACTTCTCGGTCGTACAGTCCTGGTCGGATCCCGTCCGCCCTGGGGACGGATTCCGCCTCCGCAATCGTAGCCACCGCCCCTGTCGGCCCGGCAGGGCCCTTGGTGGGCGCGTGCGCGATCGGTACGAACCTGACACGTGCGGCCCGGCGGCCGGGCGCGCGGGCCCCCGGATAGACTGGCGCTGCCCGGTTGGACCGGGTAACGCCCCATCTGCCGCGCAATGTCGCACAGCAGCGACCCCCGGCCGCAGAACGGACGTGACCGCATGCCCCTGCCCCCGGACGAGCCCTGGTGGGCCCGCGCCGCGCGACCGTCCCGCCCGCCGTTGCCGCTGGCCCTGATGGTGCGGGGCGCGATCGGCATGCTGCTGCCGCTGACCGTGGGTCTGCTGACGCACCGACTGGACCTCGGGGTGTTCGCCGCCCTGGGCGCGATGCACGCGACGATGAACGACCGGGTCGAGCCGGCCGGGCTTCGGCTGTCCCGGATCGCCTCCGCCGTGTCGGCGTCGGCGCTGGGCATGCTGGTCGGCACCGCCGTGCAGCACGCGGGTGTCCCGGCGGTGGGGCTGGGCGCGGCGCTGACGGTGACGGCGTTCGTCTCGGGTGCGCTGAGCGCGACCGGTCCGCGCGGTTCGGCCGCGGGGATGCTGCTGCTGGTGTCGGCGGCGCTGGGCAGCGGCATGCCGCTGCCGCACCCCTGGTGGGCGGCGGCGCCGATGATGCTGGCGGGGGCCGGGTTCGTGCTGGTGCTGGGGCTGCCGACGGGTGTGCCGCGCCGCCCGGCGGCCGATCCGCGCGTTCGGGCGCTGGCCGCCGTGTACGAGGCGCTGGGCCGTACGCTCGCCGATCTGGGGACGCCGCAGGGCGCGGGCTCGCGCCAGGTGCTGACGGCCCGCCTGAACCAGCTGCAGGACCTGCTCCCGCATGCCGGTGGAAGCCCGCATGCCGGCGGGAACCCGCGTACCGGCGGGAGCCCGCGCGCGGCCGGACTGCGCCGGACGTACGAGGCGGCGCTGGCCGCGACGGAGGCGGCGACGGGCCTGTTGTGGGCGTGGCGGCCGGTGCCGCCGGAGGTGGCCGCGGTGCCGGGGCTGCTGGCGGAGGCGGTCCGGCGGGGCGGCGGCGAGGTGGCCGTGCCGGACTGGCGGCCGGACACGCCGTCCCGGCAGGCCCTGGACGCGGCGCTGCGCGCGGCGGCCGGGGCGGTGGCGGGCCGGGACGCGGCGGTCGGCACGGCGCCGGCGCCGCCGGCCGACCCGTGGCGGCTGCGGGTGCGGCTGCTGTCGCGCGGTTCGGTGCGGTACGGGCTGCGGGTGGCGTTGTGCATCGCGGTGGGTTCGGCGGTGACGGCCAGCTATCCGCTGAGCAAGAGCTACTGGCTGCCGATGACGATCGCGTTCGTGTTGAAGCCGGATCTCGGGTCGGTGTTCCTGCGTGCGGTGAGCCGCGCCGTCGGCACCGTGCTGGGGGTGGTGGTGACGGCGGCCGTGGTGTCGCTGACCACGGACGCGTGGGCGCTGACGGTGATCGCGGCGGCGTGCGTGGCGCTGCTGCCGTACGCGACGGCGGCGCACTACGGCTTGAACACCGTCGCGATGACGCCGATGGCGCTGGTCCTGCTGCAGTTGGGCGGGCAGAGCAGTGCGGCGGAGTTCTGGCCGCGGGTGCTGGACACGGTGCTGGCCAGCGCGGTGGTGCTGCTCTTCGGCTGCCTGTTGTGGCCGGATCGGCCGCGGCACCGGATCGAGCCCCGCCTGGTGGACGCGGCGGCCGCGCTGCGGGCCTATCTGGACGCGGTGACGGGGGACGCCGGCCGGGCCGAGGTGTGGCTGCGTCGCCGGGCGTACCGGGCGCTGGCGGACGCCCGGCAGGAGGTGCGGCAGGGGCTGGTCGAGCCGCCGCCGACCGGGCGGCTGGCGGAACGGTGGCTGCCGGCGACGGCGGCGCTGGAGCGGCTGGGCGGGGCGGTGGCGGCGTTCGCGGCGCAGATCCGTTACGGCGGCCGGGTGCCGGATCCGGTGGAGGTGGCCCGGGTCCGCCGGGCACTGGACGAGCTGACCGCGGCCGCCCGGGCGCACCGCCCGCCGACGGGTGCGGCGCCCCGCCCGACGCGGCCGCACGACCCGGCGCGCAGTGCGCTGGGCCGTGCGGCGGACGAGCTGGAGGTCCTGCTGGGCGCCTGAGCCGGGCACCGGACGGGCCCCGGCCCGGGCACCCCAACCCGGAAGGTCAGACCTGCTCGGCCAGCTCCAGCCAGGTCATCTCCAGCTCCTCCTTCTCGTCCCGGACGGCGCGCAGCTGCCCGTCCAGTTCGGCCACCTTGGAGAAGTCGGCGGCGTGCTCGGCGAGTTGGGCGTGCAGCTTGGACTCCTTCTCGTCCAGCTTGGCGATCTGCCGCTCCAGCTTCTGCATCTCCTTCTTCGCGGCCCGCAGGTCGCCGCCGGAGAGGCCGGGCGCGGCGGCCTCGACGGGGGCGGGGACGGCGGCCGCAGCCGCGGCGGCCGCGGCCTCGGCCATCCGGGCGCGCCGCTCGAGGTACTCGTCGACGCCGTTGGGCAGCATCCGCATCCTCTTGTCGCCGAGCAGCGCGTGGGTGACGTCCGTGGTGCGCTCGATGAAGAAGCGGTCGTGGCTGATGACGATCATCGAGCCGGGCCAGCCGTCGAGGAGGTCCTCCAGCTGGTTGAGGGTCTCGATGTCGAGGTCGTTGGTCGGCTCGTCGAGGAACAGCACGTTGGGCTCGTCCATGAGCAGGCGCAGCAGCTGGAGCCGGCGCCGCTCACCGCCGGAGAGGTCGCCGACGGGCGTCCACTGCTTGTCCTTGCCGAAGCCGAACTGCTCGCAGAGCTGACCGGCACTCATCTCGCGGCCCTTGCCGAGGTCGACGCGCGAGCGGACCTGCTCGACGGCCTGGAGCACCCGGGTGGCCGGGTCCAGTTCGACGACCTCCTGCGAGAGGTAGGCGAGCCGGACGGTCTTGCCGACCTTGATCACGCCGGAGTCGGGCTGGACGTCGCCCTCGGAGGCGTAGGCGTCGCGCAGGGCGCGCAGCAGCGAGGTCTTGCCGGCGCCGTTGACACCGAGCAGGCCGATCCGGTCGCCGGGGCCGAGCTGCCAGGTGAGGTTCTCCAGCAGCAGCTTGGGGCCGGCCTTCACCGTGACGCCCTCGAGCTCGAAGACGGTGCGGCCCAGCCGGGCGTTGGCGAACTTCATCAGCTCGGACTTGTCGCGCGGCTCGGGGACGTCGGCGATCAGGGCGTTGGCGGCCTCGATGCGGTAGCGCGGCTTGGAGGTGCGGGCGGGGGCGCCGCGGCGCAGCCAGGCGAGCTCCTTGCGGGCGAGGTTCTGGCGCTTCTGCTCCTCGACGGCCTCGATGCGGGAGCGCTCGGCGCGGGCGAAAACGTAGTCGGAGTAGCCGCCCTCGTACTCGTGGACGGTGCCGTGCTGGACGTCCCACATGCGGGTGCAGACCTGGTCGAGGAACCAGCGGTCGTGGGTGACGCAGACGAGCCCGGAGCGGCGCTTCTGGAGGTGCTGGGCGAGCCAGTTGATGCCCTCGACGTCGAGGTGGTTGGTGGGCTCGTCGAGGACGATCAGGTCGGGCGAGCCGAGGAGCAGCTTGGCGAGGGCGATCCGGCGGCGCTCGCCGCCGGAGAGCGGGCCGATGACGGTGTCCAGGCCGTCGGCGAAGCCGGGCAGGTCGAGGCCGCCGAAGAGGCCCTCGATGATGTCGCGGATGCGGGCGTCGCCGAGCCACTCGTGGTCGGCCCGGTCGGCGATGACCTCGTGCCGGATGGTGGCCTTCGGGTCGAGCGAGTCGTGCTGCGTGAGGACGGCCAGCTGGAGTCCGCCGGAGTGGGTGATGCGGCCGCTGTCGGGCTCCTCCAGCTTGGCGAGCATCCGGATCAGGGTGGTCTTGCCGTCCCCGTTGCGTCCGACGACGCCGATCCGGTCTCCCTCGCTGACGCCGAGGCTGACCCCGTCGAGAAGGGCCCGGGTGCCGTAGACCTTCGTGACGGACTCGATGGTGGCGAGGTTGACGGCCACGTGTGCTGCGCTCCTGGGTTCGGCGGGGTCGGGGCGGTCCGCCGTTCGTGGCCGGGTGCCCCTGTCGGGGACGCCCCGATCTCCCCAGCCTAATGGGCGCGCCCGCGGGTCCACGTCGGGCTGCTCCCGGGGGCGGTCCCGGACCCGGCACGAACCCGCCCCGGCCCCACCCGGACCCGGCACGAACCCCGCCTACAGCCCCGGCCCTACCCGGACCCGCCGACAGCCCCGGCCCCCGGCCCCCACCGGTCCACCGGTCCGCCGCCCCTACGCCACCGGCGCCGCGCCCGGCACCGGCCCGTACGTGGCGTGGGCGGTGCGGCAGGTGCCGGAGGCCCGCAGCGCCTCCGCGACGGCGGCGGCCGCGTCGGCGTCCTTGACGAGGAACGCGCAGGTCGGCCCGGAGCCGGAGACGAGGGCGCCGATGGCCCCGGCCTCGGTGCCGGCCTTCAGGGTGTCGGCGAGCCCGGGCCGCAGCGAGACGGCGGCGGGCTGGAGGTCGTTGGCGAGCGCGGCGGCCAGGGCGACGGCGTCGCCGCCGGCGAGGGCGGCGAGCAGGGCCGGGTCGGCCTCGGGCACCGGGACGTCGGTGTCGCTGGAGCCGGTCCCGGCCTCCTCGCGGAGCCGGTCGCACTCGCGGAAGACGGCGGGCGTCGACAGGCCGCCGTCGGCGACCGCGAAGACCCAGTGGAAGGTGCCGTCGACGGCGAGCGGCTGCAGGATCTCGCCGCGGCCGCGACCCAGCGCGACGCCGCCGAGCAGGGCGAACGGCACGTCGGAGCCGAGTTCGGCGGCGAGCTCCAGGAGCGTGTCGAGCGGGGTGTCGAGCTGCCAGAGCGCGTCGCAGGCGACCAGTGCGGCGGCGCCGTCGGCGCTGCCCCCGGCCATGCCGCCGGCGACCGGGATGGCCTTGGCGATGTGCAGGTGCACGCCGGGGTCGGCGATGCCGTGGTGGGCGGCGAGCAGCCGGGCGGCGCGGGCGGCGAGGTTGCTGTCGTCGAGCGGGACGGCGTGCGCGTCGGGCCCGGAGCAGGTCAGCGTGACGCCGTCCCCCGGGGTGGCGGTGACCTCGTCGCCGAGGGCGACCGCGAAGAAGACGTTGGCCAGCTCGTGGAAGCCGTCGGTGCGCAGTCCGCCCACCCCGAGCTGGACGTTGACCTTGGCCGGGACGCGTACGGTGATCACTCGGTGTCCGCCTTCGGCTTGTGTTCGGCGATGGCGGCGAACTGCTCGACCGTCAGCATCTCGCCGCGCAGCTTGGGGTCGATCCCGGCGGCCGTGAGGGCCTGCTCTGCCCCGGCGGCGGAGCCGGCCCAGCCGGACAGCGCGGCGCGCAGGGTCTTGCGCCGCTGGGCGAACGCGGCGTCGACGACGGCGAACACCTCCCGGCGGCTGGCGGTGGTCCTCGGCGGCTCCCGGCGGATGAGCGAGACGAGCCCGGAGTCGACGTTGGGGGCGGGCCAGAACACGTTGCGCCCGATGGCGCCGGCCCGCTTCACGTCGGCGTACCAGTTGGCCTTGACCGACGGGACGCCGTACACCTTGTTGCCGGGCTTGGCGGCGAGCCGGTCGGCGACCTCGCTCTGCACCATGACCAGCGTGCGCTCGATGCTGGGGAAGGTCGCCAGCATGTGCAGCAGGACGGGCACGGCCACGTTGTACGGCAGGTTGGCGACCAGCGCGGTGGGCGCCGGTCCGGGGAGCTCGGTGACCTCCATGGCGTCGCTGAACACCAGGTCGAAGGCGTCGGCCTTGCCGGGCATCCGGGCGGCGACGGTGTCGGGGAGGTGCCGGGCGAGCACCGGGTCGATCTCGACCGCGGTCACGTGCCGGGCGACCTCCAGCAGCGCCAGGGTCAGCGAGCCGAGTCCGGGCCCGACCTCGACGACCGCGTCCTCCTCGGTCACCCCGCCGGCCCGGACGATCCGCCGCACGGTGTTGCCGTCGATGACGAAGTTCTGCCCGCGCTGCTTGGTCGGCTTGACGCCGAAGGCGGCGGCCAGCTCGCGGATGTCGGCGGCGCCCAGCAGGTGGCTGTCAGGGGTGGGGTCGGTGGTGCTCACGCGCCAAGGATACGGGCGCGGGGCGGGCCGCCCGGACGCGCCGGACGGACCCGGCGGCCGGGCGGCCGGCTCAGTAGCCGAACGCCCGGGCCGTGTTGGCGGCGATGGCGGTCGCCAGTTCGTCCTCGTGCAGGCCCAGTGTCGCGGCCATGGACCGCACCGTGACCGGGATGAGGTACGGGGCGTTGGGGCGGCCGCGGTAGGGGTGCGGGGTGAGGAAGGGCGCGTCGGTCTCGACCAGGATCCGGTCGAGGGGGGTGGCGGCGAGGGCGTCGCGCAGCGGCTGGTTGGCCTTGAAGGTGACCGGGCCGGCGAAGGACAGGTACCAGCCGTGTTCGGCGCAGACCTCGGCCATCGCGGCGTCGCCGGAGTAGCAGTGGAAGACGGTCCGCTCGGGCGCGCCCTCGGCGAGCAGGACGGCGATGACGTCCTCGTGGGCGTCGCGGTCGTGGATGACGAGGGCCTTGTCGTGCCGCTTGGCCATCTCGATGTGGCGGCGGAACGACTCCTTCTGGATCTCCACGCCCTCGGGCCCGGTGCGGAAGTAGTCGAGGCCGGTCTCGCCGACGGCGCGGACCTGCGGGAGGGCCGCGAGCCGGTCGATCTCGGCGAGGGCCTCGTCGAGGGCGGCGGCGCCGCCGGCGGGGCGCTGCTGCCCGGACCAGCCGTCGGGGTCGCCGAGGAAGATCCTCGGCGCCTCGTTGGGGTGCAGCGCGACGGCGGCGTGCACCTGCTCGAACTGGGCCGCCAGCTCGGCGGCCCAGCGCGAGCCGGGCACGTCGCAGCCCACCTGGACGACCGTGGTGACCCCGACGGAGGCCGCCCGGGCCAGCCCTTCGGCCGGCGTGCCGGACTGCATGTCGAGGTGGGTGTGCGAGTCGGCCACCGCCACCGCCAGGGGTTGCGGCAGGGGCGGCGGCGTGGCGCGGTCGTCCTTGGGGGCCATCAGGAGGCGGGCTTCTCTTCGAGGCGCGGGAACAGGATGTCGCCCTTGGTGACGGTGGCGCCGACGGGCAGCCGGCCCCAGTCCGCCGCGGTGGCGACGGTCTGCGCCGCGAGCGCGCCGAGGCCCGCGTCGGCGGCGCCCAGCGAGGCCCACAGCTTCTCGGCGGTGGACGGCATCACCGGGTTGAGCAGGACGGCGGTGCCGCGCAGCGACTCGGCGGCGGTGTAGAGGATGGTCGCGAGGCGGGCCCGGCCCTCCTCGGAGTCGTCCTTGGCGACCTTCCAGGGCGCCTGCTCGGTGAGGTAGCCGTTGACCTGCTTGACGAACTCGAAGATCGCCGCGAGGCCGCCGGCGAAGTCCAGCTCCTCGCCGATCTTCCGGTCTGCGGCGGCGACGGCCGTGGCCAGGCCCTGGGCGACGGCCTGCTCGGCCTCGCCCGCGGCGGTGGCGGCCGGCAGCTTCCCGTCGAAGTACTTGCCGACCATCGCGGCGACCCGGGAGGCCAGGTTGCCGAAGTCGTTGGCGAGCTCGGAGGTGTACCGGGCGGTGAAGTCCTCCCAGGAGAACGAGCCGTCGGTGCCGAACGGGATCGCCCGCAGGAAGTAGTAGCGGTAGGCGTCCACGCCGAAGTGCGAGGTGAGGTCGGTGGGCGAGATGCCGGTCAGGTTGGACTTGGACATCTTCTCGCCGCCGACCATCAGCCAGCCGTTGGCGACGACCCGCTTGGGCAGCGGCAGCCCGGCGGCCATCAGCATGGCGGGCCAGATGACGGCGTGGAAGCGGAGGATGTCCTTGCCGACGAGGTGCACGGAGGCGGGCCACAGCTCGGCGAAGCGCTCCGGGTCGCTGCCGTAGCCGGCCGCGGTGATGTAGTTCTGCAGCGCGTCGACCCACACGTAGAGGACGTGCTTCTCGTCCCACGGCAGCGGGACGCCCCAGTTGAAGGTGGAGCGGGAGATCGACAGGTCCTTCAGGTCCTGCTCGACGAAGCGCAGCACCTCGTTGCGGGCCGAGGCCGGCTGGATGAAGTCCGGGTTGGCGGCGTAGAACTCCAGCAGCTTCGGACCGTACGCGGAGAGGCGGAAGAAGTAGTTCTCCTCCTCCAGCCACTCGACCGGGCGCTTGTGGACGGAGCAGAGCTTCTCGTCCGCGGTGGCGCCGTCGAGCAGTTCGGCGGGGAGCTTGAACTCCTCGCAGCCGACGCAGTACGGGCCGGAGTAGCCGCCCTTGTAGATCTCGCCCTTGTCGTACAGGTCCTGGACGAACTCCTGCACGCGGTCGGTGTGCCGCTGCTGGGTGGTGCGGATGAAGTCGTCGTTGGCGATCTCCAGGTGCTCCCAGAGCGGCTTCCACTCCTCCTCGACCAGCTTGTCGCACCACTCCTGGGGGCTGACGCCGTTGGCCTCGGCGGTCCGCATGATCTTCTGACCGTGCTCGTCGGTGCCGGTCAGGTACCACACCTTCTCGCCGCGCTGGCGGTGCCAGCGGGTGAGGACGTCGCCCGCCACGGTGGTGTACGCGTGGCCCAGGTGCGGGCGATCGTTGACGTAGTAGATCGGGGTGGAAACGTAGTACGCCGGGGCGTTCGCCCCGGTGGTGCTGTGGTCTGCAGTGGCCGCCATGGTCGGAAAGCTTAGTCGGGCCCGCCCGCACCCTTCGACCGCGTTCCGGCCCGCGGACCGGGGACCGCCGCCCGGCCGGTCCGGCCCGGGGCCGCCCGCCGCGAGCAGTGCGGCGGGCGGCCCCGGATCCGCTCCCGGCGCCCGTGGTCAGCCCATCAGCCGCGACCAGAACCGGGCCCAGCGTCCGCGCGGCTTGTCGGCCGCGGGCTCCGGGGGCGCCCCGGCGGGCTCGGCGTGCGCCGAGTAGCCGGGGGCGTGGTGCCAGGACTGGTCGGCCACGGCGACCCTGCCCTCGCGCATGATCCGGACGGTGTGTCCGCCGCAGCCCGGGCAGGTCGGCTTGAGCAGCGGGGACGGCACCCGGACTCCGTTGGCGTGGTACTCGAACACGGGGTGTCCGTCCTTGCCGACGTGGTGCTCGATGTCGTACGCCTGCTCCCAGCCGTACCCGCACCGCAGGCACGCGAAGGAGTACGCCTCCCGCACGGTCTCGACGGGGGTGTGCGGCCTGCCGGCCAGGCCGGGGGCGCTCAGCGCGTTGCCACCGAGGGGGCTACCGATCATCTCGCTCATAGCCGTCTCCCAGCGCCCGCCGGGCGCTCGCCCGGCTGGGTCTTTCCATTCCAGGAAATGCCCGGACCACCCCGGCCGATGCCCTGCTTGTGAAGACTTGGACGCGGGTTGGGAACTCCTATACGAAAGGCCTGGTCCGTTCCGAAAACCACGACGGAATCTTCAGCTCCACTGGCGTTTACCGGGGCCTTCACTCAAAGGTACGACTCCCCGGGAGTCACGCAACCCCCGGAATTCACCCCTTTTCCAGGGCGCCCCGGGCCGGGCCTCCCGGCCCCGGGGGCCCCGCCCGTCCGTCGCCTACCTCCCGGCCCCGCCGCCGCCCCCGGCCGCGGTCCCGGCCGCTCCCCTGGCCTCGTTCTTCGCGGCCACCACCGCGTCGAACACCTCCCGCTTGGGCAGTGCCAGCTCGGCCGCCACCGCGGCGATGGCCTCCTTGCGGCGCTCCCCCGCCTCCTCCCGGACGGCCACCAGCCGGGCGAGTTCGGCCGGGGTGAGGTCCTGCGGCGCGGCCGGCGGCGCGCCGGCGACCACGACGGTGATCTCGCCCTTGACGCCGTCGGCCGCCCAGGCCGCCAGCTCGGCGAGCGGTCCGCGCTTGACCTCCTCGTAGGTCTTGGTGAGCTCGCGGCAGACGGCGGCGGGCCGGTCGGCGCCGAAGGCCTCGGCCATCGCGGCGAGCGCCTCGGCGATCCGGTGCGGCGCCTCGAAGAACACCATGGTGCGCGGCTCGGCGGCGATCGAGGCGAGCTGGCGGGCCCGGTCGCCGGTCTTGCGGGGCAGGAAGCCCTCGAAGGTGAAGCGGTCGACGGGCAGGCCGGACAGCGCGAGCGCGGTGAGCACGGCGGACGGCCCGGGCACCGCGGTGACCTTGACGTCGGCGGCGACGGCGGCGGCGACCAGCCGGTAGCCGGGGTCGGAGACGGAGGGCATGCCGGCGTCGGTGACCAGCAGCACCCGGGCGCCGCCGAGCAGCGCCTCCACCAGTTCGGGGGTGCGGCCGACCTCGTTGCCCTCGAAGTAGGACACCACCCGCCCGGCCGGGGTCACCCCCAGGGCCTGGGTGAGCCGGCGCAGCCGACGGGTGTCCTCGGCCGCGATCACGTCGGCCGCGGCCAGTTCGGTGAGCAGCCGGGGCGGGGCGTCCGAGACGTCGCCGATGGGGGTGCCTGCGAGAACGAGTACTCCTGTCACGGCCCCCATCCTTGCAGCTGCCGCCGCCCGGGGGCTTTTGGTGACGATTCGGGCAGCTTCCGAGGGAGCGGACACGCGTACGAAGAGCGCCCCTACGATGTGGCGGATGAACGGCGACACGGCGGCCAGGACGCCCACCGGTACGGACCACACCGCGCAGGACGGCGGCGACGTGGCCGGCCCGCCCTCCCCGGTCGCCCCGCCGTCCCCCGTCGTCCCGGCCCCCAGACCGGCCGAGCCGGCCCCGGGGAGCTGGCGGGAGCGGTTGGCCCGGTACGGCTACGCCGCCCGCCCGACGGCCCCGCTGACCGAGCGCCTGGTGCCGCCGATGCCGGACGGCCCCGGGGTCACCCCGACCCCGGCGCCGCCCTCGCCGCTGCTGCAGCGCCTGGGCGTCTCCGTGGCCCCGGGCCTGTGGACCTTCCTGTGCCGCTGGGCCGGCTGGCTGGGCCCGCTGGCGGTGGCGCTGTTCGCCGGTGTGCTGCGCTTCACGAACCTCGGACAGCCGCACGCGATCATCTTCGACGAGACCTACTACGCCAAGGACGCCTACGCGCTCTGGCACGGCGGCTACGAGATCAACTGGCCGGACGGTGCCAACGACCAGATCATGACGCCGGGCGCGGCCGTCCCGTACCGGGCGATGGCCTCGTACGTGGTGCACCCGCCGGTGGGCAAGTGGATCATCGGTGCGGGCGAGGTGCTGTTCGGGATGAACCCGTTCGGCTGGCGGTTCGCGGTGGCCCTGCTCGGCACCCTGTCGGTGCTGATGCTCGCCCGGATCGCCCGCCGGATGTTCCGGTCGACCCTGCTGGGCTGCGTGGCCGGCCTGCTGCTCTCGGTGGACGGCCTGCACCTGGTGCTCAGCCGCGCCGCGCTGCTGGACCTGGTGGTGATGTTCTGGATCCTCGCCGCCTTCGGCTTCCTGCTGCTGGACCGCGACCGCACCCGGGCCCGGCTGGCGGAACGCCTCGGCGGGGTGCCGGACGCGCTGCTGGCGCAGCGGGTGAACCTGGGCTGGCGCCCGTACCGGATCGCCGCCGGCGTCTGCGTCGGCCTGACCTGCGCCACCAAGTGGAGCGGCCTGTACGTGGCGGCGGCCTTCGGCGTGATGACGGTGCTCTGGGACGTCGGCGCCCGCCGGCTGGCCGGGGCCCCGCGCCCCCACCTCGCGGCGCTCACCCGGGACGTGCTGCCGGCCTTCGTGTCGATCGTGGTGGTGTCGCTGGCCGTCTACGTCGCGTCCTGGTGGGGCTGGTTCGCCAGCAGCAACGCGCCCGGGCAGGGCGGCTGGGGCCGCGACTGGGCGGTGGGCCGGTCCACCGACTACCCGTGGATACCCGAGGGGCTGCGCGCCCTGTGGCACTACCACTCGACGGTGTACGACTTCCACACCCACCTGAGCGACCCGCACACCTACCAGTCGAACCCGTGGTCCTGGCTGGTGCTGGGCCGGCCGGTCTCCTTCTTCTACGAGTCCCCCAAGCAGGGCCAGAGCGGCTGCACGGCCGCCGAGTGCGCCCGCGAGGTGCTGGGCATCGGCACCCCGCTGCTGTGGTGGGCGGCCGTGGTGGCGCTGGTGTACTGCCTGTGGCGCTGGGCGGCGCGGCGGGACTGGCGGGCCGGTGCGCTGCTGTGCGGCCTGGCCGCCGGCTACCTCCCGTGGTTCGCCTACCAGCAGCGGACGATCTTCCTGTTCTACGCGGTGGTGTTCGTCCCGTTCCTGGTGCTCGCGGTGACCATGCTGGTCGGGGCGCTGATCGGGCCGGCCGGCGCCTCGCGGGACCGCCGGATCATCGGTTCCACCGCGGCGGGGCTGCTGGTGCTGCTGATCATGTGGAACTTCCTGTTCTTCTTCCCGCTGTTCACCGGGCAGACGATCCCGATGCAGGACTGGCGCCAGCGGATGTGGTTCACCAGCTGGATCTGACGCCCGGGCCCGGGTCCGCGCACACCGGACACCCGCGAACCGTCCGTATGCGGTGCACGACACGTACCAGATCCGTCACAACTCCCGGGCGTTTCGTCGGCGCACCGATCGGCGCTGCCTAGGGTGGGGGGCGAACCGCGTTTCCGGCCCCGGTCGGTTGCGCCCGGCCGCGAGACCCTTGGGGGAGCAGCACCATGCGCAGAGGCGCGAAGATCGGCATCATCACCGGCGTGTCCGTCGCCGTGCTGGCGGGCGGGGGCTACGGGGCGTACAGCCTGGTGGGCGGCTCGGGCTCCGGGTCCTCCTCGGACAAGAAGCCCCGCACGGTGGTCGCCGAGCCGCCCTCGGCCGAGCAGGCGGCGAACGGTGCCAAGGACTTCCTCGCGGCCTGGGCGGCCGGCGACCTGGACAAGGCCGCCTCGCTGACCGACGACCCGGCCGCGGCCACCACCGCGCTGACCGCCTTCCGCGACCAGGTCAAGCCGAGCGGGCTGACCCTGAGCCCGGCCGGCCCGGCCACCCCGCAGGCCTTCGCCGCGGCCACCGGGACGCCCTCCCCGGCCGCCAAGCCGTCCGCGGGCGCCTCGGCCACCCCGTCGGCGGGCGCGACCCCCGGCGCCACGGACTCGCCGTCCGCCGCCGCCTCCCCCGCGCCGGCCGGCGTGCTGATGGGGTACAAGGCCCGCGCCGAGTTCGCCGGGACCAACCGGGTCTGGGACTACAACGGCTTCCTGAGCGTCGTGAAGATGAGCGACGACACCCCGGCCGTGCACTGGGCGCCGACGGTGATCCACCCGCACCTGTCCGGCAACGAGACGATCGCCACCCAGCAGGTCTTCGCGCCGCCGTCCAACGCGGTGGACCGCAACGGCAAGGCGCTGCAGGGCGCCTCGCTCACCCCGGCACTGCTGGCCACCCTGCAGGACAACGCCCACAAGCTGGTGCCGGACCCGAACAAGGACCAGGACGCGGGCAGCGCGGTGGTGATCAGCGACCCGTCCGGCAAGACCGCCAACGACAAGCTGTTCACCATCGTCGAGCCGAAGCCCGGCAAGCCGTTCAAGGTGACCATCGACAACGCCATCCAGGCCGCGGCCGAGAAGGCGATGACGGACCTCGGCGGCAAGTCCGGGTCGATCGTCGCGATCGAGCCGAGCACCGGCCAGGTGCTGGCCTTCGCCAACGCGCCCGCCAGCGGCCAGAACCGGGCCTTCACCGGGCTGCTCGCACCGGGTTCGACGATGAAGATCGTCACCTCCGCGGCGCTGCTGGAGGCCGGGGTCAACCCGGACACCGTGGTCGCCTGTCCGGAGAAGAGCAGCAACGCGGTCGCCGTCCCGAACTCGTTCCCGGGCGCCTTCCCGAACAACACGCTGCAGCAGGACTTCATGATGTCCTGCAACACGGCCTTCATCAACCAGGGCCTGACCAGCCTGAAGCCCGACACGCTGTCCGGCACCGCCAAGGACCTCTTCGGCATCGGCCTGGAGTGGAAGACCGGCCTGCCGAACGCCGACGGCAAGGTGCCCTCGCCGGGCTCCAACAAGGACGAGCAGGCGATGAACTACATCGGCCAGGGCAAGGTCCAGATGAACCCGCTGGCCATCGCCTCGATCACCGCCACGGTGCAGAGCGGCGAGTTCAAGCAGCCGATCCTGGTCGCCGACCTGCCGCAGCAGAAGGCCGCCCGCCCGCTCTCCGCGGACGTCGACGGCAAGCTGAAGGCGATGATGGCCGCGACCGCCCAGGGCGGCACCGCCAAGGACGTGATGGCCGGCATCACCGACAACGCCGGCGCCAAGACCGGCTCGGCCGAGGTCGCCGGGGCGACCGTCACCAACAGCTGGTTCACCGCCTACCGCGGCAACATCGCGGTCGCCGCCGAGGTGCAGGGCGGCGGGCACGGCGTGGACGCGGCCGGCCCGGCCGTCGCCTCCCTCCTGAAGGCCGCCGGCACCCGCTGACGCCTCCCGGCTCGGGGCGGGCGAACCACCCGCCCCGAGCCCCCTTCCGCGCGACACCCCCGCCCCGAGCCCCTCCTCCCGCGAGCGGGCGAAAACCCAGCGAGCGGGCGACGGCCCAACCGCCTCAGCCCCGCGGCAGCGCGGGCTCCGGCCGCCCCAGCATGCGCGGCGGAGGGACGGGCCTGCGGCTGGTCCAACGCCGGGCGGCCAGCCGGGGCCAGATCACCAGCACCACCGGCAGCGCCAGGTACCCGAAGCGCCCGGCGGGGGCGAGCATGAACGCGATGGCCAGTCCGGCGGCCAGCAGGTCGGCGGCCGCTATCGCGGAGACCGGCGGCCGGGCGAGCAGCCAGATGGCCACCCCGATGCCGCCCATGGTCATGAGCGCCAGCGAGACGGAGTGCCCGGTGGGCCCGAAGCCGGCCAGCACCTTGCCCGGCAGCGGGCTACCGGCGGGGGTGCGGATGGCGGTGAGTCCGAGCGGGAAGCGCACGACCTGTTCGCGCAGCGCGTCGGCCTGGGTGAGCACCGAGGGCAGGATGACGGCCAGACTGGTGCCGAACGCGATCAGCGCGGTGCGGGCGGCGGGCCGGCGGCCGTAGAGGCGCCAGAGCAGCAGTGCGGCGACGGGCAGGGCCGGCCAGGCCGTCCACTTGAGGGTGCAGGCGAGGGCGAGCACCAGGCCGGCGCCGACGGTGCGGTCGCGCTCGGCGAGGGCCATGGCGAGGCAGCAGACGCCGATCAGCGGGAGGTCGACGCCACCGACGACCAGGGCCAGGGCGATCAGCGGCGAGGCGGTGAGGACGGCGAGCGGCAGCAGCGGCGCGCGGTCCCGGGACGGCCGCAGCAGCCGCCAGCTGGCCAGCAGGCAGGCGACGAAGGTGAGCGCGAACCAGATCCGGGCGTCCCCGGCGACCCGGGCGAAGGCGTTCCCGTCGCCGAGCAGTTGGCGCGGCATCCCGAAGAGGGTCATCGCCGGCAGGTACGGGTTGTAGTCGGTGACCACCACCGGGTGGGGCAGGTACGGGCTGCCGGTGGTGAGCAGCAGGTGCGCCGAGCGTTCGACGACCATCACCTCGGACTGGTGGCGGCCGTGCAGGGCGAGCAGGGCGAGTGGCGCGAGGACGGCGCCGACCATGGCGACGGCGGCGGCGGCGCGGGCCGCGAAACGGCGCGGCAGGGTGAGGCAGAGCAGTCCGGCCAGGGCGTACGAGGGAGCCGCGACGAGGCCCCACAGCCGCTGGTTGGGCAGGTCGGAGACGAGCGGGAAAGCGGCGGCCCAGCCGGCCGCGATCAGGCAGCCGAGGAGCTGGACGGTGCGCGTCGAGGCGAGCCGGGCGGGATTCAGCCGATCGGGCGTGGGCGGGAAGGTGCTCTCGCCCCGCTGACGGGGGAACGGCCGACTGGAGAAGCCCAGCGGCAGCCGTCCGGGTGCGGACGGCGTTCCGTCGGGGGTCGGCGGGGCCGGCGTTCTGGAGCGGCCGGTGAAGCGGCCGCGCGGGCGGGAGAAGCCGGGCGTGCGGGTGCTCACCATGGTGGAAGGTTATGGGTGGGAGCGGGGCCCTGTCGCCATGGCGTCGACCACGGCGCGAGTGGTGGCACGACGGGGGCCGCCGGGTGTCGTTCCCACCGGCGGCCCCTCATGTCCGGATACGTCCGGTTCAGCTGTTCGTGTCGGCGGGGGTGTCCGCCGTGACGGCCTGCCGGGCCGACTGCTCCAGCTTGGAGTGCTTGATGCTGTAGCCGAAGTAGACGACCACGGCGACGGCGATGGCGATCCCGCCGGCCCGGAAGGTGTCCGCGTGCAGGCCTGTGATCAGGTAGATGCAGAAGGCGACGCTGAGCAGCGGGACGACCGGGTAGCCGGGGACCCTGAAGCCGCGCGGCAGGTCGGGCTGGGTGCGGCGCAGGATGATCACGCCGATCGAGACCACCGAGAAGGCGATGAGGGTCCCGAGGCTGGTGATGTCGGCCAGGATGTTCAGCGGGATGAACGCGGCCAGGGCGCCGACGCCGAGGCCCACCACGAGGGTGTTCCAGACCGGGGTGCCGGTGCGCGGGGAGAGCTGGGCGAAGCGCTTGGGCAGCATGCCGTCGCGGCCCATCGAGTACAGGATGCGGGTCTGGCCGTAGATCACCACGAGGGTGATGCTGAAGATCGAGATGATCGCGCCGACGGCGAAGACCATCGCGGGCCAGCTCTGGCCGGTGATGTCCTGGAGGATCTGGGCGAGCCCGGCCTCCTGGCCGTCGAACTTCTCCCACGGCTGGGCGCCGATGCCGGCCAGCGCGACCAGGATGTAGAGCAGGGTCACCACGACCAGCGAGATGATGATCGCCAGCGGCAGGGTGCGGCGCGGGTTCTTGACCTCCTCACCGGCGGTGGACACGGCGTCCAGGCCGATGAAGGAGAAGAAGATGCTGGACGCGGCGACCTGCACGCCGCCGATGCCGAGCGGCATGAACGGGGTCAGGTTGCCGGAGTGGAAGCCGGTGAGGGCGACGCCGACGAAGAGGATCAGGATGAGGATCTTGATCCCGACCATGGCCGCGTTGACCTTCACCGACTCGCTGACGCCGCGGATCAGCAGGAAGCAGACCATGGCGACCAGCAGCAGCGCCGGCAGGTTGAACCAGTGGGTGCTGTCCGGCGCGCCGGACAGCTGCTCCGGGATGGTGACGCCGAACGCCAGGTCGAGGAACTTGTTCAGGTACTCGGCCCAGCTGACCGCGATCGCCGAGGCGGAGACGCCGTACTCCATCAGCAGGCAGATGCCGACGCCGAACGCGACGCCCTCACCGAGCGTGGCGTAGGCGTAGGAGTACGAGGAGCCGGAGACCGGGATCGCGGAGGCCATCTCGGCGTAGCAGAGCGCGGTGAGTCCGGCGGTGACCGCGGCGATCACGAAGGACAGGATGACGGCCGGGCCGGCCGAGGGCACCGCGGTGCTGAGCACGAAGAAGATGCCGGTGCCGATCGTGGCGCCGATGCCGATCGAGGACAGCTGCCAGAGGCCGATCGTGCGGCGCAGGTGGATGCCGGAGCGTCCGCCCTCCTCGGGCGCGCCGGCGGGAAGGCCATGGCCCTCACTCTCGGCGATGAGTGATGAGACGGGCTTGCGTCGCAGCAGACGCGCGCCGAGGGAGTTGCTGGCCAAAACTGCGGTCCTTCTAGGCGGGGGAGGGTGTCCTAGCGGCCGGTCACCCGACGCCCCGTGGGGTGTCATCGGGGACCAACCGAACAAACATGGGACAGTACCCCGCGAATGCACCAGTGTCGCAAACGAACAGTCTCGCTCGGCGCATTGTACGAATCGGCGCAACGGGGCACACAAACCGGACACTTCGCAAACGGCGCATCTCCTCTCCAGCGGTTAAAGCAGCAGGTCAGAGGCCGTCGCGAAGATCAACCGCCGAGCACCGCCTGCATCACCGAGCGGGCGACCGGCGCGGCGAGCCCGCCGCCGGTGGCCTCCGCGGCACCGCTGTCCGCGATCACCACCGCCACCGCCACCGGCGGCACCCGGTCCGAGCCGGCCGGCCTGGCCCAGGCGATGAACCAGGCGTACGGCGTCGCGCCGTTGTCCACCCCGTGCTGGGCGGTTCCGGTCTTGCCGCCGACCACCGCACCGGGGATCCGGGCGTCGCGGCCGGTGCCCCGCTCCACCGCGTCGGTCATCAGCCGCTGCACCTGCGCGGCCACCTCCGGCGTCATCGCCCTCCGGTAGGTGGCGGGCTTCATCAGCCGCACCGTGCCGCCGTCGCTCCTGGTCAGCTCGTCCACAAGCTGTGGACGCATCACCGTGCCGCCGTTGGCGACCCCGGCGGCGACCATCGCCATCACCAGCGGGGTGGCCGCGGTGTCGAACCGGCCGATCGAGGAGAGCGCCAGCTGCGACTGGTCCATCGTGGTGTCGAAGTTCGACCGGGCGGCGCGCACCGGCGTGTCCAGCCCGGGGTCGTTGAAGCCGAAGCTCTCGGCCATCGCCGCCGTCCGGTCCAGCCCGGTCCGCACCCCGAGGTAGCCGAGGACGCTGTTGCAGCTGAGCACCATCGCGGTGTCCAGCGACTGCCCGGGCCGGTCGCACTCCGGGGTGTCGTCGACCAGTGTCGTGGCCGTCCCCGGCAGCACGTACGGGGAGGGCGCACCGGTCGGCGCGTCGACGTCCGTGACCACCCCGTTCGCGAGCGCGGCCGCCGCGGTGACCACCGTGAAGGTCGACCCGGGCGGGTAGGTCTGGCGCAGCGCACGGTTGAGCATCGGCTGGTCGGTGTCGAGCCGCAGCCGGTTCCAGGCGGCCTGGTCGGCCGCGCCGGAGCCGGCGAAACCGCCCGGGTCGTAGGAGGGCGTGCTGGCCAGCGCCAGGATCCGGCCGGTGGCCGGCTCGATCGCGGCGACCGCGCCCTGCCGGCTGCCGAGCCCGCGCATCGCGGCCTCCTGGGCGGCCCGGTTCAGCGTGGTGCGGACGTCCCCGCCGGGGTTCCGCCGGCGGGCCACCGCGTCCCAGACCGCCCAGCCGGACAGCCCCGGGTCGGTGCCGGACAGCAGGTCGTCCTCGGCGCCCTCCAGCTGGCTGGCGCCGTAGGCCTGCGAGGCGAAGCCGGTGACCGCCGCGAACAGCGGGCCGTCGGTGTAGGTGCGCTTGTAGGCGTAGCGGCCGCCGGTGGGCGCCGAGCCGGTCACGGCGTCCGCGCCGACCAGGATGTCGCCGCGCGGCCGGGAGTACCGCTCGACGGTGAGTCGCTGGTTGGCGGTGTTGTGGTCGAGCCCGTCCGCCTCGAACACCTGCACCCGGGTGGCCTGGACGCACAGCGCGGCGATCAGCAGCAGGCAGAAGGTGCCCGCCCGGCGCCCGGTGACGGAGATGCCCGGCAGCCCCTGCGGCCCGTTCCCCCCGGGGCCCGCGCCCGTCACGGCCGCCCTCCCGCCGCGGACCGGGCGGCGACCGGGGCCGGCCGGCGGGCGGTGTCGCTCATCCGCACCAGCAGCGCCACGATGATCCAGTTGGTGACCACCGAGGACCCGCCCTGGGCGACGAACGGCAGGGTCATCCCGGTCAGCGGGATCAGGGCGAGCACCCCGCCCGCCACCACGAACACCTGCAGGGCGACGATCGCGGCCAGCCCGATCGCCAGCAGCCGGCCGAACGGGTCACGCAGGGCGATGCCCGTCCGGAACCCCCGGGAGACCAGCACCGCGTACAGCAGGAACACCGCGATCAGCCCGGCGAGGCCGAGCTCCTCACCGAGGGTGGCGAGGATGAAGTCGGACTTGGCGGCGAAGCCGATCAGCACCGAGTGGCCGTTGCCGAGGCCGGTGCCCAGCTCCCCGCCCCAGGCGAAGGCGAACAGCGACTGGGCGATCTGGTTGGCGCCCCGGCCCGCCGCGATCGATCCCAGCGGGTCCAGCCAGTCGGCGACCCGGCTGTGCACGTGCGGCGAGAGCCGGCCCACCGTCACCGCCCCGACCGCCGCCAGCACCAGCCCGATCGCGACCCACCCGGTGCGCGCGGTGGCCACGTACAGCATCACCACGAACAGGCCGAAGAACAGCAGCGAGGTGCCGAGGTCCGTCTCCAGCACCAGGACGCCGACGAAGGCGGCCCAGATCAGCAGCACCGGCCCGAGCACCCGCCCGGGCGGCAGCCGCAGGCGCCCGATCCGGCGGCCGGTGAGCGCCAGCGCGTCACGGTGCACCGCCAGGTAGGCGGCGAAGAAGACGGCCAGCAGGATCTTGGCGAACTCCCCCGGCTGGAAGGAGAGCGGCCCGGCGGTGATCCAGATCCGCGAGCCGTACACCGGCGGGAAGAAGACCGGCAGGATCAGCAGGACCAGCGCCGCCAGCGCGCCGAGGTAGGCGTACCGCTGCAGCCACCGGTGGTCGCGCACCAGCAGCACCACGGCGGCGAACAGCGCCACCCCGAGGCCCGACCAGAGCAGCTGCGCGGAGGCCGCGCCGGCGCCGGAGGTGGCCCGGTCCAGCCGGTGGATGGCCACCAGGCCGATCCCGTTGAGCAGCACGGCGATCGGCAGCAGCAGCGGGTCCGCGTACCGGGCCCGCCGGCGGACCACGACGTGCGCCAGCAGGGCGAGCACGCCGAGCGCGGCGCCGTACCCGGCGGCGTCGGCGGGCACCTCACCGTCCAGGTCGACGCCGACCTCGACGTAGCCGAACACGGCGAGGAGCACGGCGGCCAGGAGCAGCCGGAGCTCGACGGGGCGCCCGGTCGGCACCGGCCGGCTCGGCCGGGCGGCGGATCGCGTCACGGCGGAGGGTGTCGCCACGGACTGTCCTGGGGGTCGCGGGGAGCCGGGCGCTGCGGCGGGTCACCGCTGCCCGGGGAGGCCGAACGGGGGCGGACGGTCGGACGCGCCGGCCGGCCCGGGCACCCGCACGACGGGGCCCGCGCCCCGGTTCGTCACCCTAACGAGCACTATCCATATTTTTTGCGCTTCGCGGCGGTGTGTCCCTCTTTGTCGGGATCACTCCGGGCGGCGGCCGGCCAGCGCCGCCGTCCCGGCCACCGCCGCGGCCAGCAGGAGGAGGGCGAGCGCCGCCGGCACCCACGGCATCGTCACCCGGCCGGTCCGGGCGGCGTCCACCAGGCCGCGGACGGCCGTGTTGGCCGGCGACACGGGCGCCACCAGCGCCAGCACGGCCAGCCCCAGGGCCACCGGGATGCCGTACGGGGCCCGCACCGGCACCGGCCGGTCGGCCAGCACCCCGGCCGTCACCCCCAGCAGCACGCAGACCACCGCGGTCAGCAGACCTGCGGCCAGCGCGCTGCCGACCGGCGGCTGCGCGGCGGCCCCCGGCCGGGCGACCGTCCCGAAGGTCCCCGAGAGCACCGCCACCTGGCCCACCGCCAGCACCAGCCCCGCCGTCAGCGCGGCCAGCAGCGCCCCCAGGTGGACCTTCGGCGGCCCCGCCGCCGCGACCAGGCAGGCCCGGGAGGCCGGCGGCTCCGCACCCAGCACGCCGCGCACGTACCAGGCGCTCACCGGCACCAGCGCCGCCGCGCCGTAGCCGAGGTCGCCCAGCAGCGGGTTGCCCACCGTCACGCCGGCCACCAGCAGCAGCGCGTACGCCAGGAACGGCGGCAGCCAGGCGTGCGAGCGCACCAGCAGCTCCAGGTGGTACCGGGTCAGCGCGCCGAGCGGTCGCACCGTTCCCCCTCCCCCCGGCGCACCGCCAGCACCCGGACGGCGGGGCGGCCGAGCAGCAGACGGCGCAGCAGGGCGTCCGACTGCGCGGCGGGGACGGTCAGCCGCACCGCCGTCCCGGCCAGCGGAGTCGCCCGCGGCGCACCGGGCAGCCCGGGCGGCAGCGGGGTGCCGTCCGGAACGTCCACCTCGATCTCCATCTCGGCCGCACTCTCGGTCTCCACCCCGGCGGCCGTCCCGGGGGCAGTCCCGGGGGCCGGCTGCCCGTCGGGGCGCAGCCCGCCGTCCGCGCCGACCCGGTAGACGGCGCCGGTGACCCCGGCGAGCCGGGCCGGGTCGTGGTCGACGAACAGCACCGTGCCGCCCCGGGCGGCCCGCTCGACGGCCGCCTCGTCCAGCACCGCCCGGGCCTGCGGGTCGAGTCCGGTCCAGGCCTCGTCCAGCAGCAGCACCCGGGGCTCGGCGAGCAGGGCCTGGACGACCGCGACCTTCTGGCAGGTGCCCTTGGAGAGCCGGCTCAGCGGGGTGCCGGCCCGGTCGGCGACGCCGAAGCGGTCCAGCCACTCCCCGGCCCGCCGCCGTGCCACGGCCGCGGGGAGCCCGTGCACCCGGCCGGTCCGCAGCAGGTAGGAGGCCGCGTCGAAGGGCAGCGCCGGCGGGAAGCGTTCGGGCACGTACGCGGTCGCGCCGGGGCGCACCACCCGCCCGGCGGTCGGCCGTTCGATCCCGGCGGCCAGCCGCAGCAACGTCGACTTGCCGCTCCCGTTCGCGCCCGCGATCCGCACCAACTCGCCCGGCCCGGCTGCCAGGTCGACCCCGCGCAGGATCCATCGCCCACCCCGCCCGTACCGCTTGCCGACGGCCGCCAGCTCCATCCCGCCCCTCCCGTCCGCGCCGTGGGAAGGCTATCCGGCGGGCGTAAGGACGGCGTGAGCGCTGCACCGGATCCCCCGGCCGCGCGCCGGAGTTCACCCCGAGCCCGGCCGTCGCGCGATCCGGACTCGTTTGGCCATCGCCAACTGATGATCCCCACGGCGTGTCTTGTGGGTCTTGTCGGACAGGACGCGGCGTCAGGGTGCGTGCATCGCAAGGCGGAGGATGGAGTCCATGCGGAGCATCGGCGACTGACGACAACGCGGCGAGGTGCGTGCCCTGGCGTCGCGGCCCCGACAAAGATCCGCAAGACACGCCCTAGGATCGCCGGGTGACTACCGGACGACGACCAAAGACCAGGCTCGGCGGCCTGCTGGCCGCCCTGGCGATAACGGGCGCCTCGCTGCTCCTCGGCCTGCCCGCCCACGCCGACGAACCATCAGCCGGATCCGCCGCCACGCCCAAGGAGGCCCCCCGGGTCGACCTGGTCCTGGACGTCAGCGGCTCCATGAACGAGCGGGACATCCAGGGCAAGAGCCGGATCTCGGTGGCCCAGCAGTCGCTGAACGACGTGATCGACGCGCTGCCCGCGGAGACCGAGTTCGGCATCCGCACCCTCGGCGCCAACTACCCCGGCAACGACAAGACGCAGGGCTGCCAGGACACCAAGCAGCTGTTCCCGGTCGGCAAGACCAACAAGGTCGAGGCCAAGACGGCCGTCGCCACCCTGCGGCCCACCGGCTTCACCCCGATCGGCCTGGCGCTGCGCGGTGCCGCCCAGGACCTCGGCAAGGGCGAGACCACCCGCCGGGTGGTGCTGATCACCGACGGCGAGGACACCTGCACCCCGCCCGACCCGTGCGACGTCGCCCGCGAACTCGCCTCCCAGGGCATCCACCTGGTCGTCGACACGCTCGGCCTGGCCCACGACGACAAGACCCGCCAGCAGCTCCTGTGCATCGCCAACGCGACCGGCGGCACCTACACCGACGTGCGCACCCAGGAGCAGCTCACCGACAAGGTGAAGCAGCTGGTCGACCGCTCCAACGACACCTACACGGTGACCCCGGTGAAGACCGCCGGCACCGACAAGTGCGAGAACGCCCCGGTGCTCGCCCCGGGCGTCTACACCGACCGCGAGAAGTTCTCCGAGCACCGCGTCTACAAGGTCCCGGTCAAGTCCGGCCAGGAACTGCGCGCCTCGGTCAGCGTGGGGCTGGACCGCGCGGTGGCCCGGGACTACGGCGTCCTGCTGCAGGCGACCAGCGCGACCGGCCAGGAGCTGGTCCGCGGCACCGACGCCGGCAGCGGCCGCACCGACGTGATCTCCACCGGGCTGCGCTGGTCCACCAGCGACTCCAAGGGGTACGTCACGACGAGCCCGACCTCCTCGCCGAGCGCGAAGCCGGAGACCACGGTCTGCCTGGTCGTCAGCAACGCGCTGGCCCCGCAGTCCGGCGTCCTGGCCGACCCCGGCATGCCGCTGGAGCTGACCGTCGACCTGGCCACCGCCTCGCCGGCCCCCGAGGGCGCGGCGATGGGCCTCGGCCGCGGCTGGATCCTGTTGCTCACCCTCACCCTGGCCGGCCTGGTCTTCGGCCTGCTGTTCGGCTGGATCGCGCGCTGGCGGATCGCTGTCTGGCGGGAGAACTGACCATGCGTACGACCCTGCGCGGCACCCTCGCCGCCCTCGCCCTGCTGCCCGCCCTCGCGCTGGCCGCCCCGGCCGCCTCCGCCGCCTCGCCGTCGCCCTCGGCGAGCGCGAGCGGCACCCCGGCCCCGGCCACCAGGGCCGGCACGTCCTTCCTGACCGCGACCAACCTGTCCCCCGGCCAGGACGCCAACGTCGCCGCCTCCACGGGCGACTACCTGTACTGGGCGTTCGGCGCCTCCGAGGGCCAGACCCCGACGATCGGCCTGACCGTCAACCTGGCCCCCGCGACCGACCGGCACGGCCCGCAGACCTGGTCCGTCGAGGTCTTCGACGGGCTGCGCCGACGCCAGGCCTGCACCGCCGGCACCCAGAACGCCACCGGCGACCAGAACGCCACCACGCTCGCGCTGAGCTGCACCCTGCGCGAGGTCCGCTCCTGGGCCGAACCGTGGTCCGGCGACCCGCTACCCGGCACCTACTACGTGCGGCTGTCGGTCAGCGACGCCCCGCAGCCGGACCTCGGCCTGGCCGCCTCCGTCCAGCTGCACGTCAGTGCCAAGGGCGACGCGGACAACGCCCAGCCGGAGGGCGGCGAGCTGAAGGCCCCGCTGGTCCCGCCGGCGGGCGGCGGCGCGAGCACCGCCAAGGCGGCCGCCCCGGTGGAGCCCGAGGAGCACTGGTACACCGGCTGGTTCTCCGGCTGGAACAGCCGCTGGTACTGGACGATCGGCGGCGGCTTCCTGGCCGCCCTGGCGGGCGTCCTGGGCTACCGGCTGACCCGGCACCCGCGCGGCTACCGCCAGGCCCGCTACGGGGCCGTCCCGCCCCAGCCGGGCGCCCCGCAGCCCGGGCCCTACGCGGGCTCCCAGCGCCCCTGACGCGCACCCGTCCCACCCGGGGGCCGGTCGGATCCGTTCCGGCCGGCCCCCGGCCGTTCCCCCCGCCGCACGCCGACGCCCGGACCCGCCCCACGCCGGCCCGGACGGCGCCACCGCCTGCCTGCGCCCGGGCACCCGCTTAGGCTCGAACCATGACCCGGCAGCCGGAGGGCAGGATCGTGGTCGGCGTGGACGGCTCGCCGCCCTCCCGCGCCGCCGTCCGCTGGGCGGCCCGCCTGGCCGGCCTCACCGGCGGCCCGCTGGAGGCGGTGTCGGTCTGGGACTTCCCCTGCCTCCACGGCGAGCACGGCCCCGTCCTGCCCGCCCTGGACGGCTTCGGGTCCGAGCACCGCGCGGCCGAGATCCTCGACGAGGCCCTGGCCGGCTGCCCGCTCCCGGTCCACCGCCGGCTCCGGGCCGGCGCGCCCGGGCCCGCCCTGGTGGCCGCCGCGGCCGGCGCGGCCCTGCTGGTCCTCGGCAACCGCGGCCGCTCCTCCGCGGCCGGCGCCCCGCTCGGCACCGTCGCGCAGTACTGCCTCCACCACGCGCCCTGCCCGGTGACGATCGTCCGCGACTGACCGTCAGGCCACCGCCGGACCACCCCCGTGACGCTCGTCACGCCGCCAACTCCCGCACCCCCGGGCGGAGTACCCGTGGACAACGCAGAAGCCCCGCCCGGTCTGACGACCGGGCGGGGCTTCCGTTGGGTGGAGCTGAGGGGATTCGAACCCCTGACCCCCTCGATGCGAACGAGGTGCGCTACCGGACTGCGCCACAGCCCCAACGAGAAGAAACTCTAGCACCTTTCGGAGGGGGTCCGTGACCACCCCCGGCGGCCCGGTGCTGGTCGGGGGCCGGAGGGGTCATTCGTTGGCGGCGCGGGGGCGCGCCTCGGGGGCCGGGGCCTCGGCGTACTGGTCGAAGAGCGGGGTGTTGCGGGAGGGCTCGGCCGGGCGGCCTGCGGTCCAGGTGCCCGGGGCCGACAGGTCGAGGTTGCGGGACACCCGGGGGGCGACCGGCGCGGTGACGTAGGTCGGCAGCGGGACGGGCACCGGCTCCCAGGAGTCCGGGCCGGCCGCACCGCGCTCGCGCATGCCGTCGACCCACTCCTCATGCTCGGTCGCCTCGGCCACCACGGAGGCGGACGCCACCGACACGGTGGCCTCCTCCGGGTCGGCCGCCAGCCGCAGGTGGGGGCGGCGCCCGGTGCGCTCACCGGCGGCCCGGTCCGGGGCCGCGGGGGCCTCGGCCGGAGCGGCCGCGGCTTCCGGGGCCGCGGCCCGCTGCTGCTCGCGCTTGCGCAGCCGCTCGGCGGCCTGGGCGGCGCGGTCGCGGTCGAGCTTCACCTCGTACCGCTGGCGCTCCAGCTTGCGCAGGTGGCCGATGTAGAGGGTGAGGAGGAGTGCCGGGACGGCCGGGACCCAGAGGAAGGCCAGTCCGGCGACGGCCGCGACGACGGCGCCGAGCGCGAAGGCCAGGAAGAGGCCGGTGACCATCCGGCGCCGGCGGGCCAGCAGCTGTGCCCGGCGCCGGGCCCCGCCCTGCGGGGCGACCGCGGGCCGCTCGGCCCGGGCCGCGCGCTCCGGCGAGGCCGCGGGCGAGGGCACCGGCGAGGGTGAGGGCGCGGGCTCCGCGCCGGGTTCCGCGGTGTCCGCGGGGTCGCCGGGGGCGGCCTCGTCCCGTCCGGGAGGGCCGTCGCCGTCCTGCTCGTCGTCACGCGGTCCGTCGCCCAGGGCCCGGGCTGCCCGCCGCTCCAGTGCCGATCGCCCGGCCAGCAGGCGGATGGCGGTGCTGAAGCGTTCCGTCGGACGTGCCTCGTTGAGTTCGTCCTGCCTGCGGAGCCACATCGGCACCAGATAGGCGGCCCAGGCCCCTACGATGACGGCGTAGATAAGGCCGCTACTGCTCACGATTCACACCGTACGGGCGCCGGGGAAGGCCTGGCAGCAATTTGGCGCGGCGTGTCGTGTGATCAAGCTGATTCTCCGACTATTTTGCCGGCATTTGTGCCGGTCCACGGGCGTGCCGATGCCATATCGATATTTGATTCGAACATATATTCAATTACTCGGATCGCGACCGGAACTGAGCGCCCGCCACCGCCCCAGCAACCCTTCCGGGATCTCCTCGTCGGTCAGCGCGTACACCAGGTGGTCGCGCCAGTCGCCGTCGATGTGGAGATAGCGCGGGCGGATTCCCTCCGAGCGGAAGCCCAGCTTTTCCACCACCCGCCGACTCGGCCCGTTCTCCGGGCGGATGCAGACCTCGATCCGGTGCAGTCCGAGGGTGCGGAAGCAGTGGTCGACCGAGAGCGCGACGGCCGTCGGCATGATGCCCCGCCCGGCCACCGCCTCGTCGATCCAGTACCCGACGTTGGCCGAGCACATCGAGCCCCAGGTGATGCCGCCGACGGTCAGCTGGCCGACCAGCTGGCCCTTGTGGAGCACCACGAAGGGCAGCATCCGCCCGGCCGAGGCCTCGCCGCGCAGGAAGCGGACCATCTGCCGGTACGTCGGTCGCGGGCCGGCGGTCTGCCCGGCCGGGCCCGGCGGCACGGTGGCCTCCCAGCGGCGCAGCCAGTCCCGGTTGCGGCGGCTGACCTCCTGCCACTCGCGCTGGTCGCGGGCCCGGATCGGGCGCAGCACGACGTCCCCCTCGTGGAGCTCTACCGGCCAGCCGGCGTTCAGTGCGCTCTCCCGGACTCTGGTGCGTCGGGCCGGGGGTGGTCCCCGCCGCCGAGCTGGTCGACGGCGTGGGCGAGCAGCGGCTCCAGGACGGCCAGGCCGTCCCTGACGCCGCCGGTCGAGCCCGGCAGGTTGACGATCAGGGTACGTCCGGCGAGGCCGGCGAGCCCGCGGGAGAGCGCCGAGGTCGGCACCTTCTCCCGGCCGTGGGCCCGGACGGCCTCGGCGATGCCGGGGACCTGCCGGTCGATGACCCGGGCGGTCATCTCGGGCGTGAGGTCCATCGGCGAGATGCCGGTGCCGCCGGTGGTGAGCACCACGTCGTAGCCGGCCGCGACGGCCTCGCGCAGCGCGGCCTCCACCGGTTCGCCGTCCGGGACGACCCGGGGCCCGTCGGCGGTGAAGCCCATCGCGGTCAGCCCGGCCACCAGCAGCGGGCCCCCCTTGTCCTCGTAGACGCCGGCCGAGGCCCGGTTGGAGACGGTGACGGCCAGTGCCCGCCCGGCCCGCCCGCTCACGCGCCGGCCTCCGGCGCGAACCAGTCGCCGCTCTTGCCGCCGGTCTTGGCGAGCACCCGGACGGACTCGACGGTGGCGCCCTTGTCGACCGCCTTGACCATGTCGATGACGGTGAGGCCGGCCACCGCGACGGCGGTGAGCGCCTCCATCTCGACGCCGGTGCGGTCGGCGGTGCGCACCGTGGCGGTGATCTCGACGGCGTCGTCCGCGACCACGAGGTCGACCTTGACGCCGGAGACGGCGATCGGGTGGCAGAGCGGGATCAGCTCGGGCGTCTTCTTGGCGCCCATGATGCCGGCGATCCGCGCCACCGCGAGGGCGTCGCCCTTGGGCACGCCCTCGCCGCGCAGCAGCTCGACCACCCGGGGGGAGACCCGGACCCGGCCGGCCGCGACGGCGGTCCGCGCGGTGGTGGCCTTCTCGGAGACGTCGACCATCCGGGCGGCGCCCTGGTCGTCGACGTGGGTGAGGCGGTCGCCGGGGGGAGGTGTCGTCACGGGGGGCTCCAGGGGCGCGCAGATCGAATACCGCGCTACCGTACAGCTCCCCCGCCCCGCCACGCGGGAGGGGCCGGGGGCCGGGACACGGGCTCAGGAGCCGAGCAGCACCACGTCGACCTCGCTGCCGGGCGGCAGGGCGGTGACGTCCTCGGGCACGGTGATCAGGCAGTCGGCCCGGGCCAGTGCGCCGACCAGGTGCGACTCGGCGCCGCCCACCGGCTCGACGGTGCCGTCCGCGGCCGAGTAGCGGCCGCGCAGGAACTGCCGGCGGCCGGCCGGGGAGCGCAGTTCCGCCGGGCAGAGCGCCCGGACCACCGGGCGGTGGACGTCGGCGGCGCCGAGCATGGTGCGGATGACCGGGCGGACGAACAGTTCGAAGGAGATGTAGGCGCTCACCGGGTTGCCGGGCAGCGCGAGCAGCGGGACGCCGTCCCCGCCGCCGATCCGGCCGAAGCCCTGCGGCTTGCCGGGCTGCATCCGGAGCCTGCGGAAGTCGACGCCCCCGTAGGACTCGAAGACCTCCTTGACCACGTCGTACGCGCCGACGCTGACCCCGCCGCTGGTGACGATCAGGTCGGCCCGGCCGAGCTGGTCCTCCAGGACGGCCCGGAGCCGGTCGGCGTCGTCCGGGACGGCACCGACCCGGTAGGCGATGGCGCCGGCCTCCTGGGCGGCCGCGGTCAGGGTGAAGCTGTTGGAGTCGGAGATCTGCCCGGGGCCGACCGGCTCGCCGGGCTGCACCAGCTCGCTGCCGGTGGACAGCACCACGACCCGCGGACGCGGGCGGACCCGCACCGCGGCGCGTCCGATCGCGGCGAGCAGGCCGAGCTGGGTGGGGCCGAGCCGGGTGCCGGCCTCCAGGACCTTCGCGCCGGCGGCGACGTCGCTGCCCGCCCGGCGGACGTGCGCGCCCCCGGCGACCGGGCGCAGGACGCGGACCTCCTCGTCCTCGACGGGGGCGGTCATCGCGTCGGCGGCCACGCCGGTGCCGGTGCCGCCGTCGGTCCACTCGACCGGGGCGACGGCCTCGGCACCGGGCGGGAGGGGGGCACCGGTCATGATCCGGGCGGCCTGGCCGGGCCCGACCCGGGGAAGTTCGCCCGCGCCGGCGGCGATGTCGCCGACCACCGCGAGCACCGAGGGGTACTGCCCGGTGGCGCCGTCGGTGTCGGCGGTGCGGACGGCGTAGCCGTCCATCGAGCTGTTGTCGAAGGGCGGCAGGTCACCGCCGGCGACCACGTCCTCGTCGAGCCGGCAGCCCTGGGCGTCGAGCAGTCGCAGCTCGATCGCGGGCAGCGGGCCGACCGCGGCCAGCACGTCGGCGAGGTGCTCGTCCACCGTCCAGAGGCGGCGGGCCGCCGGTGCCGGGTCCGTGGACCCGTCGCAGCAGGCTGCGGCGGATCCGGTGGGGTGTTCGGTGGACCCGGTCATCGGCGGCTCGCTCCCTGTCGTCGTGTCAGTCCTGCAGCTCGGAGGCGACGAACTCGCGCAGCCAGGAGCGGAACTCCGGGCCCAGGTCGTCGCGCTCGGCGGCCAGACGGACGATAGCGCGCAGGTAGTCCGCACGGTCACCGGTGTCGTAGCGGCGGCCCTTGAAGAGCACGCCGTGCACCTGGCCGCCGGCCTCCGGCTCGCGGGTGGTCAGCTCGCGCAGGGCGTCGGTGAGCTGGATCTCGCCGCCGCGGCCGGGCGGGGTCTCGCGCAGCACGTCGAAGACCAGCGGGTCGAGGACGTAGCGGCCGATGACGGCGTAGTTCGAGGGGGCCTCGTCGGTCTCGGGCTTCTCGACCAGGTCGGTCACCTGGAAGACGTCCTCGCCGAAGCCGTTCGCCTTGACGGCGGCACAGCCGTAGAGGTGGATCTGGGAGGGGTCGACCTCCATGAGGGCGACGACCGAGCCGCCGAGCTCCTGCTGCACCTCGATCATGCGGGAGAGCAGCGGGTCGCGCGGGTCGATCAGGTCGTCACCGAGCAGGACGGCGAAGGGCTGGCCGGCCACGTGCTGCTCGGCGACCGAGACGGCGTGGCCGAGGCCCTTCGGGTCGCCCTGGCGGACGTAGTGCATGTTGGCCAGCTCGACGGACTCCCGGACGCGGGCCAGGCGGTCCTGGTCGCCCTTGCGGGCGAGCAGCTCCTCCAGCTCGTAGGCGCGGTCGAAGTGGTCCTCCAGCGCGCGCTTGTTGCGGCCGGTGACCATCAGTATGTCGGACAGGCCCGCGGAGGCGGCCTCCTCGACGACGTACTGGATGGCCGGCTTGTCGACGACGGGCAGCATCTCCTTCGGGGTGGCCTTGGTGGCCGGGAGGAAGCGGGTGCCCAGTCCGGCCGCGGGTACCACGGCCTTGGTTACCGGAATTCGGGAGTTGGTCGTCGTCATGCGTTTACCTTACTCAGGCACGTTTTGCCCGGGCCGAGCACGGTCGGACGGCTAGGACAGCACGTCACGGGGCCCGGCCACGGTGGCAGGCGTATGGGAAGCGACCGGATGGGCGAGGGAGTCACCTCCGGCACAGGCGGACACACTACCCGGCTTTCCCGAACAGTCAGGTTCCGCCTTGTTCGCCTGCCCCGCACCGGAACCGGGCTGCTCGCAGGGGGGTGCCGGGCGCGTGCCGCCGCCGGGCGCGGGGAGCGGTCCCGGCCGGCCCCGCCAGCAGTCGCCGCCGGCCGACCGGGCCTCGGCCAGCGCCCGGTCGGCGGCGCGCAGCAGGACGGCGGCGTGGGTGCCGTCCTCGGGCAGCACGGCGACCCCTACGGCGGCGGTCAGCCCGTTGCCGCCGGCCGGCCGGGGCTCCCGCGGGCCCGAGGACCAGTCGAGCAGCAGGTGCCGGCGCACCGACCAGACGAGCCGCTCGGCGACCTGGGCGGCGCCCTCCGCGCCGGTGTCCGGCAGCACCACCAGGAACTCCTCCCCGCTGTAGCGGCCGAGGGTGTCGGACCGGCGGATCTCCATCCCGAGCCGCTGGGCGAGGTCGCGCAGTATCGCGCCGGCGCGGCCCCGCCCGTGCTCGGCGACGACCGCGTCGAAGCCGGCGATCTCCAGCAGCAGGACGGCCAGCGGACGCGGCCCGTCCGGCTGGTCGGGGCGCCCGGCGCGACGGGCCCGCTCGATCTCGCGGTCCAGGGTGAGCTGCAGGTGCCGGTAGTTCCACACCCCGGTGAGCGGGTCGCAGGAGGCCGTGCGCTCCAGGTCGGCGCAGTGCGCCTCCAGCTCGGCGATCCGCTCGCGCAGCCCGTCCTCCCGGGCGGCGGCGTCGCCGCGGCCCCGGCGCAGGCGCAGCCCGAGCACGGCGGCACCGGCCAGCGCGGGGGCGCTCAGCGCGGCCAGGGCCTGGACCAGCAGCGGGGTGGACAATCGGGGCGCCCTTTCCCGTGTCAGGCTCTGCGGGTCGACGGCAGCGGCCGGCGGGGCAGAGTTGCGGAGGATCCGATGCACAACGAGAAGAGCGAGCTGAGGACACGGCTGCTGACGCGGCGGCGCGCGCTCACCGCCGGGGAGCGGGCCGCGGCCGCGCGGGCGCTGGCCGGGCACGCCGGGGCCCTCGCGGAGCCGGGCGCCACGGTGGCCGCGTACGTCTCGGTGGGCTCCGAGCCGGGGACCGGTCCGCTCCTGGACGCGCTGCGGGAGCGCGGGGTGCGGGTGCTGCTGCCGGTCCTGCTGCCCGACAACGACCTGGACTGGGCCGAGTACGGCGGCCCGCGGGAACTTGCCCCGGCCGGGCGCGGACTGCTGGAGCCGGTCGGGCCCCGGCTCGGGCCGGAGGCCGTCACGGCCGCCTCGGTGGTGCTGCTGCCGGGCCTGGCGGTGGACCGGCGGGGGCTGCGGCTGGGCCGCGGCGGCGGGTCGTACGACCGGGTGCTGGCCCGGCTGGAGCGGGCGGGCGCGCGGCCGGTGCTGGCGGTGCTGCTGTACGAGGACGAGCTGCTGGCGCGTGTGCCGGCCGAGCCGCACGACCGCTCGGTGGACCTGGCGGTCGTGCCGTCGGGGCCGCAGCGGCTCGGGTGAGCGTGGCGGGGCGGGGCGGGGCGGGGCGGGGTGGGGCGGGGCGGGGTGGGGCGGTGCCCGGGGCTCGGGGCTCGGGACTCGGGACCGGCCCGGTAGGGCCGGGGCCCGGGGCGGACGACGGACGGCCCCGCTCCTGAGGAGCGGGGCCGTCGGGTCGTGCCGGGTCAGCCGGTGGTGAGCACCAGCTTGTGCTTGGTGGCCTTCTCGACCGCGTCCGGCGTGTAGGCCCAGGTCAGCAGCTTGCCCTTGAGCCAGAGGTCGGTCTGGTCGTTGTAGTTGTCGTGGAAGGCGTGGCCGGAGGCACCGCCGACGTTGACCCACCGCGAGGAGTCCAGGTCGCTCAGGTCGACCACCATCCGCATCGAGGGGATCCAGTCCACCTGGTAGCCCGCCGCGGCGTTCCAGCCGGCCGCGTCGACCGCCGCCGAGCCGCCGGAGAGCCGGTACGGGCCGCGGTTGAGCAGCCGGTGGACCACGCCGGAGGCGATCGAGGACTCGTCGGTGCCGAGGGTCTGCTCGCGCAGCGTCAGCTTGTGCAGCCGGCCCCAGCTCCAGGTGGAGACGTCCTTGCTGAGCAGTGCGGTGAGGTCCTGCCGGGCGTTCTTCATCGCCTCCTTGAGCAGGTTGTCCAGGCCCTTCTGCTCCTTGTGGTCGGAGTCGATGTACGTCCACCAGGAGCTGTCGGGCTTGTCGAGCTGCTGGCGGACCACCTCGGTCCAGCGGTCGCCGCCGTCCGGCTGGGCCTTGCCCGGGTCACGGGTGCCGCACTCGGTGACGATCTTGCTGGAGCTGTCCGGCTTGGTCGGGTCGTCCTGCTGGCGGACCAGCAGGCAGTTGCCCTTGGCCCGGAGGTCGGCCGGGAACTTCTGGCCGAAGGCGAGGGTGAGCAGCTGGCGCCAGACGCCGTTGTAGTAGGCGGCGGCGGCCGAGTCGGCGTCCTGGTGGTAGTTCCAGTCCTTGAGCAGGTCCTGGGCCTCGCGCACGTACGGGTCGTCGATCTGCTGCTTGAGCAGCAGCGGGACGAGCGTCTTGGCCATGATGCTGGTGTTGTCCAGCTGCATGGACTGCATGTCGTCCGGGGAGATCTTCCCGTTGTTCTTGAGCAGGCCCTCGATCTGGTCGGTGATCTCCTTGGCCCGGGTGCCGTACTCCCAGTCCTTGGTGAGCGAGTACTTGTAGCTCGGGTCCACCACGGCCTGGTTGGCGGTCACGATGTAGCCCGCGGCCGGGTCGAGGCTGTAGGGCAGCGCGGTGAAGGGGATCGAGCCCTTCCACTGGTACCCGGAGTCCCAGCCCGGGGCCGGGAGGGTGCCGTCGCCCTTGGCGCGGACCGGGACGTCGCCCGGGGCCTGGTAGCCGATGTGCTTGGCGTCGGCGTAGAGCAGGTTCTGCGCGGGGACGGCGAAGTCCTTGGCGGCGCCCCGGAAGTCGTCCCAGTTCCTCGCCCGGTCGAGGGCGAAGACGGCGTCCATGGTCTTGCCGGGGTTGAGCGCGGTCCACTGCAGCGCGACGCCGTAGCCGCCGGTGCCCCGGTCGGGGGCCGCGCTGCCGTTGGGCGCGTACTTGCCGACGTTCTGCTGCTCGGTGCTCTGGTCGGAGATGAGCGGGGCGCCGGTCTGGGTGGTGCGGACGGTGATGGTGCGGTCGTCCCCGCCGGCGACCTTGATGGTCTCCTTGCGCAGGTCGAACTTCACGTCCTTGCCGTCGACCTGGTAGGTGTCCGGGCCGGTCACCTTCTCCAGGTAGAGGTCGGTGACGTCGGCGCCCAGGTTGGTGAAGCCCCAGGCGACGTCCTTGTTGTGGCCGATCACCACGCCGGGCATCCCGGCGAAGGTGAAGCCGGAGACGTCGTACTGGCAGGCCGGCGAGGCGGTGCGGCAGTGCAGGCCCATCTGGTACCAGACCGAGGGCAGGCCGGGGCCGAGGTGCGGGTCGTTGGCCAGCAGCGGCTTGCCGGTGGTGGTGTGGCTGCCGGCGACGACCCAGGAGTTGGAGCCGATGCCCTGGCCGGGGCGGCCGAGCAGCTGCGGCATGCCGTCGACCCGGTCGGTGAGCCCCTGCAGCAGCGCCTTGGTGGTGGCCGCGCCCTGCGCGGTGGCAGCGGGGGCGGAGCCGGTCGGCGGGTTGCCGTCGGCGGGGCGGTAGGTGTCCCCGGAGACGGTGCCGGTCTTCACGATCGTGCCGTTGCGGGTGTACGGGTACTCGGGGTAGAGCTCGGCGATCTTGTCCGGCCCGAAGTCCTGGGCCAGCAGCGCGCGATCGATCTCCTCCTGGAGGTTCCCGGAGAGGTTCCAGGCCATCGCCTTGAGCCAGGCCACCGAGTCGACCGGGGTCCACTGCTCGGGCTTGTAGTCGCCGTTGACGGCACCGAGCAGCGCGTACTCCAGGGAGGCCTTCTCGCCCCCGGGATGCTCGGCGAGCCAGGCGTTCACGCCGTCCGCGTAGGCCTGCAGGTACTTCTTGGTCTCCGGCGACAGCTTGGTGTCGAACTCCTTCTGCGCGACCTGGCGCCAGCCCATGGTGCGGATGAAGGCGTCGGTGTCGACCTGGCCGTCGCCGAACATCTCGGAGAGCCGCCCGGCGGTGATGTGCCGGCGGACGTCCATCTCCCAGAACCGGTCCTGCGCCTGGACGTAGCCCTGGGCGCGGAAGAGGTCCTCGGAGGTGTCGGCGTAGAGCTGGGGGATGCCGTTGGCGTCCCGCTTGACGTCGACCGGCGCGCTGAGGCCCGCCACCTTGACGCTGCCGTCGACCTCGGGGAAGGACGCGCGGACCGCGGTGACCCCGCGGTAGCCGCCGTAGCCGACGCCGGCCACCAGCAGCACGACCAGCACGATCACGAACAGACGGGCGCGCCGGAACTTCTTCGAGCGGGGCATCTGGGTCCTTGCGGTCCTGACTTCGGGGCGGGCGGGCGTGTCCAGGGCCTGGGGCCGTGACAGGGCACCACATTAGGCCGAGTCGGCCGAGCACCGTGCACGGGGGACGCTCCGCACGGGATCGGAGGAGGTCAACGGGGAGTCCCGGAAGGGCTGGTGGGGGCCCGGGGAGGACAGGAAACTAAAGATATGGCAAAATGTTAGACTGCGTAACGATCCGCAAGGGGAGCATTGACGACTTCTTAACGGGCCCCCCTTCGCCAGCACGACCGACACCCCGCCCGCCCCTGCCTGCCCGAGGTGCCACTGCGTGAACATCGACCACCTGAACCAGCTGCTCCTTGAGTTCTCCGTGATCCTGCTGGTCGCAGTGGTCGCCGTGCGCATCTCCACCCGATCAGGCCTGCCCAGCCTGCTGATCTACCTCGGGATCGGCGTCGCGCTGGGCCAGAACGGCATCGGCGTCACCTTCAACAACGCCGAGCTCACCCAGGTGCTCGGCTACGCGGCGCTCGTGGTCATCCTGGCCGAGGGCGGCCTCAAGACGAGCTGGCGCGAGGTCAGACCGGTCATGCCGGCCGCCACCGCGCTCGCCACCGTCGGCGTCGGGATCAGCGTGTTCGTCACCGCGGCCGGCGCGCACTGGCTGGTCGGCCTGGACTGGCGCACCTCGATGCTGCTCGGCGCGATCGTCTCCTCCACCGACGCCGCCGCCGTCTTCTCCGTCCTGCGGATGGTCCCGCTGCCGCACCGGCTCACCGGCCTGCTGGAGGCCGAGTCCGGGTTCAACGACGCCCCCGTCGTCATCCTGGTCGTCGCCTTCGCCACCGTCGGCGAGCTGGACTCCTGGTACGTCCTGGTCGGCACGATCGTCGCCGAGCTGGCGATCGGCACCGCCGTCGGGTTCGCGGTCGGCAAGATCGGCGCGTACGGGATCAAGCACGTCGCACTGCCGTCCTCCGGCCTGTACCCGATCGCCGTGATGGCGCTCACCGTGCTCGCCTACGCCGGCGGCGCGCTGCTGCACGGCTCCGGCTTCCTCGCCGTCTACATCTGCGCGGTGATCCTCGGCAACGCCAAGCTGCCGCACGGCCCGGCCGTCCGGGGCTTCGCCGACGGACTGGCCTGGATCGGGCAGATCGGCATGTTCGTGCTGCTCGGCCTGCTCTGCACGCCCGAGACCATGGGCTCCTCGGTCGCCCCCGCGCTGGTCATCGGCGGCGTGCTGGTGTTCCTCGCCCGGCCGCTCTCGGTGGTGCTCACCATGACCCCGTTCAAGGTCCCGGGGCGGGAGCAGGCGCTGCTGAGCTGGGCCGGACTGCGCGGGGCGGTGCCCATCGTGCTGGCCACCATCCCGGTGGTGTCGGGCGCGCACCGGGCCGAGGACGTCTTCAACATCGTCTTCATCCTGGTCGTCGTCTTCACCCTGCTGCAGGGCCCGACCCTGCCCTGGGTGGCCAAGCGGCTGCGGGTCGGCGAGGGCGCCATGGGCCAGGACCTCGGCATCGAGTCCGCCCCGCTGGAGAAGCTGCACGGCCACCTGCTGTCGGTCGCGCTCTCGCCGACCTCGCGGATGTCCGGCGTGGAGATCAGCGAGCTGCGGCTGCCCAAGGGGGCGGCGGTCACCCTGGTGGTGCGGGAGGGCAACTCCTTCGTGCCGGACAAGGCGACGGTGCTGCGCGGCGGGGACGAGCTGCTGGTGGTCACCACGGACGAGGTCGGCGAGGCGGCCGAGCGGCGCCTGCGGGCCGTGGACCGGGGTGGCAAGCTCGCGGGGTGGCTGAACGGGCGGTGAGCCCGGGCGGGGTGCGGCGGCGGGGTCTCGCGGCGGAGGTCTCGCGGCGGAGGTCTCGCGGCGGGGCCGGGCCGGGTGGCGGCGGCGGGTGGCGGCGGGTTGAGGGTGGCTTTCAAGGCTTAACGCGCCGTTCACCTTCAATAGGCAGGACAGTTTTGGATTTGCCCTGTAGTATGGTGGCCAGCGCGACATCTACGCGCGTATATGTATGATGGATACACCACACCCAGCATCTGCCTGACGCAGAGTTGGCGCGACCGCTCGGCGGCCGCGGTCCGGCCCCGGCCCACACGCCGGACCGGCCCGGTATCTACCCCGGTCGACGCGCGAGAGGACGACTCTCGGCGCCGTCGGGGCCACACCATGCCCTGCCGCGCTACCAGGCAGCAGGAAGGACCGACCGTGACGGCCCGCCGAACGGTCGACAACGCCGAGGACGCCGGCGCCACCAGCGCGCCCGCCCGCGTCGGCTACGGGGCGCTGCTCCGCACGCCCGGCGCCTGGACGTTCCTGGTGCCCGCGTTCGTCGCGCGGCTGCCCTACGCGATGCTCAGCATGGGCATCCTGCTGCTCGTCAAGGACACCCACGGCTCCTACGGCACCGCCGGCACCGTGACCGCCGTCGCCGCCGTCTCGCAGGCCCTGATCGGCCCGCAGACCGGCCGCCTCGCGGACCGGTACGGACAGGCCACCGTGCTCGTCCCCACCGTCCTGGTGCACGCCCTGTCGGTCGGCGTGCTGATCGCCCTCGCGCTCGGGCACGCCCCGGCCTGGAGCCTGTTCCTGGCCGCCGTCCCGGCCGGTGCGAGCGTGCCGCAGATCGGCGCCATGGTCCGCGCCCGCTGGGTCGCCACCTTCGGCGCCGAGGGCGCGTCCGCCACCTCCGCCGCCAAGGTGAGCACCGCGTTCGCCTTCGAGTCCGTGACGGACGAGTTCACCTTCGTGGTCGGCCCGATCGTGGCAGCCAAGATCGCCACCTCGGTCAACCCCTCCGCCAGCCTGATCGCCGAGGCCGCGCTGACCCTCGTCGGCGGCCTGGTCTTCGCCACCCAGCGGCGCACCGCGCCCGCCCGGATCACGCCGCGCCCCGGCGCCCGGCGCGCCTCCGCCCTCTCCTCGCCCGGCGTCCGGCTGCTGGCCGGCGTCACCCTCGGGGTCGGCGCCGTCTTCGGCGGCATGCAGGTCTCGGTGAACGCCTTCGCCGACTCGGTCGGCCAGCACGACGCCTCCGGCACCGTGTACGGGATCTTCGCCGGCGGCTCGATGGTGGCCGGCGTGCTCTACGGCGTGATCGCCTGGCGGCACGCGGTGCAGCAGCGGATGATCGCCAGCTACGCGCTGCTGGTCCTGGGCTGCTCGACGCTGTGGGCCATGCCCAACCTGGTCGCGCTCTCCGTCGCCGGGCTGGTCTGCGGCCTGGCCATCGCACCGACCCTGATCAGCGGCTACACCCTGGTCGAGACGCTGGTCGAGGACGGCGCCAAGACCGAGGCCTTCACCTGGCTGACCGGCGCCATCGGCCTCGGCCTGGCGGTCGGCTCGATGGTGGCCGGCCAGCTGATCGACGCCAACGGGCCGTCCGCGGGCTTCCTGGTGCCGGTGATCGGCGCCGGCCTCGGCCTGGTCGCGCTGGTCGCGCTGCGACACCTGCTGGTCGCGCCCGGCGGCGCGGTCGGCGCCGGCGGTGCGGACGGGGCGACCGCGGCGGACGCGGCCCCGTCGGAGCACGCCGCGGCGCGGCAGCTGGTGGGTGCGGCCAAGGGCTGAGCCGGTACCCGCGGTCCGCGCCGGACCACCACCCCGGAACGGCGCGGGCGTTCAACCCGGCTCATCTCACACCGGAGTCGCTGGACTGATCCCGCGGAATGCCGCATCATTGACCATCGTTAGCACTCATCAGGCGAGAGTGCCAGGAGGAAGACAAGTGCCCACGTACCAGTACCAGTGCACCGAGTGCGGCAACGGCCTGGAGGCGGTGCAGAAGTTCACCGACGAGGCGCTGACCACGTGCCCCGACTGCCAGGGACGACTGCGCAAGGTCTTCTCGGCCGTGGGCGTCGTGTTCAAGGGCTCGGGCTTCTACCGCACCGACAGCCGCTCGTCCTCCAGCAGCTCGGTGGGCTCCGGCGGCTCGGCGTCGACCGGCTCGTCCTCGACGTCCTCGAACGGCTCGTCCTCGACCTCGACGTCCTCCTCGACGTCCTCCGCCTCGAGCTCCTCGAGCGCTTCGAGCCCGGCTCCGGCCGCGAGCTGATCACGGCGCCGGCCCGGCCGGCACCGTCGACGACACGGGACAGGCCCGTCACCCCCGCTCCGCGCGGGGGCGGCGGGCCTTCTCGTCGTTCCCGGGCGTCGTTCCGGGCCTCCTTCGTCGTTCCGGGCCTTTCTGGCGGTCCCAGGCCCTTCTGGTGGCCCCGGACCGGCCCGGTCGTCAATCCGGCCGGCCGTACTCACTCCTGCGGGTGTACGGATTCGTCCACAGGGGCCGGGTTGTCCACAGGCTGCGGATAACGGCTTCCCGCGGCGGCGCCGGGCGCCCATCGTGTGGGTCAGCAGAACGCGGCCGGCCCGGCAGGGGCCGGCGCCCTACGACCCCGGTGGTGCCGATGTCCTCCCCGATCCTCTCGATCCCGCTGCCCGCGCCCACCGTCCCGCCCCGGCAGGAGGTGCCCCGGTTCCCGCCGATCCGGCGCGGCGCCGGCCGGTGGCACCGCTGGCGGCACGTCGTACGGCGGCGGGCCGGGGTGCCCGCGGCGGTGCTGCTCGCCGTGGCCGCGGCACTCGCGGTCGGGCCCGCCCGGGCCGGGCTGCCGCCCCCTCCGGGCGGCGCGGTGGGCCGGACGGGTTGTCAATCCGGAGCACTGGAAGATCACCCGTAACCGGGCGACGACTTCGTCGTTCACGGCGGCATGAAAGGCTTCAAGGAATTCCTGCTGCGCGGGAACGTCGTCGAACTCGCCGTCGCCGTCGTCATCGGCGCGGCCTTCACCAACATCGTCAACGCCTTCGTCAAGGGCGTGATCAACCCGATCGTCGGCGTGTTCGGGGCCAAGGACCTGGCGTCCTACAGCTCCTGCCTCAAGGGCCCCTGCGAGGTGAGCCCCACCGGCGAGGTCGTGTCCGGGATCTTCATCCTGTGGGGATCGGTGCTCAGCGCCGTCCTGCAGTTCATGATCACCGCGGCCGTCGTCTACTTCTGCCTGATCGTCCCCATGAACCGGTTCACCGCGCGGCGCAAGACCCTCGCCGAGTCCACCGCGGAGGCCGAGGCCAAGGAGGTGCTGCTGCTCACCGAGATCCGCGACGCGCTGGTCACCGCCCGGAGCTGACGGGCCGCACCACCCGCCCGGCCCCCGTCCGCGCCACGTCCGTTCCCGTCCCGTCCGTTCCCGTCCCCTTCGGCGCCGCTCGGCGCCGTTCAGTCCCCGTGGTGCGGCGGGCGCTGGTTCAGGTACCAGTCCAGCCCCCGCCCACCGCTCTCCCCCGCCCCGGGGCGGTCGCCCCAGCCGGCGTCGGTGTCGTCGCTCGACTGCTGGTCCAGCGGGTCACGGAAGACCAGCCGGGCCTTGGCCGCGGCCGGCTGCTCCTCGCGCTTCCGCTGGCCCCGGTCCTGCTCCTGCTCCTGCTCCTGCTCTTCCACCCTGCTCACTCCGCTGCTCGCCCGGATCGTTCCGCCCTCAAGCCTAGGCTCCGCGAACCGCGGGCCCCGGTGCGGAGTTCTCCGCACCGGGGCCCGGGAGGCCGGTCCGGTCGCGTGCCACGGCCGGGCGGCTCGCTCGGACCGGTGGGCCGGGTCGGTCGGCCAAGCCGCTCGGTCAGGCCGCTCGGTCAGGCCGCTTCGAAGCCCGCGTGGTCCGCGATCTTCTTCAGCTCGGCCAGCGCGTGCTTCTCGATCTGGCGGATCCGCTCGCGGGTGAGGCCGTGCTGCTTGCCCACCTCGGTGAGGGTGCGCTCGCGGCCGTCCTCCATCCCGTAGCGGGAGCGGATGATCGAGGCCGTGCGGTCGTCCAGCCGCCCGATCAGGTCGTCCAGCTCCTCGCGGCGCAGCATGACCATCACGGCGTCCTCGGGGGACGTCGCCCCGGTGTCCTCGACCAGGTCGCCGAACTGGGTCTCGCCCTCGTCGTCGACCGACATGTTGAGGCTGACCGGGTCACGGGCCCAGTCGAGCACGTCCTTGATCCGGGCCTCGGTGGTGTCCAGCTCGGCCGCGATCTCCGCCGGGTCGGCCTCGCGGCCCAGCTCCTTGGACTTCTCGCGCTGCACCCGGCGGATCCGCCCGAGCTCCTCGACCAGGTGCACGGGCAGCCGGATGGTGCGGGACTGGTCGGCGATCGAGCGGGTGATCGCCTGCCGGATCCACCAGGTGGCATAGGTGGAGAACTTGAAACCCTTGGCGTAGTCGAACTTCTCGACGGCGCGCACCAGGCCGGCGTTGCCCTCCTGGATGAGGTCCAGCAGCGGCAGGCCGCTGCGCGGGTACCGGCGGGCGACCGCCACGACGAGTCGGAGGTTGGAGCGGATGAAGACGTCCTTGGCGCGCTCCGCGTCCTCGGCTATCACCTCCAGCTCCTCGCGCGAGACGCCGTCGGGCAACCCGCCCTCGTCCAGCAGGTGCTGGGCGTACACGCCGGCCTCGATCCGCAGCGAGAGCTCGACCTCCTCGGCGGCATCGAGCAGGGGCGTCCTGGCGATCTCGTCGAGGTACATGCCAACCAGGTCACGGTCGGCCTCGAGGTTGGTCGGGCGGGCCGCGCGAGTCCGGTCGGCCCTGTCGCGAACGACGGCACGGGTGGCCATGCTTGCTCCCTTTGCTGGAATTGCCGAGCTCTGCCTGCCTGCCCCGAGAGGGCAAGAAGTGCGGGCCCCGCGGGGCTCACACGTAACGATCCAACGAACAGATTCCGGACAACATTCCCAAGTCACTCAGATTCTTCCGCGCCATGCAGTATCCTGCCGGTTTTCACCCCGGTTCTGGACGCTGGGTGACCGGCCGGGCACCTCCGGTGCCGATTCTCCGACCGCTTCCGAGCGGGTCGCTCACGCCCCGTGCACACGACCACCGCCCTACAGGGTGAACCGGCGGACGGGCACGGTCGTTCCCCGCGCCCCCGGCGATCACCCGCGCTCACACCCCGGCGCACGCAGGTTCTCCGCACAAACGATGCCGAATCGCTATCACTCCACGTCCCGATCGACCCGGGACACTGGGAAGGTGTCAGCCATGCACCTGACCAACAGCGCGACCTCAGTCACTGCGCGTCACCGCCGCCTGCTGCGGGACTCGGCGCTCGCAGTGGGCTGCGCCGCGCTGTTCGGCCTGCTGACCGTCCTGGTGACCGGGCACTGGCACCCCCTTGAACAGCTCGATCAGAGCTGGATCGACGAACTGCACGTCTTCGCCAGGGAGCACCGGATCTGGACCGCCTCGGTGCAGACGCTCTCCGACATCGGCGGCACGATCACGATGCGTGCCCTCCTGGGGATCGCGGCCGCCTGGCTCTGGCTGATCGGCGCCCGGGTGCTGGCCGGCTGGGTGGCCGCCCAGACCCTGGTCGGCTGGGGCGCCCTGTGGGCACTGAAGCTGGCCGTCGACCGCAGACGGCCGTCCTTCGGGGACCCGGTCTCGCACGCCGGCGGCCCGGCCTTCCCCTCCGGGCACGCCATGGCCTCGGCGATCACCTGCGCGGTGCTGGTCGGCCTGGTCTGGTACCGGGTCCACCGCCGGGGCCGGACCGCCGCCTGCACGGTGGCCGCGGTCAGCGTGCTGACCATCGGGTGGACGAGGATCGCCCTCGGAGTGCACTGGCCGAGCGACGTGGTCGCCGGCTGGCTGGCCGCCGGGATCGTGCTGGGCGCCGTGACCGCCCTCGTCGAACTGTGGCGCCCGGGCGCGCTGGCCCGGGACGTCCGGCGGGTCAACTGGCGCACCAGGCCCCGGGTCCAGCGGATCATCGTGCCGTCCGTCCGACCGCCGCGCGGAGCCGAACCGCAGGGCGACCCGGCGGACCACCCCGACGAGGCCGTCCGCTGACGCACCCGCCCGGGCGGAGCCGCTGACGCCCGGCCGCTGAGCACACGTCACGGTGTGCGGGTGGTGGTGCCGCTGCCCCGGCGTCACCCGCGCACGCCGGCCGCCCACCGCCCGCCACCGATCCCCCACCGGGCCACCGGCCCGCCCCCTCGCCGGCCCACCCCCTCGCCGGCCCACCCCGCCACCACCGCGCCGACCCGCCGGCACACACGGGCACCTGCGTCCGGAATACGAACGCCACCGTCCGCTAGCGTGACGGTCATGAACGCCGCGCCCGCCGCCCCCGCCAGCCACCCCACCGAGTGCGGGTACCCGGAGCGGCCGCTGCGGATCGCCACCGTCCAGGCCCGGGCCGTGGCCGGCGACATCGCCGCCAACGCCGCCCAGGCGGCCGAGTTGATCCGCGAGGCCGCCCGGGCCGGCGCCCGCCTGGTGCTGTTCGCCGAGAAGTTCCTCGCCGGCTACGAGATCGGGCTGATCACCTCGGACCCGCTCACCCACGCCGTCCAGCCCGCCGACCCGCGGCTCGCGCCGGTCGCCGACGCCTGCCGCGCGACGGGCACCGCCGCGATCGTCGGCGCCGCCGTGCAGGACGGTGCCGACCTGCGCATCTCCGCCCTCGTCATCGGCCCGGACGGCGGCTTCGTCACCCGCTACGACAAGCAGTTCCTGTTCAAGGCCGAGCGCGACCACTTCCGCCCCGGGACGACCGGCTGCACGCTGGAGCTGGACGGCTGGCGGCTCGGCCTCGGCGTCTGCTACGACTCGGGCTTCCCCGAGGACGCCCGCGCCGCGGCCCTGGACGGCTGCCACGCCTACCTGGTGGGCGCCCTGTTCAGCGTGGGCCACGGCCACCACGAGTCCCGCACCTGGTTCCCCGCCCGCGCGCTCGACAACACGCTCTACACCGTGCTCGCCAACCACATCGGCCACACCGGCGGTTGGCACACCTGCGGCGGCAGCGCGGTCTGGGCGCCGGACGGCCGACTGCTCGCCGAGGCGGGCGAGGACGGCCGCGAACTCGTCGTCGTCGACCTCGACCCGGTGGTGCTGCGGACCGTCCGGGAGACCGAGACGCTGCTGGCCGACCTCGCCCTGGCCGGCGGACGCCCCGCCGCAGCGCGCCACCGCTTCACCCTGGCCTGAACCGTCCGCCGGACCGGACCGGCACGGCTGGGGCACGACTGGGGCACGGCACGACGGGGGCACGGAACGGCGAAGGCCCAGGTCCGAGGGGATTCACCCTCCGGCCTGGGCCTCTTCTGCGTCCTGCGTCGTGCCCCAGACAGGAATCGAACCTGCGACACCGGCTTTAGGAGAGCCGTGCTCTATCCCCTGAGCTACTGAGGCGGGATCCGCCGGGGAGCGGCTGCGTCCCGTTGGCGGATCCTTGGCGGCCGGCCCGAGGGCAAGCCGTCACGGGGCCAGTGTAGCGGGTCGGGCGACGGCCGGGCGGCGGGTACGTGATCTTGCGCTCGGCGGTCCGGGCGTGCCACCGGCCGCCGCGGTCTGCGGTCGTACCCGACGGGCCACCGCGGGGCGGGTCAGCCCCGGGAGACGACCATCTGGGCCCCGCCGTCCGGCATGCCGGCGATGGAGACCTTCTGCCCGGCGAAGGCGGTGTTCCACCAGCCCTGCCAAGTGCCGGAGGCGTAGCGGGCGTTGTGGTAGACCTTGCCGTCGTTGCCGACCGCGATCAGCTGGGTGTCACCGCTCGGCATGCCGCTGATCGCGAAGCTGGAGGCCTGGAAGCCCGCCGCGCCGCCGAAGCCGTCCACGGCGCCCCAGCCCTGCCAGGAGCCGCTCGCGAGGCGGATGTTGTGGTAGAGCTTGCCGTCGCTGCCGGAGGCCAGCAGCTGCGCGTCACCGTTGGGCAGGCCGGCTATCGCGACGTCCTTCGCCTGGAAGGTGTCCGCTCCGAAGCCGGCGACGGCGTTCCAGCCCTGCCAGGAGCCGCTCACGGAACGGACGTTGTGGTAGACGTTGCCGTCGTAGCCGACGATCAGCACCTGCATGCTGCCGTCCGGCAGGCTGGCGGCCGCGATCTTCTGGGCGCCCCAGTCGCCGACCTGCGCCCAGCCCTGCCAGCTGCCGGAGGCGTAGCGGGCGTTGTGGTAGATCTTCCCGTCCTTGCCGATGGCCATCAGCTGGCTGTCGCCGTTCGACATGCCGACGATCGCCTCGCCCTGGGCGGCGAACCGCGCGGCGCCCGCGTAGCCGTCCACCGGCGCCCAGCCCGTCCAGGAGCCGTTCGTGTAGCGGGCGGTGTGGTACAGGTTCCCGTCCGCGCCGGTGGCCAGCGTCTGGGTCGACCCGTCCGGCGTGGCCGCGATGGCGTCCTGGGTGCCGTTGAAGAAGGCGGCGCCGCCGTAGCCGTTCAGCGGGCTGAAGGACGTCCAGTTGCCGTCCGCGAGGCGGGTCGCGTGGTACAGGTCGCCGGCCTTGCTGACGGGGGTGGTCGGCCCCGGGTACGGGTCGGCGTGGTCGCTGCCCAGGCCCGCGTTGCAGCTCGGCCAGGCGCCGGTGCCCTGGCCGGCCAGGATCCGCTCCGCCGTCATGATCTGCTGCTGCTTGGTGGCCTGGTGCGGCAGCGGTGCGTACTGGGTTCCGCCGAAGGCCTCCCAGGTGCTCTTGGTGATCTGCAGACCGCCGTAGAACTGCCAACCGGCCTTGTAGTAGCTCCAGTTTCCGCTGCTCTCGCACTGTGCGACGCGGTCCCAGGTGGCCACCGAGGCGGCCTGGGCGGAGCCGGTGGCGACCGTGGAGAGGGTCAGGGCGGCCAGCGCGGTGAGGGTGAGCGCGGCTGCGCGGCGGCGGGGTGCGCGGGACATCGGGTCCTCTTTCTCGGAGGGGGACGGCTCGCGCGGGACGGAGCCGGGGGCGGGCGGAGCGGCGGGGCCTGAGCGGCGGCGTCGCGCGGCGGGGCGTGAGCGGCGGCGAGCGGCGCGACGGTGAGCGTGGGCGGCGGGGTGCCGGCCCACCGCGGGTGAGCGGCGGCGGTGGGCCGGCGGGTGGGTCCGGCGGGCGGGACGGTCAGTTGTAGGTGCCGCCGATGGAGACGGCGTAGTGGTTGCCGCTGACGCCGTTCAGCTGGATCGGGGCCGCCGGGTCCCAGCTGCCGGCACCGTCCCGGATGGTGTGCATGATCCGGTCGTCGTTGGTGATGAAGACGGCCTGGAACTCTCCGTCGACGTTGGCGGCGCTGACCCGGTTGGCGGTGAACGAGCCGATCACAGGGGCGAGCTCGGCGAACTGCTGCCAGCTGCCGTTGCCGTAGCGGACGCCGTGGAACTGCCGGCCGTCGTTGGTCACCACGACGATCTGCGCGTCGGCACCGGTGCCGGCGACGGCGACGTCCTGGGCGGGGCCGATGTTCCCGGCGGCGTCGTAGGCGTTGCCCCAGCCCGACCAGTTCCCGTCGACGGCGCGCACGGTGTGGAGGACGGTGCCGTCCGAGACGGCCACGACCTGGAGTACGCCGTTGACGCTCGCCGCCGAGGCGCTGGTCACGGGGCCGCCCGCCGGGGTGATGTCGCCGAAGTGCATCCAGGTGCCGTTGGCGAGGCGCGCGGTGTGGAAGAGCCTGCCGTTGGCGACCGCGAGGACGTGCAGGTCGCCGCCGATCGAGACCGCCGAGACCTTGGTGACGCTGCCGAGCTGGTTGGTCTGCGGGCCGATGTCGCTGAAGCGGTCCCAGGAGCCGCCGGAGTGGCGGATGGTGTGGTAGATGTTCCCGTCGCCGCCGACGGCGAGCACGTGGGTGTCCCCGTTGATGCCGGCGTCCGCGATGGACTGGACGCCGCCGATGTCGCCGGCCGCGCTCTCGACGTTGCCGAAGCCGGTCCACGTGCCGTTGGAGGAGCGGGTGCTGTGGAAGACGTTGCCGCCGCCGTTCACCACCACCTGGGCGCCCCAGCCCACGGCGTTCTGCTTGGGCGGCAGCGGGGCGCTGTCGACGGTGTTGTCGTAGCGGTACGGCATGTACCCGCCGGAGATCAGGTAGCTGCGCGAGTAGGTGGTCTTGCGCGCGGTCAGCCCGGGCTTCGGCTCCTCGTAGATGACGGCGGTGTTGTGGCTGCCGTCGGTCCAGCCGGCGAACAGCACGACGTGCGTGCTGATGTTGTCGATCATGTCGCCGGGCTTCAGGTCGTCGAGGCTCCCGAGCTTGGTGGACACGTCGTCGAGGGTGGAGGTGACCCGGCTGGATCCGAGGTGCCACGCCATCGAGACGAATCCGGAGCAGTCCTGCCGGTAGGAGCCGTTGCTGTCGCTGTGCCACAGGCTCTGGCTGTACGGCACGCCCTGGTCGACCCAGTTCTGGGCGCGGGCGATGATCTCGTCCCGGCTGATCGCGCCGTTGACCGAGGAGCTGCCCACGGCGTGCGCCTGGGTGGTCAGCGAGACGGTCGAGACGGCCGCGCCGAGGGCGAGGGCACCGGCCATGGCGACGTTGGCGAGCTTGGTGCGGTTCACGGGCATGACGGATCTCCAGAGGGAGCGGGGGGAGGCTGGTGACTGGGCCCGGCCGCGGTGGCGGTGGGGCCCGACGACGGAGGGCGACCGTGCGCGCGGCTTGCGGCGTGCGGTGCGCTGTGTGCGGGGCGTCCGGTCGGCCGGCCTGCGGGAACGGCCGACCGGTGACGCCGCGGAGCGGCGGTGCCGGGACTTCGGGGCGCGGCGGTGCCGGGAGACCGGCGTGCGGCGCCCGGGTGCGGACCCGGGGGACGGCTGCCCTGCAGGAGCAGCCGGTCGGGTCGGGTCCGGACGGGTTCCGGGGGTCCGGGGCTTCCGGATCGTGCGGCGAGGCGGTGCGGCGGGGTGGTGCGGCCCTACGGCCTGCCGGCCGTCACGGCCCCTCGGGTCCTCCGGGGGCCCGGGGCTCCTGGGTCCTCGCGGACCGTCAGCCCCAGATCATGTCGCCGGCGACCACGGCGGTGGTCGGCGGGGCGGTCGCGGCCTGGGCGGCGACGGCGGTGCCGAGGGCGACGACGGTGAGGGTGGCGACCGCGGCGGCCTTGGCGATGACGGTGCGGAGCATGACGGTGTCCTCTTCTACGGGTGCGACGGCTGGGTGGGTCCGGTGGTCGCGTCCCGCGGTGACGGTTCCTCCGGCGCCGTCCGGAGCGGTGCTCCCTGGCGGCGATCACTAGCTTCGTCGCAGCTCAGCGGTGGTGGAAGGGAATCCGGCTGGCCGGAAACGTCCCTGGACCGTTCCGGCCAGGGGTGCCCTGGAGTCGCCCTGCGCGTCCCGAGCGCGTCCGGTGCGCGCGCGGTCCGTGACGGCCCGGTCACCGGGCCGGCGCCGGCGCGGCCGTGAGCGCGGGTGCCGACGGGGCGTCAGGGCGGGTCAAGTAGCCTGCGGGAAAGTGTTCGATCCGCCGGCCCGCCGTACGAAGGAGACGAAGGACCCGATGAGACCTGCTGGGCGCCCGGTGGTCCGACTGCTGGGGCAGGTGTGGCTGTGGCCCGCGGTGGTCATGCTGGCGGTGGGCGGGTACCGGCTGGGGACGCCGGATCTGTGGCGGGACGAGATGGCGACCTGGACGGTGGCCACCCGGTCGCTGGGCGACCTGCTGCGGCTGCTCCAGCACATAGACGCCAGCAACGGCGCCTACTACCTGGTGATGCACGTCTGGACGGCGGTGTTCGGCGACTCGACGGTGGCGCTGCGGATGCCGTCCGTGCTGGCCATGGCCGGGGCGGCCGCGTTCGTGGCGCTGACCGCCGAGCGGATGTTCGGCAACCGGGTGGCGGCCGTCGGCGCGGGGCTGCTCTTCACGGTGCCGCCGGAGGTCTCCCGGTACGCGCAGGAGGCCCGCGCCTACGCACTGGTGACCTGCGCGATCGCGGCGGCCACCTGGTTCCTGCTGCGGGCCCTGGAGCAGCCGACCTGGCGCCGCTGGGCGCCGTACTGCGTGGCGATGGCGCTGGCCGGAGCCGGCCACCTGATCTCGTTCAGCACGGTGGCCGGCCAGGCCGCGCTGGTGCTGCTGCACCTGTGGCGCACCCGCGGGTCGGTGGACCGGCGGCTGCTGTGGCGGTACCCGCTGGCGGTGCTGGTGGCCGCCCTGCCGGTGCTGCCGGTGGTGCTGCTGGGCAGCCGGCAGTCGGACAGGCAGTTGGGCTGGATCGAGAAGCCGTCGGCGGGCGGCCTGCTGCACTTCGGCGAGCACCTGTTCGGCTCGCACCTGGTGTTCTACGCATTCGCGGTGCTGGCGCTGCCCGCGCTGCTGCTGCCCGGCCGGCGGGTGCAGGCCTGGCAGGCGCTGCTGCTCGCGGAGCTGCCGGTGGTGGGCGTGTGGGTGGTGTCGCAGGGCGACACCTCGTACTTCATCGAGCGGTACCTGCTCTTCACGATGCCGGCCTGGGCGGTGCTGGCCGGTGGCGGGGTCGGCGCGGCGTACGGCTTCGCGACGGGCCTGGCCGGGCGCTTGCGCCTCCGCTCGGGGGCCCGGGTGGCTGCGGGGGCGCTGGCCGTGGGGATGCTGGCCGTCCCGGCCGCGGCGGCGCTGCCGAAACAGCCCGCGGTGCGCTACGTGGGCTCGCACAACGGCTCGGAGGAGCCGTTCCGGGCGGCCGCCGCGGTGATCGCGGCCGGCTACCGCGCCGGGGACGGCATGGCGGCCCCGCTGGGCGACCAGTCCTGGGCGATGGTCTGGCCGGGGGTGAGCTACTACCTCCCGTCGGACGTCCACCCGTACCCGGTGTTCGTCGCGCAGAGCGCCGACGACGCGGAGGACCTGTCGCCCGCGGTCTGCGACCTGCCGGCCTCCTGCCTGGGGCAGGGCGCGCGGATCTGGCTGCTGGTGCTCGGCGACACCCGGGACCCGCTCACGGCCGTCCCGGACGACGAGGCGCAGGCGCTGCGGGCCCGGTACGGCACACCGGACCAGGTGACGCCGGTCGGCGGGTTCACCGTCGCGCTGCTCGACCGCGACAGCTAGGGCGTGCGCCACGCCGGGACGTCCGGCGCGACGGGCCGCGGCCGTGTGGAGACGCCCGAGGGGGAGCCGGACCGACCGGCTCCCCCTCGGGCGTCTCGTGGGCCCCGGACCGCCGCGCGGGGCGCGGCCCGGAGCGGGCGGCTCAGAGCACGCGGACGAGCCTGGACTGGATGGACGGCGGGTTGAGGTCCGTCTGGAGGGCCACCGGGACCTCCACCCGGTCGTCGCCCGCGCCGACCCGCAGCGTGCCGACCTGCTGGCCGGCCTTGGCGGTGTGGCCGACCTTGCCGGTGTCCAGGGTGACCGTGCCGGTGACGCCGGGGAAGCCGGCCACCACGAGGTCCTTGGTCGCCACGACCGGGACCTTGCCGCCGAGGCCGTCGTCCACCGTGCCGACGACGTCGCCCTTCTTCACCACGGTCTGGCCGGTCAGCCCGGTCTGCGCGGCCTGGATCTGCTTGCCGCTGACCTTCAGCACGGTGGGCAGGATGCCGTCGCCCGGAGCCGCGGAGGTGGCCGGCTGGCCGAGGGTGACGCCGAGGATCAGTCGCTTCACCCCGCCGACCTCCTTGTAGGCGGCCCACATCAGGCAGCCGCCGGCCGGGGTGCTGGACCCGGTCTTCACGCCGATGACGCCGGTCTTCGGGTTGATCAGGTTGTTGGTGTTGTTGATCTTCTGGTTGCCGAAGGTGGTGTCCGGGGTGGACACGATCTGCCGGAAGATCTCGTCCTGCATGACCTGCTCGGCCAGCTTCAGCTGGTCCTTGGCGGTGGACTTGGTGTCCGCGTTGTAGCCCGCCGGGTCGGCGTAGGTGGTGTTGCCCATCCCGAACTTGGCCGCGGTGTCGTTCATCAGCTTGACGAACGCCTCCTCGGAGCCTGAGTGGAAGCGGGCGAGCAGCCGGGCCACGTTGTTGGCAGACGGCAGCATCAGCAGCTCCAGGGCCTGGTACTCGGTCAGCACCTGGCCCTCGGTCAGCGGCACCCGCGACTCGTCGAGGTTGCCGGACTCCTGCGCGGCCTGCTTGTCGACGGTGATCTTCGGGCCGCTCTCGCCCTTCTTCAGCGGGAACTTCTGCAGGACCAGGTAGGCGTTCATCACCTTGGTGACGCTGGCGATCGACGCCGGCGTCTCCTGACCGGAGCTGCCGAGGCTGCCGACGCCGACCACCTCGGCCGCGGACTGGCCCTTGGCGGGCCAGGCGAGGTCGAGCGGGTCGCCGGAGAAGCCGTAGCTGCCCGCGACGCTCATCCGGACCTTGGCGTCCGGCAGCGGGCGCAGCAGCTGGGCCACCACGACCGCGCCGAGCACGACGGCCAGGAAGACCGTCCAGATGGTCACCCGCTTGAGCGCGCGGCGCAGCGGCGAGACCGGGCGCGCGTTGAGGGTGGCCAGCACGTCCATCGCCTCGGCGGTGTTCTCCGGCGAGGGCAGCGGCTCCGGGGCGGGCAGCGGCTCGGGCCCCGGCAGCGGCGGGACGGGCGGCACCGGCTGCGGGTCGGGCCGGGGCAGCGGGCTCGGCGCCGGGGCGGGCCGGGGCGCGGGAGCGGGGGCCGGCTTCGGCAGCGGCTCCGGGGCCGGCTCGGGTTCCGGCAGGGGCTTGGGCGCCGGGTGCGGCTCGGGCTCCGGTTCGGGGACGGGGGCCGGCTCGGGCAGCGGGCCGGGCGCCGGGGGCTCGGGCACGGTGCCGGCCGAGGAGCCCGCGGCGCGCAGCGGCACGGGCTTCTCCGGCTCCTCGGCCCGGGCGGGCTTGGCGGGCTCGGCGGGCTTGGCGAGCCGCACCGGCCGGGCGGGCACCGCGCTCGGGGCGGGTCCGGCGGCCCGGTCGGCTTCGGGGGCCCCGGCGGCTTCGGTCGCCGCGGCGGCCCCGTCGGTCTCGGCCTTCGGATCGGCCGCGTCGGCCCCGTCGGCCTCGGCCGCCGTCGGCTCCGCGGCCCGGGTGGCCCCGGCGGGCGCGCCGGGATTCGGCGTGTCGCCCTCCGCTCCGGCCTCCGCCGCGGACTCCGCGACCGGCTCCGCCGGCTTCGAAGCCGCCTTCGCGGGCTTCGTCGCGCCCGTCCGGATGGCGAGACGCGGGTCGGCGCCGGCCGGGCGCCCGGCCTTCTCCTCCGTGACGCCGTCGGCCGACGCGTCGTCGGTCTCCCCGGCCCCGTCTCCGGAACTCCCGTCGTCCGAGGGCTCGGCCGGCTCCGGGGGCAGCCGCAGCGCGGTGGTCGCGTTGTCCACCGGGAGCCGCAGCATCGTGGTCCTGCTGTCCACATCCCGGACACGGAGCTGTACGGTCGAGCCGCGCTTGGCCCCCGCCCCGGGCGTGTCACCCGCCGCGGGGGCGGCCTCCCGGTCGGTGCTGCCGTCCGGGTCCGCACCGGTGCCGGCGGCCGCCCCGGCCCCCTCGCGTTCGCGCTCCTGCGCCCGCTCGCCGTCCCTCAGCACCCTGTCGGGGGACTCGCCCACGTATCCCAGCCTCCTCAACGCCCGGCGGGGCACCGGCAGACCCGATTTCGGGAAGCCGACGCCCCGCCCCGTGTACCTGTACAGTCTCCGCCACCGGCGGCCGATCCCGCCGCACACACCCCGCCCGACCGGCCCTTATTGCCGCCGCACGGCCGTACCGCGGTCTGTTCACCGGTCAGACGCAGGGCCCGCCGTTCCCGGTTCCCCGCCTTCACCGCAAGGTCACGATTCGGAGGCGTACTCGACAAGCCCGTGTGAGAGGCGTCACCCTGTCTCTCATCCACGCGGGGAGGCTTGGATGGGCAAGAGCCGCAGAACTGTTCCCGAGGAACTCTTGCTGCTCGCTTTGGACCCGACCACGGGTACCACGGCGCAGCCGCAGACCCTCGACCTCGGACTCGCCGGGGCGCAGCTCGTCGAGCTGTCCCTGGCCGGACGGATCGTACCTGAGGGAGACCGGATCGCCGTCGTGCTCGCACGGCCGACCGGCGACCCGACGCTGGACCACGCACTGGAGCTGCTGCGCCGACGCGGCAGTCCGGTCCGTGCGGCGCACTGGATCGGCGGGCCCCGGCTGGGGCTGCGGCAGACGTACCTGGCGCACCTGGAGCGCTGCGGCATGGTCACGGCCGTGCCGGGCCAGGTGTGCGGGGTGCTGCCGACGACCCGTTACCAGGCGTCGGAGGACTGCACCAACGCCGCGATCAAGCAACGGCTGGACACCGCGATCCGGACCGGCGTGCCGCCGGACCCGCGGACGGCCGCGCTGGCCGCGCTGGCGCACTCGGTGGGCCTGGGCAAGCACCTGTACCCGGGCAACGAGGGCCGCTCGTCGCGGTCGCGGCTGCGCGACCTGATCCGGTACGACCCGCTGGGCGGGATGGTCGCGCACGCCGTGATGGACGTGCAGAACGGCCTGCCGGCTCAGCAGAACCGTTCGTCCCAGGGCTCCGCGACCGCCACCGGCCGCTCCACCGCCCGTGCGGCGGGCCGGGGCTCCGGCGGGCGGGTCGCCGCGTCCAGGGTCGGCGTCCGCTGAGCGGGTCCGCCGCCCCGGCGGGCGGCACGCGGACCGGGGCGGTGACCGGTCCGGGCCCGGTGCGCGGCGGGCACCGTCCGCGGCGCACGCACCATCCGCAGGGCCCGCACCACACGCACGACACGCCCGGCCTCGCGCCCGGCGGCGCGTGCCACCGCGCACACGCCGCCCGACGGCGCTGAGCGACCCGACGCACCACCCGCACCACCCGCGCCACCAGAGAGCACGGAGGGGCGGTCGCCCCGCGACGGAAGTCGCGCGGTGACCGCCCCTCTGCCGTCCCCCGGCGAGCCCGCCACGGCCCGCACCGGGGGACGTCCGGCGGAGCCTGTCCTCGCATGTGCCACCGGCACGTGCGCCGCCGGGGTAGACAAGTAGCAAGATGAGTCCGAGCCGTTGAGCCGCATTACCACGGGCCGGCCCTCGCCGTCTCACAGAAGTGCTTTTCCGACGATCTGTTCTACTGCGCTGCTGTGATTCCCCGGCGCCGACCTGGCCCAAGGTGACATGCTGCTCCGAGTCAGGGGGGTTGGTCCCAATGTCCGAAGTGTTCCGAGGGCTGCCGTTCCAACGATCACCAGAGGTCCGGCCGGAGGTCGACGTGTCCGCCAACATCAATCCCACCGTGCGCCGCCGACGTCTCGGCTCGGAACTGCGCAAGCTCCGCGAGGGGCTCGGGATGACCGCGGAGGAGGTGGCCGGCCGGCTGATGGTCTCCCAGTCGAAGATCAGCCGCCTGGAGAACGGCCGCCGCAGCATCAGCCAGCGGGACGTCCGCGACCTCTGCGACGTCTACCTCGTGAACGACGAACAGATGCGCGCCAGCCTGATGGAGATGGCCAAGGAGTCCCGCCAGCGCGGCTGGTGGCACGACTTCAACGACATGCCGACCCCGTACAGCGTCTACATCGGGCTGGAGGCCGAGGCCTCCTCGATCCGCGCCTACGAGTCCTCCTTCGTCCCCGGGCTGCTGCAGACCGAGCAGTACGCCCAGGCCGTCGTCGAGGGCACCCAGCCGGACACCGACGCCCTCGCCGTGCAGCGCAGGGTGCAGGTCCGGATGAAGCGCCAGGACCGCGTCCAGGGCGAGAACCAGCTGGGCAGCCTGTGGACCGTCATAGACGAGGCGGTGCTGCGGCGCGAGGTCGGCAGCCGCGAGGTGATGGCCCAGCAGCTCAAGCACATGATGGAGCTGAGCCAGCGTCCGAACATCACCATCCAGGTGATCCCGTTCTCGCACGGCGCCCATCCCGGCATGACCGGGACATTCTCCCTGCTCGAGTTCCCCGAGTCAGCCGATTCCACGGTTGTCTACTTCGAAGGGGTGACGAGCGATCTCTACCTGGAGAAGGAGGCCGACGTGCGCCGCTATACCGGTCTGTACGACTACCTGAGGGCGGCGGCGCTCGGCGTGGCGGAGAGCCGGTCACTGATAGCTGAGATTGAAGAGGGATACCACTGATGAGCACCTCCGAGCACGGAACCCGCTGGCGCAAGAGCAGTCACAGCGGCGGCAACGGCGCCTGTGTCGAGATCGCCACGCCGGCCGCGGGGGCGGTGGCGGTACGGGACTCGAAGGACCCTCAGGGACCACGTCTGCACTTCTCCACCGAGGCCTGGAACGCGTTCGCCAGCGCCGCGGCGGCGGGGGTGTTCGGCGGGTTCTGATCCGGCTCCGTGCTCGGCCCAGTTGCCCGTAGCGGTGCCCGTCGCCCGGTGGCGGCGGCCGACGCTACGGGCAACTGCCGTTCCCGGCGGCCCGCGACGCCCCACCGCGGGGCCGCATCCGACCCGGGGTCAGCGCACCACGGGGTACCGGACCGCCCAGGCCGAACCCTCCGGGCTCCGCGGGTCGTGCAGTTCGGCGCCGTGCATCAGTTCCAGCACGAAGTCGTCGGCGAGTTCGAGGATCGCGCCGCGGCCCTCCAGCCCGGCCACCAGCCCGGGCGGCAGCGCGGTGTCGCCGTGCAGCACTCCGAGCAGACTGCCGCAGACCGCCCCCGTGGAGTCGCTGTCCCCGGAGTGGTTGACGGCCAGCAGCAGGCCCGAGCGCACGTCGTGCGCGACCAGCGCGCAGTAGACCGCGATCGCCAGCGCCTCCTCGGCGACCCACCCCTCCCCCAGGGCCTCCACCCGGTCCGCGGACGGCTCGCCGGCCCGGACGGCGTCCAGCGCGGCCCGCAGCGCGGCGGTGGTCTCCTCGTGCGCCTGCCGCTCGGAGAGCAGGGCCAGCGCCAGGTGGACGCCCTCCTCCAGCGTGCCGCCGCGGGCGACGCTCTGGACGATCACCGCGAACGCGCCCGCCGCGAGGTAGCCGGTGGGGTGGCCGTGGGTGAGCACCGAGCACTCCACGGCGAGCTGGAACACCAGGCCGGGCTCCCAGGTGGTGAGCAGCCCGAACGGCGCCGCCCGGACCACCGTGCCGCAGGCCTTGGAGTGCGGGTTCTTGGGCCGCTCCACGGTGCCGAGGCGCTCGCCGTCGGGCCCGGTGAGGCCGGTCAGGCAGCCCTGACCGGGGGCGCGCCGGGCGTACAGCCACTCCTCGCGGCCGAGCCAGCCGAGGTCGGGGCGGCGCTCGTCGGGGCCCCAGTCGTGCTGGGTGGCGGCCCAGCGCAGGTAGGCCAGGTGCAGGTCGGTGGGCGGGTGCCAGCTACCGGTGTCGCGGCGGATGTGGGCGCGGATCAGGCCGTCGACGGTGAACAGCGTGAGCTGGGTGTCGTCGGTGACGGCGCCGGTGCGCCCGTACGCGGGGACGTAGCCGGTGACGCCGGCGGCCCCGTACTGGGCGCGGATCTTCTCGAGCGGCTCGAACTCGACGCCGGCGCCGAGCGCGTCACCGATGGCGCCGCCGAGCAGACAGCCCCGCACCCGGCTGCGGAAGTCCTGCTGCTGGGCGCGTGACCACAGTGGCATCACGACGGGGCGCCTTTCCTCGGGGTGGGGGCTGCGCGGGGCACGGCCGGTCGCGCCCTGGCACTGTATTCGAAGGTCCGAACGTATCGACGGGATCCCTCGCACACCAGCACTTCAACAGACTGTTGCCGATCAGCCGTCCCGCGGCCACGGCCGGCCACCCTCGACCGCCTCCCGGCCGGTGCCTCCGCCGTGGACGCCGACGTGCTCGGCGAGCGGTACGCCCGCGGCCGTTCAGCGCGGGCAGGTGCCGTCCTGGCCCAGGACGCCCACCGCGGCGGTGGTCTCCAGCAGCCCGAGGAAGCCCACGATGCCGGCGACCACGACCGCGGAGAGCCGCAGGCCCGGCCGCCGCTCGGAGACCACCGCGGCCCGGACCGTCGCCACCGTGGCCACCAGGCTCAGCACCGGGGCGCCGATCGCCGCGGCCACGATCGACCCGGGCGGGCCCACCGGGTGGCACGGGTCCCAGGAGACGTCCCGGCCCGCCTCGTCCGCGTAGGTGGTGAGCGCGAACGCCAGCACCCCCACCGGCACCGCCGCCGCCACCGCCCACCACCAGCCGGCGCCGTCCCGGTCGGCCCGGCGCTCCACCGCGTCCTTCGTGCCCCCTGGCGTTCCCACCGCGCCCCCCTCGGCCGTGGCGGCCGGCCCCGGCCGTCACACCGGTGGACGCCACCGGTGCCGACCCGGGTTCCGGGGGCCGCCGGCCGGCCCCGCGGGCCGGGGACCCCGGGGCGGGCCGGGGACGGCCGTCAGTCCAGGACCGGCAGCAGCTTCGGCAGGTGCCCGTCCGAGGCCAGCGCCGCGGCCCGGCGCTCGGCCGGCACCTCCCCGTAGGTGGTGGTGCGCTGGCGGTGCGGCCGACCGGCCGCCTCGGCGATCGCCTGGAGGTCCCGCACCGACTTGTAACTCCCGTACGCCGAACCGGCCATCCGCGAGATGGTCTCCTCCATCAGCGTGCCGCCCAGGTCGTTGGCCCCCGAGCGCAGCATCTCCGCCGCGCCCTCGGCGCCCAGCTTGACCCAGCTGGTCTGGATGTTGGGGATGTGCGGGTGCAGCAGCAGCCGGGCCATCGCGACCACCGCGCGGTTGTCCCGGGCGGTCGGGCCGGGCCGGGCGATCCCGGCCAGGTAGACCGGCGCGTTGGTGTGGATGAACGGCAGCGTCACGAACTCGGTGAAGCCGCCGGTGCGCTGCTGGACCTCGGCGAGCAGCCGCAGGTGCCCCAGCCAGTGCCGCGGGGTGTCCACGTGCCCGTACATCATGGTCGACGAGGAGCGGATGCCCAGCTCGTGCGCGGTGGTGACCACCTCGACCCAGGTGGCGGCGGGCAGCTTGCCCTTGGTGAGCACCCAGCGGACCTCGTCGTCCAGGATCTCCGCCGCGGTGCCCGGGATGGTGTCCAGGCCGGACTCCTTGGCCCGCTGCAGCCAGTCGCGCACCGAGAGCCCGGTGCGCGTCGCGCCGTTGACCACCTCCATCGGCGAGAAGGCGTGCACGTGGATGCCGGGCACCCGTTCCTTCACCGCACGGGCGATGTCGAAGTAGGCGGTGCCCGGCAGGTCCGGGTGGATGCCGCCCTGCATGCAGACCTCGGTGGCGCCGACCTCCCAGGCCTGCGCGGCCCGGTCGGCGACCTGCTCCAGCGACAGCGTGTAGGCGTCGGCGTCGGTGCGGCGCTGGGCGAAGGCGCAGAAGCGGCAGCCGGTGTAGCAGACGTTGGTGAAGTTGATGTTCCGGGTGACGCAGTAGGTGACGTCCTCCCCGACGGCGGCGCGGCGGACGTCGTCGGCGATCCGGCACAGCGCGTCCAGGGCCGGGCCGTCGGCGTGGAACAGGGCCAGTGCCTGGTCGTCGGTCAGCCGCGTCGGGTCGTCGGCGGCGACGGCCAGCGCCTCGCGCAGGTCCCCGGCGAGCCGCTCCGGCGCGCCCTCGGCGAGCACCTGCTCGCGCAGCACCTCCCAGTCGCCGTAGACGTCCTCGAAGTCGGCCCGGCGGTCACCGGTGCGGCCCTCGGTGTCGACGGCGGTGTGCAGGTCGGTCCGCCCGTAGGAGGCGGGCAGGTCCTCGGGCTCCTGCCAGGGCAGGCCGCGGACCACCGCGTCCGGATTCGCCAGCCCGGTGTCCGGGTCGGCCAGCGCCCGCACGTGCGGCAGCACCCGCGGGTCGAGCCAGGGCTCGCCGCGCCGCACGTACTCGGGGTAGACCGCGAGCCGCTCGCGCAGCTCGAAGCCGGCCGCCGCGGAGCGCTCCGCGAGCCGCTCGATCTGCGGCCAGGGGCGCTCGGGGTTGACGTGGTCGGGGGTGAGCGGGGAGACGCCGCCCCAGTCGTCGACACCGGCCGCGATCAGCCGCTCGTACTCGCCGTCCACCAGGTTCGGCGGCGCCTGCAGGCAGGCGGTCGGGCCCATCAGGTGCCGGGCCACCGCCACCGTGGCGACCAGCTCGTCGAGTTCGGCGTCGGGCATGCCGCGCATCGCCGTGTCCGGCTTGGCACGGAAGTTCTGCAGGATCAGCTCCTGGACGCCGTGGTACGCCCGGGAGATCCGGCGCAGCGCGAACAGCGACTCGGCGCGCTCCGCGTACGTCTCGCCGATGCCGATCAGCAGGCCGCTGGTGAACGGGACGGAGCTGCGCCCGGCGTCCTCCAGCACCCGCAGCCGGACGGCCGGTTCCTTGTCGGGCGAGCCGTGGTGCGGGCCGCCGGGCTCGCTCCACAGCCGGGTGGCGGTGGTCTCCAGCATCATGCCCATCGAGGCGGACACCGGCTTGAGCCGCTGGAAGTCCGTCCAGCTCAGCACCCCGGGGTTGAGGTGCGGCAGCAGGCCGGTCTCCTCCAGGATGCGGACGGACATCGCCCGGACGTAGGCGATGGTGTCGTCGTAGCCGTGCGCGTCCAGCCACTCGCGGGCCTCGGGCCAGCGGTCCTCGGGCTTGTCGCCGAGGGTGATCAGGGCTTCCTTGCAGCCGAGTTCGGCCCCGCGCCGGGCGACGTCCAGGACCTCGTCGGGGGACATGAACATCCCGTGGCCGTCCCGGCGCAGCCGGCCGGGGACGGTGGCGAAGGTGCAGTAGTGGCACCGGTCGCGGCACAGCCGGGTGAGCGGGATGAAGACGCTCTTGGAGTAGGTGATGACGCCGGGGCGACCGGCGGCCGCCAGTCCGGCGTCGCGGACCCGGGCGGCGCTCGCGCAGAGGTCCGCCAGGTCCTCGCCCCTGGCCCGGAGCAGCACGGCGGCCTCGGTCACGTCGAGGGCGACGCCGTCCCGGGCGCGGCGCAGGGCACGGCGCATCGCGTTCGCGGTCGGGGGGGTGCTTGCGTCCACGGCGGTTCCGTCCATGGCGCGACCCTACGCCAGGTGTGGTACGTCGGGAGGAGTCAACCCTGAGGGCGTCTCAGGGTCGATGTACCCGGGAGGTTTACCCCGAACTGGCCCTGCAGGGCGATGACGGCGCCGGTGGTGCGCCCTCTAATGGAGGGGTACAGCCAATCGCTCGCGTTCGTAGAGGAGTTGAGGACGCCATGACCAATGACACGGCGGCGGGGGACAGCGTGGACGGCGGCGTGCCGTACCGCTCGCGGCGGCGCACCGCGATCCGGGCCGGGGTGCCGCTGGCCATCGCCGCGGTGATCGCCACCGGGATCGGGCTGGTGCCCGCGCTGGCCGCCGACTCCCCGCCCGACCTGCCCACCCTGACCGCGGAACAGGTGGTGGCCAAGGCGCTGGGCTCCGAGGCGCAGACCCTCTCCGGCACGGTGTCCGTCTCCACCGACCTCGGCCTGCCGACCCAGCTGCTCGGGGCGGCGGCGGGCGGGATCGGCGCGGCGGCCGGGCGCGGCGGCGGGGACTCCTCCGCGGCCGATCCCCAGGCCAAGCTGCTCGGGCTGCTCGGCGGCGACCAGACCCTGCGGATCGCGGTGGACGGCCCGGACCGCCAGCGGGTGGACCTGTTGGAGAACATGTCCGGCTACACCGTCGTGCACAACGGCGACCAGGCCTGGGCCTGGGACAGCACCACCAACACGGCCCTGCACCTGACCGGCCAGGCCGCCCGGCACGCCGCCGGCACCGGGGGCGCGCACCCGGGGGCGCCGCTGACCGGCGTGCCGACCACCCCGCAGGAGGCGGCCCGGCAGTTCCTGACCGGGAGCGCGGGCACCACCGCGGTCACCGTCTCCGGCACCGCCAACGTGGCCGGGCAGAAGGCGTACCAGCTGAGCGTCAAGCCCACCCAGCCGGGTTCGACCGTCGCCGAGGTCCGGATCTCGGTGGCCGCCGAGAACGGCGTGCCGCTCGCCGTGGTGGTCAAGGGCGTCGACGGCTCGACGGTGCTGGACGTCCGCTTCACCGACGTGTCCTTCGCCAAGCCGGCCGGCAAGACCTTCGACTTCACCGTGCCCAAGGGCGCCAAGGTGACGGAGCAGAAGGCCGGCGGGGGATCCGCGCCGGGCGCCGGTGGCGAGGACGCCGCCGGGAAGGGCCGGGCCGGCGGGGAGAACGCCGGCAAGGGCGAGGCCGGCCGGGGCCACGACGGCGTGAACGTGGTCGGCGAGGGCTGGACGGCCGTGGTGTCCGCGAAGCTTCCCGACGGCACCGTCGAGGCGCCGAAGACCGACGGCACGCAGGGCAAGCAGGGCAAGCACGGCGACCGCGGCCCGGCGCTGAACCCGCAGGCGCTGGTGAAGTCGCTCGGCAAGCCCGTCAACGGGGGCACGCTGATCAGCACCAAGGTGGTGAACGTCCTGGTCACCGACGACGGCCGGGTCTTCGCCGGTGCGGTGACCCTGCCGGTGCTGCAGCACGCCGCCGGGGTGAACTGACGGATGACCAAGGCTCCCGTAACGGGGGACGTTACGGAGTCGGCCGGGGGCCCGGGCGCCGAGCAGCGCCCGGCCCCGGTTCCCGCTTCCCCCGCTCCCCCCTCCTCCCCCGCCTCACCGGCCCCTTCGGACACCGGCACCGACGACGTGATCAGGACCCGCGGCCTGACCAAGCGCTTCCGGGGCGGCCAGCTCGCCGTGGACGGCCTGGACCTGACCGTGCCGCGCGGCTCCGTCTTCGGCTTCCTCGGCCCGAACGGCTCCGGCAAGACCACCACCATCCGGATGCTGATGGGCCTGATCGCCCCCACCTCGGGCTCGGCGGCCGTCCTCGGCGAGCCGATGCCGCAGTCCGTCGCCACCGTGCTGCCGAGGGTCGGCGCACTGATCGAGGGCCCCGCGCTGTACGGCTTCCTCACCGGCCGGGACAACCTGATCCGCTTCGACGCCGCCGACCCGACCGCGGACCCGCGGACCCGGCGCGGGCGGGTGGACGACGCGCTGGAACGGGTCGGGCTGAGCGCCGCCGCCGGCAAGAAGGCCCGCGCGTACTCGCTCGGCATGAAGCAGCGGCTCGGCCTGGCCGCGGCCCTGCTGCAGCCCCGCGAGCTGCTGGTGCTGGACGAGCCGACCAACGGGCTGGACCCGCAGGGCATGCGCGAGATCCGGGCGCTGGTGCGGGAGGTCGCGGCCGAGGGCACCACGGTGTTCCTCTCCTCGCACCTGCTGGACGAGATCGAGCAGGTCTGCACCCACGCGGCGGTGATGTCCCGCGGCCGACTGCTGGTGCAGGGCACCGTCGCCGAGCTGGCCGCACGGGCCCAGGGCCGGCTGGTGGTCCGCACGCCGGACGTGGCGCAGGCCGCCGAGGTGCTGGCCGCGCGCGGCGTGCTGGCCCTGGTGCCCGGCGACGGGCGGGTGGACGGCGAGCTCGGCACGACCGGCGCCGCCGGTGCGCCGGTCGAGGAGGCGCTGCCGAAGCTGTGCGCGGCGCTGGTCGAGGCCGGGGTGCGGGTGCACGGGTTCGGACTGGAGCGGGGCACGTTGGAGGACGCCTTCGTGGCGCTGACCGGGGAGGGCTTCGATGTCGCAGGCTGAGACGGCGCCGTCCGGGGCGACGCTGCCCGGGGCCACGGCGTCCGGGTCCACGGCCTCCGGGGTGCCGGCGGTCGCCGTCGGGCGGCGCCCGCAGACCGCGGCCGGCTTCCTGGCGCTGTTCCGCAACGAGCTGCACCTGACCTTCCGCCGGATGCGCACCAAGGTGCTGCTGGGGATCCTGGCGGTGCTGCCGGTCCTGATCGGCGTGGTCGTCAAGCTCAACACGGACAGCCCGCACGAGGGCGGCGGAGGCGTGAACTTCATCGCCCAGACCACCCAGAACGGCCTGTTCCTGGTGTTCACGGCGCTCGCCGTCGCCCTGCCGGTGTTCCTGCCGATGACGGTCGGCGTGGTCGCCGGCGACTCGGTGGCCGGCGAGGCCGCCACCGGGACGCTGCGCTACCTGCTGGTCGCGCCGGCCGGGCGGACCAGGCTGCTGGCCGCCAAGTTCACCGCCGGCCTGGTGTTCTGCCTGGCCGCCACCGCGGCGGTCGCGCTGGCGGCGCTGGCCACCGGTGCCGCGCTGTTCCCGCTGGGCGAGGTCACGCTGATCTCCGGGGACACCATCGGCTTCGGCGACGCGCTGCTGCGGGCGGTCCTGGTGGCCGGCGTGGTGGCGGTCTCGCTGTCCGGGCTGGTCGCGATCGGGCTGTTCGTCTCCACATTGACCGGCAGCGGCATCGCGGCGATGGCCGCCACCGTCGGGCTGGTGGTCACGGTGCAGATCCTGGACGCCTTCCCGCAGCTGGACGCCGTACGGCCGTTCCTGTTCACCCACTACTGGCTCAGCTTCGCGGACCTGCTGCGGGAGCCGATGTACTGGGACTCCGTGTGGAAGGACCTCGGTCTGCAGGCGGCCTACGTGGCCGTGTTCGGCGCGGCGGCCTGGTCGCGGTTCACCAGCCGGGACATCAGCGCCTGAGCGGCGCACCGGGCCGGGCCGGCCCCGGGCTCGGCGCAGCAGCGGGCCGGGTGACACACGCGGCCGTGTGTGTCACCCGGCCGGACACCCGGAACCGGGCGCGCCCGAGCCGGGCGGGCCTCAGTCCTTGAGCAGGACGTCAGTCCTCGAGCGGGGCCTCAGCCCTTGAGCAGGGCCGGGGCGGTGGCGGGCGGCGGCACGGCCGCGGCCCGCCCCGCGCGGTCGGCCCGCAGCTGGCGCAGCGCGTCCCAGGTGAGCACCGCGAGCGCGGCCCAGACCAGCGCGAAACCGGCCCAGCGGGCGGGCGGCATCGACTCGTGGAACACCGCGACACCGATCAGGAACTGGAACACCGGCGCCAGGTACTGCAGCAGCCCGAGCACGGTCAGCGGGACCCGCACGGCCGCCGCGCCGAAGAACAGCAGCGGGACGGCGGTGATCAGCCCGCTGAGCACCAGCAGCGCGGAGTGCCCCCAGCCGTACGAGCCGGCGACGGTGTGGCCGAAGGTGCCGCGCCCGCTGACCTCCAGGTAGATCAGGTAGCCGAGCGCGAACGGGAACATGAAGGCGCTCTCCGCGGCCAGGCTCTCCAGCCCGCTCAGCCCGACCTTCTTCTTCAGCAAGCCGTACGTGGCGAAGGAGAACGCGAGGGTGAGGGCGATCCACGGCAGCCGCCCGTAGGCGGCGCTCAGCACCGCGACGGCCGCCGCGCCGATGCCGACGGCCGCCCACTGCCCGCGGCGCAGCCGCTCCTTGAGGACGAGGACGCCGAACGCGATGGTGACCAGCGGGTTGATGAAGTAGCCGAGGCTGGTCTCGACGACGTGTCCGGCGTTGACGGCCCAGATGTAGACGCCCCAGTTGACCGAGATCACCGCGGCCGCGGCCGCCAGCATGGCGAGCCGGCGGGGCTGGCGCAGCAGCGGGCGTATCCAGCTCCAGTGCCGCTGGGCGACCAGGAAGAGGACGACGGCGAGCAGCGACCAGACCATCCGGTTGGCCAGGATGTCGTCGGCGGCGCCGGGCTCCAGCAGTGGCCAGAACAGCGGGAAGAGCCCCCAGATGCCGTAGGCCGCGAAGCCGTACCAGAGGCCTCTTCCGCTGTCCTGATCTGTCTCCGGCATGGCCGCCTGCCCTCCGCGCGCACGTGTGTCCAGGTGACGGTAGCGGGCGGGAGGGCAGACTGTCATCTCCGTTTCCGCATTTTGGTCATGACAGGCGCTGACCTGCGGAGACGTCGGGCGGCCCGGGCGGCCCGGGCCGGCGTCAGGCCCCGAGCGCGGCCCGGACCGACTCGGCCAGTGGGACGGTCGGGCGGCCGATCAGCCGGCCCAGGTCGTCGCCCCGCCGCGCCAGCTCGCCCCGGGCGATCGCCGCGTCGGTGTCCGGGAAGAGCCCGGCGAAGCCCTCCGGCAGCCCCGCCGCGACCAGCCGGCGCACCTGCTCCTGCGGCGCGACGTCGAGGTACGCCACCGGGCTGCCGGAGGCCGCCGCGAGCTCGGCCGCGAACTCCGCCATGCTCCAGTCGGCGTCGCCGTTCAGCTCGTACACCCGGCCCTCGTGCCCCTCACCGGTGAGCACGGCCACGGCCGCGTCCGCGTAGTCGCGGCGCGCGGCGCTCGCCACCCGGCCCTCACCGCTGCTGCCGAAGACCTCGCCGCTCGCGACGTTCGCGGCCGCGGCGGCCAGGTAGTTCTCCGTGTACCAGCCGTTGCGCAGCAGCGCGAAGGGCAGCCCGGACGCGCGCAGCAGCTCCTCGGTGGCCCGGTGCTCCTCGGCGATCCGGAAGGTCGCGGTCGGCGCGGCCAGCACGCTGGTGTACGCCAGCAGCGCCACGCCGGCGGCCGCGGCCGCGTCGATCACCGCGCCGTGCTGGGCGACCCGGCTGCCGATCTGGTTCCCGGAGATCAGCAGCACCCGGTCGCCCGCGCCGAACGCTCCGGCCAGCGTCCCGGAGTCGTCGTAGTCGGCCACGTGGACCCGCACGCCGCGGTCCGCCCAGTCCGCGGCCCGGGCCGCGTCGCGGACCACCACGGCGACCCGCTCCGCCGGCACGGCGGCCAGCAGCCCCTCCACGACCAGCCGGCCGAGCTGTCCGGTGGCTCCGGTGACGACGTACATGTGCGCTCCCTGGGGTGATTCCGCGGCCTTCGCGGGCCGCACCGACTTCGACACTCACCCTAGGAACGGCACTAACTCCTGGATAGTACGCACTTCGAAGTAAGGTACTGACATGGAGGTAATGGAGAACGGCCTGTCTTTCCTCGACCGGGCGCCCGACGTGTACGACCGCATGTGCCCGTCCCGGGGCGTGCTGGAGCACGTCACCAGCCGGTGGGGGGTGCTGGTGCTGATCGCCCTGCGCGAGCGCGGCTACCGCTTCAGCGAGCTGCGCCGCCGGGTGTCGGGCGTCAGCGAGAAGATGCTCGCGCAGACCCTGCAGACCCTGGAACGGGACGGCTTCGTGCTGCGCGAGGCCCATCCGGTGATCCCGCCCCGGGTCGACTACAGCCTCACCCCGCTCGGGCTGGAGGCCGCCGAGTACGTGTCGGCGCTCGCGCACTGGGTGGAGGCCCGGATGTGCGCGGTCCGGGACGCCCGCGAGGGGTACGACGCCCGCGCCGCACGCGCCTGACCGGTCCCGTCCGCCGGCTCGGCTCCGGGGCCGGATCGATCCCCGGGGGCGGTCGATCCCCGGGGCGGTCGATCCCCGGGCGCGGTCAGTGCTCGGGCGCGGTCAGTCCTCGGCCCTGATCAGTGCCGCCAGCCCGTCCAGCACCCGCGCCAGGCCGAAGGCGTACGCGTGGTCCGGGTCGTAGGCGCCGCCGTGCGCCTCTCCCGCGGCGGCCCCGACGCGGGCGGCCACCGGGTGGCGTTCCGCGTCGAAGACCTTGCCGAGCAGTTCGGCGTTGGCCGCCCACCACTGGGCGTCGGTCAGCGCGCTGTCCTGCTGCGCGGCGCGCTCGTCGGCGGCCATCCGGGCGCAGGTCTGCACGAAGCCGAGCAGGTGCGTGAGGGCGGCGTCCAGCTCGACGTCGGGCAGGCCGGTGCCCTCCAGGGCGCGCAGCTCGTAGTCGTACTTGGCCATCAGGCCCGGGCCGAGCGGCGGGCGGCTGGTGGACACCGCCGCGACCCACGGGTGGGCCCGGTAGAGCGCCCGGTTGTCGTCGGCGACGGCGGTGGCCCCGGCCCGCCAGCCGTCGTCGGCCGGGGTGCTGCGGGGCATCGTGGCGTAGACGGTGTCCAGCATCAGGTCCAGCAGTTCCGCCTTGCCGGGCACGTAGGTGTAGAGCGCCATCGGGGACAGCCCCAGCTCCTGCGCCACCCGGCGCATGGTGACGGCGTCCACGCCCTCGGCGTCGGCGAGCGCGATGGCGGCCGCCGCGATCTCGCCGGTCGACCGGGCCTGCCTGGGGCCGCGCCGGCCGGGCTTCTCCTCGGCGGTCAGCCCCCAGAGCAGGGCGAGGGTGCGCGCCGGGTCTCCTGCGCTGCTGCGGTCCGTGGCCATGCCACCATCGTTTCACGGCCGCGAAGGGGCCCACCCGGCCCGCCCGGGTTACCGTCTCCTTCCATGACCAGTGCCCCGACCGACGGCCCCGACCCGATCCCGGGCACCGACACCCCCGAGGCCGTCCGCCCCCGTGTCACCTGCCGCCGCTGCCACCGGCCGCTGCACGACCCGGAGTCGCGGATCCTGCGGCTCGGCCCGGAGTGCCGGGACCCGGCGGACCGGGTCGCCCGCTTCGACGTCGACCAGGATCCGCTGCCGGGCGTGGGCTGACCGCCGGCGGGCGGGCCCACCGCCCGGCCTGCGGGGCCGAACCGCCCCGGCCGCCGGTCGCGCCGTCGGCCGCGCCGTCAGTCGCGGCGGAAGAGACGCCGGAACAGCCCGGGGCGGGGTTCCGGGCGCCCGTCGGCCGCCGGCACCGGTGCTGCGGTCTCCTCGGCCGTGCCGCTCTGCCCCGCCCGTCCCGGTTTCCCCGCCTTCCCCGCCTGCTCGGCCTGTTGGGCCTGCTCGGCCTGCTGGGCGTCCAGCCGGTCGATCGAGCGGCGGGCCAGGTCGAGGTCGGCCCTCGGCAGCCAGGGCGCGGCGAGCGCCAGCGCGGACACCGAGCGCAGCACCGTCACCACGCGGGTGCCGTACGCCCGGACGCTGTAGTGCAGCCGTTGCCCGAGCTGTTCGGCGACGTCGGTGCGGGTGTCGGGTTCCGTCCAGCCGATCGCCACCAGGGCGAAGCCGGCCGCCTCCACCACCCAGTCCTCCGGCCCGAGCAGCAGGTCGACCAGCACCCGGCGGCGGTCGGACTCCGCCCACGGCTGGTCGGTGCGGTGGTGCGCGATGCCGAGGCAGGCGAAGACCTGGACGGCCCGCACCCAGAGTTCCGGCTGGTGGGCGAGCAGGGCCCGGCCGAGTTCGTCCTCGCGGGGCATCGGCGGGTGGGCGAGCACGCCGAGCAGGTCGTCGAGCGGCAGCCCGGCCAGCCGGACGGCGTGGTCGTAGGCGGCGGGCACGGTCGCCCAGACGATCTCGGCGGTGGCCTGGACGAGTTCGGCGCTGTGCGCTGCGGGCGGGCCGACCACCGGGCGCGGGTCGGTGCCGTCCCAGGCCCAGATCCGGGTGGCGGGCTCGGCCAGCGGCACCCGGGGGTCGGGTTCACCGACGGACTGGTATCCGACGGTCGCCCGCGGCAGGGCGAGCCGGACGGCCAGCAGCGAGCTGGGCGGCTCGACGGCGGAGGCGCTGCACTCGATCTCGCTCTCCCGGGTGGTGCCGGGGGCGGCCAGCACCTGGTGCAGCACGTTGACGGTCGCCTCGGTCGCGCCGGGGACCATGCCGAGCCAGGGTTCCCGGTGGCTGAGCCGCTCCAGCAGGTCCTGGGCGTAGTCGTGGTCGGGGTGGGCGCGGTGGTGGTCCGCGAGGGCGAGCAGGTGGGCGGGGTCGCCGTCGACGGCGTGCCGCAGGCCGTACCGCGCCGGGGCCGCCTTGGGGTGGTCGGGTTCGGTGGCGAGCACCCGGTCCAGCCAGGGCAGGCCGTCGGCGGGGCGGCCGAGGTCGCCGTACAACTCCGCGACGTCGACCGCGAGGTAGCTGCTGGAGTTGTCCCGGTCCGGGGCGACCCGAGCCAGTTCGGCCTCCCAGACGGCGAGCGCCCGTTCGGGCCGGCCGTGGGCGCGCAGGGCGTTGCCGAGCATCACGGAGGGCATGTAGCCGGGGGCCAGGCGGTGCGCCAGTTCGGCGAGTTCGACGGCACGGGCGGTGGCGCCGACGCGGCGGGTGAGGCCGGAGGCCATCGCCAGCAGCAGCGCGTGGTCGCCGTGCAGGTCCACCACGGCCTGCACGAAGTCCTCGAAGGGGCCGACGGCGTCGACGAGTTCGGCCGGCAGCGGGTCGGGCAGTCCGCCCGATGCCCGGGCCACCGCCTGGGCGACGGCGTCCGGGTCGACCAGGGACGGCAGGTCCTCGCGGGAGAGCCAGGCGGTGTGCGCCCAGGGTCTCGCCGGCTCGTACTGGATCGCGGAGGCGAGCAGCCCGACGGCGGTGTCCCAGTCCCCGGCCGCGGCCTCGACGTGGGCGCGGCAGACGACGGTGCCCAGGAACACCTGACCGTCCAGCGGGAACAGCTCCCGCGCGGCCGCCGGGCCGCCCGCGGCCGCGCACAGCTCGGCCAACGCCTCGTGCAGTTCCGGCAGTTGCGGGTCGGAGAGGATCGCGTCGGCCAGGTGGTCCGCGGCGTGCGCGAGGTCCCCGGAGTCGATCGCCAGCCGGGCCACCGCCACCTCGCCCTCGGCCGCGAGTCGCGCGTCTCCCTCGCCGTCCGCGTGGTCCATGTGCCGTCCCCCCTGGTCGTGCCGTTCTCCGATGTGCGCCGAAGAGGGTATCCCGTGCATATGACGACCGCATGATCACCCCGATGGCCCGTCAGGCGGGGTGGCGCGAGGCCTTCGCCCACGCGGGACGCACCCGGAGGCGGCACGGGAAGTCGGCGGGCCCGACCTCCCGTGCCGCCCTCGTGCCGCCGCGGGCCGCCCCCGGCGCCGGTGTCGGCGGCGTCTGGTCTGCTGTCACCGGAATCACGAACCGGAACGAGAACGGGCCGGGACGAGGACGAGGCGGAGAGGACGGCGGGGATGGGCGTGCTGACGGACTACTTCCGGGCGCCGGACGCGGCGGCGGTCGTGCGCGAGCTGGAGCGGACGGACGGCGGGTCGCCGGAGTTCGACGGGGTCCGGGCGAAGCGGATCGACCCGACCGTGCTGCTGGGGCAGCTCGTCGCGGCCGTCCGGCAGGAGCCGTGGCGGGCCGGCCTGGTCACCGAGACGCCGGTCTGGCCGACGGCCCCGCTCCCCGGCCCCGGGGGGCCGGCGGACGAGGACGACCCGTGGGCCACCGGCCCGTGGGTGACGGAACTCGGTGACGACGTGCGGGACGCCCTGGCCGGGGCCGGCGACGAGCGGTTGCCGCCGGCCGTCGCCGTGTGGGCGGTGGCGGAGGAGTGGGGCGGCGCCGATCCGGCGGAGCTGCTGCCGGTGGCGGAGGAGCTGGTCGCCCTGGCCGGGCGGGCCCGGGCGGCCGGGGAGCGGCTGTACTGCTGGATCTGTCTGTGAACGGGCCCGGTACGGGCGGCCGGCCGGCCCCGGCACCGGGCCCCGTCGATCAGCTCACTCGCCGAGGGTGGCGCGGTACCCGGCGGCGTCGAGGAGCCCGCCCAGTTCCGCCTTCTTGGCGGGCTTGAGCTTGAAGATCCACGAGTCGTAGGCGTCCTCGTTGATCAGCTCCGGACTGTCGTTCAGCTCCTCGTTGACGGCCACGACCTCCCCTCCGATCGGCGTGTAGAAGTCCGACGCGGCCTTGACCGACTCGACCACTCCGGCCGGGTCCCCGGCCTGGAGGGTCCGGCCGACGTTGGCGAGCTCGACGAAGACGATGTCGCCGAGCGTCTTCTGCGCATGGTCGGTGATGCCGATCGTCACGGTGCCGTCCCTCTCCAGGCGTGCCCATTCGTGCGAGTCGGTGTAGCGCAGGTCGGCGGGGATGGTGGTCATGACTTCTCCGTTCGGGGTGGTGGACGGCCGGCCCGCCGATCGTGCCCAGAAGCGACCGCGGGCAGGCCTCCGTTCCCTCGAACGGGCGCTGGTCCTTGGCCGCCATTGACGGTGGACCTGAATATTTCATGATGAGAAATATTCAGGTCGCCGCCCGCGTTGGCCCCGGGGTGCGTGCGGGAAGGACCCGCGCGGCCGGATGACAGGAGCAACGCCGTGCGCGTCGAGGTCTGGAGCGACATCAACTGCCCGTGGTGCTACATCGGCAAGGCCCGGTTCGAGAAGGCGCTGGAGCGCTTCCCCCACCGCGCCGACGTCGAGGTCGTCCACCGCTCCTTCGAGCTCGACCCCCGCTCCCCCGCGGAGGCCCGGCCCGTCGTCCCGCTGATCGCCGCCAAGTACGGGATCAGCCTGGAGCAGGCCGAGGCCGCCGAGGCCGGGATCGCGGCGAACGCCCGCGCGGAGGGCCTGGACTACCTCAGCGAGGGGCGCGACGCGGCGAACTCCTTCGACATGCACCGCCTGCTGCACTTCGCCGCCGAGCACGGGCGCCAGGCCCAGCTCCTGGACGCCCTGTACCGGGCCAACTTCGCCGACGAGGGCTCCGCCTTCGCGGACGGCCGCCTGCTGGAACTCGCCGTCGAGGCCGGGCTGGACGGCGGGGCCGCGGCGGCCGTGCTGGCCGATCCGGCGGCCTACGCGGAGGCCGTCCGCGAGGACGAGGCGACGGCGAGCGCGATGGGCGCGACGGGCGTGCCGTTCTACGTGTTCGACCGGCGGCTCGGCGTCTCGGGCGCCCAACCGTCCGCGACGTTCACGGCGGCGCTGGAGCAGGCCTGGGAGAGCCGGGTGGCGGTGCCGCTCCTGGTCGAGGCCGGAGGGGCAGGCGCGTCCGGCGAGGCCTGCGGGCCGGAGGGCTGTGAGCTGCCGCAGCGGTGAGCCGGGATCCGGCGGGCGGAGCGGGGCGTCGGACGGGCCGACGCCCCGCGCCCGCCCCTGCTCCCGAAGCGGTCAGCGCCCTGCGGCGACGAGCCGGGTGCCGGACCAGTCCACGGCGGCGCTGATGCTCCTGACCTGGACGAGGCCGGCCGTCCGGGCCGCCTCCTGCAGGTCCGCGGGATCGACGTGGCCGTCCCGGCCGGACTTCGGGGTGAGCAGCCAGACCGCGCCGCCCTCGTCGAGCACCCCGACGGCGTCCACCAGCGCGTCGGCGAGGTCGCCGTCCTCCTCGCGGAACCACAGCAGGACGACGTCGGCCACGTCACCGAAGTCCTCGTCCACCAGGTCCTGGCCGATCAGCGACTCGATGCCGTCGCGGAGGGCGAGGTCGACGTCGTCGTCGTAACCGACCTCCTGGACGACCTGGCCGGGCTCGAACCCGAGCCGGGCCGCCGGGCCGGTGCGCTCCTCCTCCGACGTCGTCATGGCGGTCTCCCTTCGTCCGGAGGCGCCTGCCGCCCCGCGTGCGGGTAGCCAACCAGACGCGCAGCGTGTGGGGCCCGGAACACGCCCGTCGCGGCCGGCCGCGGAAGGACCGGCGCAAGCCCCACCCGTGCCGTCCCCTCCCGGGCGCGTCCGGCGGAGGAGCGTTCCGCGGATCCACCGGGACGCCCGCCCCGGAACGCCCGCCCCGGAGCACCGGGTGGCCCTCCGGACTGCCTCCCGGGGCAGGGACGTTGCCCGGAGGGCCCTATCCGTGCGGCGGATCCGAGGGGTATTCAGGAGTGTTGGATCCGAACACCCGAGGGGACGCCGATGCGGACGCGTGACAGCGAGAAGACCGCCCAGGACCAGGCGGTCGCCCGACCGGTCGCCGCCCGCGCCGCCGCCACCCCCCTGCTCGGCCTGCAGGCCACCGCCGGGAACGCCGCCGTCGTCCAGATGCTGCGTCAGGCCGGCGAGCTGCTGGAGGAGCCCGGGCAGGCGTCGTCGGTGCGGGACGTGCTGCGGCGGCCCGGACGCCCCCTGGACGGCGCCGTCCGCGCCGACATGGAGGCCCGCCTGGGGGCGGACTTCTCCGACGTCCGGATCCACGACGACGGTGCCGCCAGGGCCTCCGCCGCCGGCATCGGCGCCCGCGCGTACACCTCCGGGAGCCACGTGGTGATCGGCGACGGCGGCGGCGACAAGCACACCCTGGCCCACGAGCTCACCCATGTCATCCAGCAGCGGCAGGGCCCCGTCTCGGGCTCCGACAACGGCTCCGGACTGAACGTCAGCGACCCGTCCGACCGCTTCGAGCGCGAGGCCGAGGCCAACGCCCACCGGGTGATGTCCGGTCCGACGCCCGCGCAGCACAGCGGGCACGCTGGCCACGACGACCACTCCGGGCACACCCACCACGAGGAGGAGGAAGGGGTGCAGCGGGCCCCCGCCGCCCCTGCCACCGCCGGCGCCGGAACGGCCGTCCAGCGGGCTCCCGGCCCGGGCATCGAACTCCTCAAGGGCCACGACCCCCTCCCCGACGACACCACGCCGCTGCGGGACTGGGACACCCTGCGCAACGCCGCCCAGCAGCCGAGCGCGCTGGACGTCCACCAGATCCTGCTGACCTACCAGAAGCTGTCGAACGGCTGGAGCAGCGGCATGGGCGAGGTGCAGCAGGCGCTCAGCAACCGGCACGGCGAGCTCAACAACGTGCCGCAGACCGTCGTCACCTTCGGCCCGGTGGTGAACGCGGGCGGCGTCCTCCGCGGCACCGCCATGCGCGCCTACCCCCTGACCTCGCGCGGCGCGGCCGGCTCGGACGCCACGACCGGCGCCTACGCCGGGCTCGGCGGGGCCGTGGAGGGGCACCTGCTCAACGCCCACCTGCACGGACCGGCCACCCCGGAGAACCTCGCCCCCTTCTCGAAGAGGCTCAACAGCAAGCACAGCAAGGAGGTCGAGGAGCCGCTCAAGAAGATGGTCTACAACGAGAACGGCACCTTCGGCTACGAGGTGGTCGTGAACGGCGACCCCAACTCCCCGCTGCCCTACTCGATCACCTGCCACGTGGTCGAACTCGACGACACCCTCCAGCAGATCGCCGGCGGCTACGAGCTCAAGGTCGAACTGGACCAGCAGGGCGGGGTGAACTACCTGGTCAACCGCACGACCGACGGGCCGGACCGGAGCGAGCCGCTGGACTTCGGCCGGGTCGAGCAGGACGGCTTGACCGACGAACTCGCCACCCTGTGGAACCAGTTGAGGTTCCCCTGGACCAGGGAGTACGGCGACGTGGTCCGGGAGGTGCTGGAGACGGCCTACCAGGCCGTCGGCAGCTTCGAGACCCAGCAGTACGGCGGCACCAGCCTCGCGAACCTGCCCCGCACCCAGGTCGTGTTCGAGACCGGCAACTTCCAGAACATCGACGAGGACGGCGACCTGGTCGACGAGGTCATGGGCGTCCGGATGCTCGCCGAACCGCTCACCCTGCTGGCGCCCCCGGGGCAGTCCGGATTCGAGCCGGAGGGCGGCGCCTGGGGGCTCGGCGCCATCCGCGGGCACCTGCTCAACCACCACCTGCACGGCCCCGCCGAGGCGCGCAACCTCGTCCCGATGAGCGCCAGTCTCAACCAGCAGTTCGAGCGCGAGGTCGAGTCGCCCGTCAAGCGGTGGGTGCTGGAGGAGGGCCGGGTGCTGAGCTTCGAGGTGCGGATGCTGGGCAGTGACGAGCAGTTCGGCATGGACGGCGTGCCGACCACGCTGGCCTACGAGGTGCACGAGTGCCGGCAGGACCAGGGCGGGACGTGGCAGCGGGCCCAACGCCTCCTCAGCGGCCGGCTCTCCAACGAGAGCGACGAGGCGTACGAGGAGTAGCCCCGGCGGCCCTCCCGGCCGGGGCGGCCGCCCACCGTCCCGGCCCGGACCCGGCCCGCGCGGTCCGGAAACCCGGGGGCGCGCCACCCCTGCCCCCTGATAGACAATGTGACATGCTACAAGGCTTGCACGTCACCCTCCGCGCCCGGCACCACGACGACGTCCCCGTCCTCCAGGCCGAGCTGTACGACGACGTCCCCACCCGCTCGCGCGCCGACTCCCGGCCGTGGCGGCCCGTCCCGCCCGTGCCCGACCGATCCCCGTACGCCGTCACCGAGCCGAGCGAGGAGGCCGCCCTCTTCTCCGTGGTCGAGCGGGCCACCGGCGAACTCGCGGGCGAGGCGCTGCTCTGGGGCGTCGACGCCCACAACCGGTGCGCCCACCTGGGGATCGCGCTGCGGCCCTCGCACCGCGGGCGCGGGCTCGCCACCGACACCCTGCGCACCCTCTGCCACTACGGGTTCCGCGTGCTCGGCCTCCGGCGGCTCCAGCTGGAGACCCTGGCCGACAACGAACCGATGCTGCGGGCGGCGCGCAGCGCCGGCTTCACCCTGGAGGGCACCCTGCGCGCCGCCCGCTGGGCCGACGGGGCCTTCGCCGACGAGGCGGTGCTCGGCCTGCTCGCCGGCGAACGGGAGCACTGACCGCACCGGCGGACGGCCCGTCACGGAGGTGCGGCCTCCGTCACGGCTGCGCGCGGGACTCGTCACGGCCGGGTCAAGACGCCGCCAAACCGATGGTGCAGCGGTCGCGCCCTGCGCTATGAACGTCCCCGGAAGGGCGGCCGTCCGGCCGTCCCGAGACACGGGGGACACCCATGAAGTCCATCGGCAGCAGTAGGAACGCGGCGGTCCTGGCCGGACTCGTCGCGGTCGGCGCGTTGACCCTGACGGCCTGCAACGACGACGCCGCCTCGTCCGACACCGCGAAGACCCCGCCGGCGGCCGCGGCACCGACCACCCCGGCCGCGGCCCCGACCGGCCCGGCCACCACCCCGGCCGCGCCGGCCACCTCCGCGGCGACGGCCGCGGCCCCGGCGAACACACCGGCCGCCAGCGCCCCGCCGGCGGCCGGAGGCGGGGCGACCGCGGCGCCCGGTACGACGGTCAAGGTCGGCGAGGCCGTCACGCTGCCCTTCTCCTCGGGCAGCACCAAGGGCACCATCTCGCTGGCGGTCACCTCGATCGACCAGGGTGACCCGGCCGACCTGACCGCCCTCAAGCTCGGCGACAAGGCCAAGGGCCTGGTGCCGTACTACATCCACTACAAGGTCACCAACGCCGGCTCCACCGACCTGTCCTTCACCAGCGTGGACCACATGAAGGGCCTGCTGGCGGACGGCACCGAGGCGCAGGACCTGATGATCATCGGCACCTTCGCCAAGTGCCCGAGCAGCTCGCTGCCCTCGGGCTTCACGGCCGGGCAGTCCGCCACCTCCTGCGCGGTGGCGCTGTCCCCGTCGGCCTCCAAGGTCGCCGGCGCCGAGTACTGGGGGGACCCGTACACCCTCGGCAAGGGCGTCAACTGGAAGTGATCCGGCCGGGGTCCGGGCGGCGGGCCGGCCACGGCCGCCGCCCGGACCCCGCGGGGCGTCGGCCCGCCGCCCGGAGACCGGAGGCCTCCCGGCCCGCGGCCGGCGCGGCGAGGGCGCGTCAGCCCGCCGCCGGGGCCCGGTAGATCCGCAGGAAGGCCTCCACGCCGTCCGCCGCGATCCGGGCGACCTCCTCGTCGGCGACCGGCAGCGCCCCCCAGAACGAGCGCTCGGCGACGCCGTGGAAGGTCAGCAGGGTGTACTGCTCGGCGGCCAGCGCCGCGTCGTCGAAGGCCAGCAGTCCGCGGTCGGCGAGGGTGGTGAAGTGCCGCGCCAGGTCGCGCTGCGAGGCGATCGGGCCGGCGTCCAGCCAGGCCTCCAGCACGTCGGCCGGGATGTTGGTCACCTCGGCGCGGATGGCCCGGCCGAGCGCGCCGTGGTCACCCGCGGACAGGACGGCCCGGGCCCGCTCGACGGCGAGGTCGACGAGGTCCTGGCGCAGGTCGACGACCCGGTCGAGGTAGCGGGCCATCAGGGCGGCGATCCGCTCGGTGAGCTCGGCGGAGTTGTGCAGGGCGACGGAGAGGAAGAGGGTCTCCTTGTCCGCGAAGTGGTTGTAGACCGTCCGCTTCGACACCCCGGCCTCCGCGGCGATCGCGTCCATGCTGGCCCGGACGTAGCCCTCGCGCCCGAACACCGCCGTCGCGGCCCGCGCGATCGCCTCGCGCTTCTCCGGCCGTCCCGTTCCGCCCGTCGCCACCACCGCCACCGCACCGCTCCTCGTCCGCCGAACTAGAAAACTACCCGGTGTAGTATATCTCGCCTGCGCCGGCCCGGGTTGCCGTCCGACCAGGGTGTCCTATGCTGCTGCCGATCTCTACACCCGTGTAGAAAGAAGTGGACGGCAGGCCCCGGCTCACCCGGTCGAGGGAACCAGTCGGCCGACCAACAGCGTCCAGTAGTGGCAGCGCACGGCCGATCCCCACACGGCGGCCGGGCGTGGGCGCCACCGTGGCGCACCAGCACCGAGGACCGGGGGTGAGTACGTGGCGGGCCGACGAGGACGGACGTCCGACCAGCGGATACGGCGGCAGTCGGGCGGAGCGGCCCGCCCGCTGCCCGGCGGGGCCGCCCTGCCCGCCGCGCTGGCCGTCGGGCTGCCGGCGGCGGGCGCCGCGGTCGACGAGCTCTCCGGGCCCGGCACCGGCCTGGCCTTCGGAGTGGGCGCGGTGCTCGGCACCGGCCTGGCCGCCGCGCTCAGCGGCCGCAACGGCTGGTGGTGGGTGCTCGCCGCCTCCCCCCTGCTGGTCCTCGGGGTCACCGCCGGCGCGGAACTGCTGGCCAACGGCGACGCCTACCGGGGCAGGGCCCTGGCCACCGGCTCCGCGAAGTGGGTGGTGCACGGATTCCCCGTGATGGCCGCAGCCGCAGCCGCGGCCGCGCTGGTGATGGTGGTCCGGGTGGTCCTGGGCCGGAGGAGGGCCCATGGCTGAGGAACGGAACGCCGACCGGGCCGCGGAGGCGGCTCCGGCACCCGCCCGCAGGCGCTCCCCGCTGCTGATCGCGGGCCGCACCGCGGCCTGCTCGGTGGCCCTGGCGGTCTTCGCCGCCAGCGGGGTGGTCTGGTACGAGTACACGTCCCTCACCGACGGGATGACCACCTCCGACGTCATCGCCGGGACGAAGAAGGACGCGCCCAAGCACCTCGACAACTCGGTCAACCTGCTGCTGATCGGCCTGGACAGCCGCAAGAACATGGACGGCACCGACCTGCCGCCGGAGTTCGTCCAGGACGAGCTGCACGCCGGCCACAGCTCCGACGTCGGCGGCTACAACACCAACTCGCTGATCCTGCTGCACATACCCGCCGGCGGCGGCAAGGTGCAGGCCGTCTCGATACCCCGCGACGACTACGTCATGACGTACGGCGCCGACGGCAAGCAGGCCGGCATGCGCAAGATCAAGGAGGCCTACGGCGAGGCCAAGGAGAAGGCCACGCCGGGCCTCCAGGCGAAGGGCCTCAAGGGCGCGGACCTGGAGAAGGCCGGCCGTGACGCCGGCCGGGCGGCCACCATCCAGACCGTGCAGAAGTTCCTCGACCAACCCGTCGACCACATCGCCGAGGTCAACCTGATGGGCTTCTACGACATCGCCAAGGCCGTCGAACCGATCGAGGTCTGCCTCACCCACGACACCAAGGACCCGGCCATGGAGGGCCAGGGCTCCGGCGCCGACTTCCACAAGGGCATCAACAAGCTCAACGCCGCCCAGGCGCTCTCCTTCGTCCGCCAGCGCCACAACCTGGACGGCCCGGACGGCAACAGCGGCGACTTCGCCCGCACCCACCGCCAGCAGGCGTTCATCTCCTCCGTGGTGCACAAGCTCAAGCAGGACGGCATCGTCAGCGACCTGGGCAAGCTGCAGAAGCTCTTCGGCGTGGTGCAGAAGGACCTCGTCATCGACAACGAGTGGAACGTCCTCGACTTCGCCCAGCAGGCGCCCAACCTCACCGGCGGCAACGTCGAGTTCAACACCCTGACCTTCGACGACTTCGGCAAGCGCAACGGCCAGGACGTCAACCTGGTCACCCCGGCGAAGGTCCAGAAGGTGGTCAAGCAGATCTTCGGCTACGCGGACTCCGCCCCCGCCCCCGCGCCCGCGGACACCGCGGCCGCCACCCCCGGCGCACCGACCGCGACGCCCACCCAGACGCCGACCGCGTCCCCGACGACGACGGCCGCCGCGGCCTCCGCCACCGTGGACGTCTTCAACGCCTCGACCGCCGCCGGGGTCTCCTCGGGCGCGGAGTCCAAGGCGCTGGTCGCGATGGGCTTCAAGGCCGGCCGCACCGGCAGCGCGAGCACCCGCCCGAAGACCACCACCGTCGTCTACGGCAAGGGCGCCAAGGACGCGGCCGACCTGGTCGCCGCGCGCTACGGCGTGAGCGCCACCGAGTCCGCCGCGACGCCCGCCGGCCGGGTGGTGGTCACCCTCGGCACCGGGTTCACCGGAGCGGCCGACGACAAGCCCACCGCCACCGCGAGCGCCGGCGCCTCCGGGGCCCCGGGCGACCCGACCGCCAACCTGCCGGTGCAGGGCCCCGCGGTCGACGCGGAGTCCGACGGCGGCATCCCCTGCGTCTACTGACCCGGCGCGGCCGCTGACCGGCCGCACCGGGTGACGCCGGGTCACGCCGGCCGCACCCGTCACGTCTCTCGATCCGCCGCACCGCACCGTGGGGAGGCTCCCGCCCGGGGGCCTCCCCACGCGCATCGGCGGAGAGCCCTGGCACAATTCTCCGTACTATGTATAGTGTACTGCGTACGGGATAACCGTGCCGGCTTGCCGACGAGAGGACGCCCACCATGCAGATCACCACCTCCGCCATCGCCCTGACCGTCGAGGACACCACCGCCTCCGCCGACTTCCTCCGGCGCCACTTCGGCTACGCCGAGGCGATGTCGGCCGACGGCTTCGTCTCGCTCCGGCACCCGGGTGGCGGCGTCGACGTCGTCTACCTGCGCCGCGGCATCGAGGTGCTGCCCGAGGACCAGCGCCACCGGACGGTGGCCGGCACCATCCTGGCCTTCGTCGTGGCGGACCTCGCGGGCGAGGAACGGCGGCTGCGCGCGGAGGGCGCCGGGATCACCATGGAGCTGCGCGAGGAGCCCTGGGGCGAGAAGCTCTTCCAGGTCACCGACCCGAACGGGGTCGTGATCGAGCTGGTCGAGTGGGCCGCGGAGTGACGCACGGCACGCCGGGCGCCACAGCGGACTCGACGACGGGCCCGACAACGGGCGGCGCCCCCTCGGCCGGTGGCCGAGGGGGCGCCGTCGCACCGTCCGGAGCGGTCAGTCCACCGTCCAGGTGTCGGCACCGGCCAGCAGCCCGGCCAGGTCGCCCGACCCGTGCTGGGCCACGGCCGCGTCCAGCTGATCGGCCATCAACTCGTCGTAGACCGGACGCCGCACGTCGCGCAGCACCCCGATCGGGGTGTGGTGCAGGGTGTCGGTGTCGGCGATCCGGGACAGTGCGAAGGCCGTCGCCGGGCTGGCCGCGTGGACGTCGTGCACCAGCACCTGCGCCTCGTTGTCCGGCGTCACCGCCCCGACGGACAGCTCACCGCCCGGGCCGCGGAACACCCCGCCGGCCAGCCCCGCGCCGAAGCGGATCGGCTGCCCGTGCTCCAGCCGGACCAGCGCCTCGTCGCGCGTGCCCGGCTCCTTCAGCACCTCGAACGCGCCGTCGTTGAAGATGTTGCAGTTCTGGTAGATCTCCACCAGCGCGGTGCCCTCGTGCGCGGCCGCCGCCCGCAGCACCGACTGCAGGTGCTGGCGGTCCGAGTCGATCGTCCGCGCCACGAACGTCGCCTCCGCGCCGATCGCCAGCGACAACGGGTTGAACGGCGCGTCCAGCGAGCCCATCGGCGTCGACTTGGTGACCTTGCCCAGCTCGCTGGTCGGCGAGTACTGGCCCTTCGTCAGACCGTAGATCCGGTTGTTGAACAGCAGGATCTTCAGGTTCACGTTGCGCCGCAGCGCATGGATCAGGTGGTTCCCGCCGATCGACAGCGCGTCCCCGTCCCCCGTGACGACCCACACGCTCAGGTCGGGCCGGGAGGACGCCAGCCCCGTCGCGATCGCCGGCGCCCGCCCGTGGATCGAGTGCACCCCATAGGTGTTCATGTAGTACGGAAAACGCGACGAGCAACCGATCCCGGACACGAACACCGTGTTCTCGCGCCGGATGCCGAGCTCCGGCATGAAGCCCTGCACCGCCGCCAGGACCGCGTAGTCCCCGCAGCCCGGGCACCAGCGCACCTCCTGGTCGGTCTTGAAGTCCCGGGCGCTCTGCGCGCCCTCGGCGCGGGGCACCAGACGCAGGGACGGGAAGCCGTTCTCGCTCATCGGTGGTCCTCCTCGTCCAGGGTGCCGATCGCCGCCGACAGCACGTCCGCCAACTGCGCCGCCTTGAACGGCAGCCCCCGCACCTGGTTGTAGGACTCCGCGTCCACCAGGTACTTCGCCCGCAGCAGCAACGCGAGCTGCCCCAGGTTCATCTCCGGCACGATGACCTTGTCATAACTCCTCAGCACCGTCCCGAGGTTCGCCGGGAAGGGGTTCAGGTGCCGCAGGTGCGCCTGTGCCACCTCACCGCCGTCCGCCCGCACCCGGCGCACCGCCGCGGTGATCGGCCCGTACGTCGAACCCCACCCGAGCACCAGCACCCGAGCCTCACCGCTCGGGTCGTCGACCTCCGCCTCGGGCACCGCGATCCCGTCGACCTTCGCCTGCCGGGTGCGCACCATGAAGTCGTGGTTCGCCGGGTCGTAGGAGATGTTCCCGGTGCCGTCCTGCTTCTCGATGCCGCCGATCCGGTGCTCCAGACCCGCCGTCCCCGGCACCGCCCACGGCCGCGCCAGCGTCTTCGGATCCCGCAGGTACGGCCAGAACGAGCCGTCCTCCCGGTTCGGCCCGGTCGCGAAGTCCGGGCTGATCACCGGGAGTTCGTCCACCTCCGGGATCCGCCACGGCTCCGAGCCGTTGGCCAGGTAGCCGTCCGACAGCAGGAACACCGGCGTGCGGTACGTCACCGCGATCCGCGCCGCCTCCAGCGCCGCGTCGAAGCACTCGGCCGGCGTCGCCGGGGCCACGATCGGCACCGGCGCCTCGCCGTTGCGCCCGAACATCGCCTGCAGGAGGTCGGCCTGCTCCGTCTTCGTCGGCAGGCCCGTCGACGGGCCCCCGCGCTGGATGTCCACGACCAGCAGCGGCAGTTCCAGCGACACCGCCAGGCCGATCGTCTCGCTCTTCAGCGCCACCCCGGGGCCCGAGGTCGTCGTCACGCCCAGCGCCCCGCCGAACGCCGCGCCCAGCGCCGCGCCGATCCCCGCGATCTCGTCCTCCGCCTGGAAGGTCCGCACCCCGAAGTTCTTGTGCCGGGACAGCTCGTGCAGGATGTCCGAGGCCGGTGTGATCGGGTAGGAGCCCAGGTACAACGGCAGTTCGGCGCGCCGCGCCGCCGCGATCAGGCCGTAGGACAGCGCCAGGTTCCCCGAGATGTTGCGGTAGCGCCCGGCCGGCAGCCGCGCCGGCGGCACCTCGTACGAGACCGCGAACGACTCCGTCGTCTCACCGAAGTTCCAGCCCGCCTTGAACGCGCTGATGTTCGCCTCCGCGATCTGCGGCTTCTTGGCGAACTTGGTGCGCAGGAACGCCTCCGTCCCGTGCGTGGGGCGGTGGTACATCCAGGAGAGCAGCCCGAGCGCGAACATGTTCTTCGCCCGCTCGGCGTCCTTGCGGGCCAGCCCGCTGTCCTTCAGCGCCTCCAGCGTCAGCGTCGTCAGCGGCACCTTGTGCAGGTGGAAGGCCTCCAGCGAGCCGTCCTCCAGCGGATCCGCCGCGTACCCGACCTTCGCCAGCGCCCGCTTGGTGAACTCGTCCGTGTTGACGATGATCTCCGCACCCCGCGGCAGGTCCCCCAGGTTCGCCTTCAGCGCCGCCGGGTTCATCGCCACCAGCACGTTCGGCGCGTCCCCCGGCGTCAGGATGTCGTGGTCCGCGAAGTGCAGCTGGAAGCTCGACACCCCCGGCAGCGTCCCGGCGGGCGCCCGGATCTCGGCCGGGAAGTTGGGCAGCGTGGACAGGTCGTTGCCGAACGACGCCGTCTCCGACGTGAACCGGTCCCCGGTGAGCTGCATCCCGTCACCCGAGTCGCCGGCGAAACGGATGATCACCCGGTCGAGTCTGCGGATGGGCTTGGCCCGCCGCTGCGGAGGTCCTCCCGGGGCGGGAGGACCGGCCGGCACGGTCGGGCCGGAGCGTCCGTCACCGCTCCCGGAACGACCCTCGTCGCCGTCCGGGCCGTCCACTGCCTCTGACTGATCGACCTGACTGGTCACTGCCGCGGACCTCCTCGTGGGCACACCACCGCGGGCGCGGCCCCGTGCCCCGTCCGCCTGGTGCACCTCCCGCATCCTATGCGCGGGAGGTCGGCCGGGGACGGAACTCCCGCGTGCGGCGGGAAATCACCGACCCGCGCCCGACCCGCACACGAGGTCCAACGTCCGGCCTCCGGAGATCATTCCGGCGGCCCTCCGAGGGCTCAGGCGGCCCGGTCGTGCCCCGGGCTCCGCTCCCGGCCGGTCAGGAGTTGAGGTACGTGAGCACCGCCAGCACCCGGCGGTGGTCCTCCGGGCTCTGCGCCAGGCCCAGCTTCAGGAAGATGTTGCTGACGTGCTTCTCCACCGCGCCGTCCGAGACCACCAGCTGCCTGGCCACCGCGGTGTTGGTCCGGCCCTCCGCCATCAGGCCGAGCACCTCGCGCTCGCGCGGGGTCAGCCGGGCCAGGACGTCCCCCTTGCGGCTGCGGCTGAGCAGCTGCTGGACCACCTCCGGGTCCAGCGCGGTGCCGCCCTCGGCGACCCGGACCACCGCGTCCGCGAACTCTCGCACCTCGGCGACCCGGTCCTTCAGCAGGTAGCCGACGCCCCGGGTGGAACCGGCCAGCAGCTCGGAGGCGTAGCGTTCCTCCACGAACTGCGACAGCACCAGCACGCCCAGCTGCGGGTAGTGGCCGCGCAGCTCGACGCAGGCCCGCAGCCCCTCGTCGGTGTGGGTCGGCGGCATCCGGACGTCGGAGACCACCACGTCCGGCAGCTCGCCGGCCGCGGCCAGCTCGTGGACGGTCTTCAGCAGGCCCTCGCCGTCACCGACCCCGGCCACGACCTCCAGGCCCCGGTCGGTGAGCAGCCGGGTCAGGCCCTCCCGCAGCAGTACGGAGTCCTCGGCGATGACGACGCGGCGCATGGCGACCTTCCCGGCAGGGTGAGCTGACAGGGGTCAGTCTCCCCCATTCGGGTGTCCGCCCGCCGGGGGATTCACGGCGCCGGACGCCCGTCCTCCGGGGGGTGCCCACCGCCGCGCGGCCGGTGCCGGGCGGCGCGGGCGCCGGGAGGGGGCCGGCTGAGTGCCGGGCCCGGGCGACTGCCGGGCCGGCGGGCGCTCCGGCCGGGCGGGTGCCCGGCCGGGCCGTCACATGGTGCGGATCGCCACCGAGTCGCAGAGGCCCTCCAGGGCCGCCTTCGCCGGGCAGTCCGGCAGCGGGGCGAGCAGCGCGCGGGCGTCCTCGGCCTGGCGCAGGGTCTCCCGGCGGGCGCGCTCCAGCGCCGGGTGGCGGCGCAGCAGCCGCAGCGCCTCGGCGTGCAGCTCGTCGTCGGCGAGGGGCTGGGCGATCAGCTCGCGCAGCCGGGTGTCGGCCGGGTCGGCCGGGTCCGCGGGCATCTGCTGCAGCAGCAGGGTCGGCAGCGTCGCCACGCCCTCGCGCAGGTCGGTGCCGGGGGTCTTGCCGGACTCGTGGCCGTCGCTGGCGATGTCCAGCACGTCGTCGGCCAGCTGGAAGGCGATGCCGATCCGCTCGCCGAACTCGCCGAGGGTGTCCACCATCCACGGCTCGGCGCCGGCCACCAGTGCTCCTATCCGGCAGGAGACGGCGATCAGCGACCCGGTCTTGCCGGCCAGCACGTCGAGGTAGTGCAGCAGCGGGTCGCCGTCCGGGCCGGCGCCGCGGGTCTCCAGGATCTGGCCGGTGACCAGCCGCTCGAAGGCGTCGGCCTGCATCCGGACCGCCTCGGGGCCGAGGTCGGCGAGCACCTGGGAGGCGCGGGAGAACAGGAAGTCGCCGGTGAGGATGGCGACGGAGTTGTCCCAGCGCGAGTTGGCGCTGGGGGCGCCGCGGCGCACCGGGGCCTCGTCCATGACGTCGTCGTGGTAGAGCGTGGCCAGGTGGGTCAGCTCGACGACGACGGCGGCGGGCACCACGCCCGGGGCGCCCGGGTCGCCGAACTGCGCGGCGAGCAGCAGGAGCAGCGGGCGGAAGCGTTTGCCGCCGGCCTCGATGAGGTGACTGGCGGTGATGGTGATGAAGGGGACGTCGCTCTTGACGGCCTCGGCGAGCGCCGTCTCCACCGCGTCCAGTCCGGCCTGGACGTCCCGGGTCAGGTCGCGGTCCTGCACGCTGAGCCCGAAGGGTCCCACGACGGTCACGAAGACCACTCCTCTGTCCCTGGTCGATCTAGCGGCCTGGTCCCTGAGTGCCGCCGCTGGCCATACAGGCAGGGTATCCGGTCGCGAGTGGATCACTGCACGGGCGTGCGGATCCTGTCATGATCGGGCCGGACGCCCAGGTCAGGGCGGCTGTCGCGGCGATCCGGCGGTGGGGGCGGAATCCGCCGGTGAACCCGCCGGGAGAACCGCGGCGGACGCACCGGCGGCGGACGCGCGTCCGGGCCGCGCACGGGGGCACGGCCCGGACGACGGGCCCGGGGCGGCGGCGCCGCCCCGGCGGGGTCAGCGGACGAACAGCGCCGCCTTGGACGCCAGGTCGAGGAAGTACTGCGGCAGCAGACCGAGACCCAGCGTGACCAGGACCCCCACCCCGATCGCGGTCGCCGTGAAGGCGCTCGGGATCGCGACGGTCGGGCCGCCCGGCTTCGGGTCGGAGAAGAACATCAGCACGATGACCCGGATGTAGAAGAACGCGGCGACCGCCGAGCTCAGCACACCGACGATCACCAGCGGAGTCGCCCCGCCGGCCGCGGCCGCCTGGAACACCGCGAACTTCCCGGTGAAACCGGAGGTCAGCGGGATCCCGGCGAAGGCCAGCAGGAACAGGGCGAACACCGCCGCCACCAGGGGCGAGCGCCGCCCCAGCCCGGCCCAGCTGGACAGGTGGGTCGCCTCGCCCTTGGAGTCGCGCACCAGGGTGACCACGGCGAAGGCCCCGAGCGTCACGAAGGAGTACGCCAGCAGGTAGAACAGCACCGAGGAGAGGCCCTGCTTGTTGGTGGCGATCACCCCGGTGAGGATGAACCCGGCGTGCGCGATCGAGGAGTACGCCAGCAGCCGCTTCACGTCCTGCTGGGTCACCGCGAGCACCGCGCCGACCACCATGGTGAGGATCGCCACCCCCCAGAGCACCGGCCGCCAGTCCAGCCGCAGGCCGGGGAAGGCCACGTAGAACAGCCGCAGGAACGCCCCGAACGCGGCGACCTTGGTGGCCGCCGCCATGAAGCCGGTCACCGGGGTCGGCGCGCCCTGGTACACGTCCGGCGTCCAGGAGTGGAAGGGGACGGCGCCGACCTTGAACAGCAGGCCGACCGAGAGCACCGCCAGTCCCATCAGCAGCAGCGCGTCGCTCTGGGTGCTGCTCAGCTGCGCCGGGGTGGTCATCGCCTTGCCGGAGATGACGTCCGAGATGTCGCCGAGCTTCACGCTGCCCGCGTAGCCGTACAGCAGCGCGGTGCCGAACAGGAAGAACGCCGAGGCGAAGGCGCCGAGCAGGAAGTACTTGACGGCCGCCTCCTGGGAGAGCAGCCGGCGGCGCCGGGCCAGCGCGCAGAGCAGGTAGAGCGGGAGGGAGAAGACCTCCAGCGCCACGAACATGGTCAGCAGGTCGTTCGCGGCGGGGAACAGCAGCATGCCGCCGACCGCGAAGAGGGTGAGCGGGAAGACCTCGCTGGTGGCGAAGCCCGCCCGGACGGCCGCCCGCTCCTGCTCGCCGCCGGGGGTGGCGGCGGCCTGGGCGGCGAACGCGTCGGCCGGCAGGCCGCCGGCCTTCGGCTCGAGCTTCCGCTCGGCGTAGGTGAGCACCGCCACCACCGCGACCAGCAGGATGACGCCCTGCAGGAACAGCGCCGGGCCGTCCAGCGCGACCGACTCCATCGCCAGCAGGTCGACCTTGGTGGAGCCGTAGCCCTGCGCGGCCAGCACCACCACGGCGACGAAGGACCCGATCAGCCCGACCAGGGCGAGCGAGACCTGCGTCCAGTGCCGGTGCCGGCGGGGCACGAAGGCCTCGACCAGGACGCCGAGCACGGCGGCGCCGAACACCACCAGCATCGGGGACAGTTGGGCGTACTCGATGTGGGGTGCCGGGATGCTGGCGGTGTTGCCGCCGGCGGCGGCGAGCATGCCGGTGGTGCTCACTTCTGCTCACCTCCTGAAGTGGCGGCGACCGGGTGGACCGGCGCCGGGTCGGTCTCGTGGACCTGCGAGAGCGTCGCGTTCACCGAGGGGTTGACCAGGTCGGTGAGCGGCTTGGGGTAGACGCCGAGCAGGACGGTCAGCGCCACCAGCGGGGCGACCACCGCGAGCTCCCGGACCTTGAGGTCGGGCATCCCGCTGACCTCGGCCTTCACCGGGCCGGTCATGGTGCGCTGGTACAGCAGCAGGGCGTACAGCGCGGCCAGCACGATGCCGAAGGTGGCCACGATCCCGATCGCCGGGTAGCGGGTGAAGGTGCCCACCAGGACCAGGAACTCGCTGACGAAGGGCGCCAGGCCGGGCAGCGACAGGGTGGCCAGGCCACCGATCAGGAACGTCCCGGCGAGCACCGGGGCGACCTTCTGCACGCCGCCGTAGTCGGCGATCAGCCGCGAGCCGCGGCGGGAGATCAGGAAGCCGGCGACCAGCATCCAGGCGGCGGTGGAGATGCCGTGGTTGACCATGTAGAGGGTGGCGCCGCTCTGGCCCTGGCTGGTGAGCGCGAACACGCCCATGATGATGAAGCCGAAGTGCGAGATCGAGGCGTAGGCGACCAGCCGCTTGATGTCCTTCTGCCCGATCGCCAGCAGCGCGCCGTAGAGGATCCCGATCACCGAGAGGACCAGGATCGCCGGGGCGAAGGTCTTCGAGGCGTCCGGGAACAGGCCGAGGCAGTAGCGCAGCATCGCGAAGGTGCCGACCTTGTCCACCACCGCGGTGATCAGCACCGCGGTGCCGGCGGTGGCCTCGCCCATCGCGTTCGGCAGCCAGGTGTGCAGCGGCCACAGCGGGGCCTTCACCGCGAAGGCGAAGAAGAAGCCCAGGAACAGCGCCTTCTCGGCGGTGCCGGTCAGCTGCAGCTTCCCGTCGGCGATCGCCGAGGCCAGGGTGGGCAGGTCGAAGGTGCCGAAGCCCTGGTCCTGCGCGATCACGTACAGGCCGATCACGGCGGCCAGCATCACCAGGCCGCCGAGCAGGTTGTAGAGCAGGAACTTGACGGCCGCGTAGCTGCGCTGGCGCGCCGCGTCGGGGCCGCCGGCCCGGTCGCCGAAGCCGCCGATCAGGAAGTACATCGGGATCAGCATGGCTTCGAAGAACACGTAGAACACGAAGACGTCGGTGGCGTAGAAGGAGACGACGACCATCGCCTCCACCGCCAGGATCAGGGCGAAGAAGCCCTGGGTCCGGCGCCGGTTCTCGAAGGTCCCGTCGGGCCGGAGCGGGCCGGCCCCCTCCGGCCCGGCGGCGGGCGGGGACGAGGGGTCGGCGTCGTGCCAGGAGGCCAGCATGACGACCGGCACCAGCACGGCGGTGAGCAGGGCGAGGACGGCGCCGATGCCGTCCACGCCGAGCGAGAAGCTGATGCCGAAGGAACGGATCCAGCTGTGGGACTCGGTGAGCTGGTAGCGGGCGCCGTTCGGGTCGAACCGCGCCGCCACCACGGCGGCCAGCACCAGGGTGACGGCCGAGACGCCCAGGGCGACGGCCTTGGTGGTCCGGCGCCGGCCCTCGGTGGACCCGGCGGGCAGCGCCGCGGTGAGCACCGCGCCGGCCGCGGGGACGGCACAGGTGGCGGTCAACAGCGCGCTCATGGCCGGCCCCCCGGGTTCTTGTCAGGACGAGTCATCACACGGACCTCATCAGGAGAGTCGTGGCGACCAGCACCAGCGTGCCGCCGAACATGGAGAGCGCGTACGAGCGGACGAAGCCGTTCTGGATCCGCCGCAGCCGACTGGAGACGCCGCCGATGGTGGCGGCCAGACCGTTGACGAAGCCGTCCAGTCCGCGGCTGTCGAAGTAGACCAGGGTGGCGGTCAGGGCCGAGCCGGGCCGGACCAGGACGGCGTGGTTGAAGTCGTCCTGGAGCAGGTCGCGGCGGGCCGCCCGGGTGAGCGGGGAGCCGACCGGCGGCACCACGGGGACGGGCGAGCGCCCGTACATCAGGTAGGAGACGCCGACGCCGACCAGCATGCAGACCGTGGTGAGCAGGGTGACCACCAGGGGCGTGAGCGGCGAGTCGCCCTCGGCGTGGCCGGTGACCGGCTCCAGCCAGTTCAGGAAGGAGTCGTTGTAGGCGAACAGCCCGCCCGCGAAGACCGAGCCGAGGGCCAGCAGGACCATCGGGATCGTCATGCTCTTCGGCGACTCGTGCGGGTGCGGGGCGTTGCCGTCGGCGTCGGGCTGCCAGCGCTTCTCGCCGAAGAACGTCATCAGCATCACCCGGGTCATGTAGAACGCCGTGACACCGGCGCCGACGAGCGCGCACAGCCCGAGGATCCAGCCCTCGGTGCCGCCCTTGGCGAACGCCGCCTCGATGATCTTGTCCTTGGAGAAGAAGCCGGACAGGCCCGGGAAGCCGATGATCGCCAGGTAGCCCAGCCCGAAGGTGGCGAAGGTGACCGGCAGGTACTTGCGCAGGCCTCCGTAGTGGCGCATGTCCACCTCGTCGTTCATGCCGTGCATGACCGACCCGGCGCCGAGGAACAGCCCGGCCTTGAAGAAGCCGTGGGTCACCAGGTGCATGATCGCGAAGGCGTAGCCGATCGGACCGAGCCCGGCCGCCAGCACCATGTAGCCGATCTGCGACATGGTCGAGCCGGCCAGCGCCTTCTTGATGTCGTCCTTGGCGCAACCGACGATCGCACCGAACAGCAGCGTGACCGTGCCGACCACCACCACGGCGGTCTGCGCGTCCGGCGCCAGGTTGAAGATCGCGGCGGAACGGGTGATCAGGTAGACGCCCGCGGTCACCATGGTGGCCGCGTGGATCAGCGCCGACACCGGGGTGGGGCCCTCCATGGCGTCCCCGAGCCAGGACTGCAGGGGCACCTGGGCGGACTTGCCGCAGGCCGCCAACAGCAGCATCAGGCCGATCGCCGTCAGCTTGCCCTCGCTCGCCTGGTCGGCCGCACCGAAGACCGGCCCGAAGGCGAAGGAGCCGAACTCGACGAACATCAGCATGATCGCGATCGACAGGCCCAGGTCTCCGACCCGGTTGACGATGAAGGCCTTCTTGGCCGCCGTCGCCGCGCTCGGCTTGTGCTGCCAGAAGCCGATCAGCAGGTACGAGGCCAGGCCCACGCCCTCCCAACCGAAGTACAGCAGCAGGTAGTTGTCGGCCGTCACCAGCAGCAGCATGGCGGCCAGGAACAGGTTCAGGTACGCGAAGAAGCGGCGCCGGCGCTCGTCGTGCGCCATGTAGCCGACCGAGTAGACGTGGATCAGCGTGCCGACACCGGTGATCAGCAGCACGAACGTCATCGACAGCTGGTCGAGCTGGAACGAGACGTCGGCCTGGAAGCCGTTCACCCGGATCCAGGTGTACAGGTACTCGGTCACGGCCCGGTGCTCGGCGTCACGGCCCAGCATCGCCGAGAACAGCGCCAGGCCGAAGCCGAACGAGAGTGCCGCGAGTGCGGTGGCCAGCCAGTGGCCGAAGCGGTCCAGCGCCCGGCCGCCGAGCAGCAGCAGGACTGCGCCGGCCAGCGGGGCGGCCACCAGCAGCGGAATGAGAGAGTTCACCGAGAGGCCCTCCGCCTACAGCTTCATCAGGTTGCTGTCGTCGACCGAAGCGGAGTGCCTGGTCCGGAAGATGGAGACGATGATGGCGAGGCCGACCACGACCTCGGCCGCCGCCACCACCATCGTGAAGAACGCGATGATCTGACCGTCCAGGGTGCCGTGCATCCGGGAGAAGGTCACCAGGGCCAGGTTCGAGGCGTTGAGCATCAGCTCCACGCACATGAACAGCACGATCGCGTTGCGCCGGATCAGCACCCCGGAGGCGCCGATGGTGAACAACAGGGCGGACAGGTAGAGGTAGTTGACCGGGTTCACTGCTCGCCCTCCTCGTCGGTGCGCTCGGACCCCGCCTGGGGCCCGTCCTGCTGACCGGCCGGCACCGGCTCCAGGGACTTGCGCGGCCCGGACACGACCGGCCGCTCGGAGGACGGGCGGCCCAGCCAGTCGGCGGTGCTGTTCTCCAGCTCCGCCATCCGCCGCAGCATCTCCTGGCTGACGTCCCGGACCTGGCCGCGCTCGCGCAGCGTCGCCATCACCGAGTCCTCGGCCACCGTGCCGTCCGGCAGCAGCGCCGGGACGTCCACCGCGTTGTGCCGCGCGTACACGCCCGGCGCCGGCAGCGGCGGGAGCTGGATGTTGTCCTTGACCCGCTGCGCGGCCAGCTCGCGCTGCGTCTTCGGCGCCTTCACGTGCTCGCGGTGGGTCAGCACCATGGCCCCGATCGCCGCGGTGATCAGCAGCGCGCCGGTGACCTCGAAGGCCCACACGTACCGGGTGAAGATCAGCCGGGCCAGGCCCGGCACGTTGCCCTCGGCGTTCGCCTCGGACAGGCCGGTGAAGTGGTTCAGCTTCGCGTTGGCGATCCCCGCCACCAGCAGCACGCCGAAGCCCAGCCCGCACAGCACCGCGGCGAACCGCTGGCCCTTCAGCTGCTCCTTCAGCGAGTCCTCGCTGGTGACGCCCACCAGCATCACCACGAACAGGAACAGCATCATGATCGCGCCGGTGTAGACCACGATCTGCACCACGCCCAGGAACACCGCGCCCTGGGCCATGTAACAGACCGCCAGCGCCAGCATCGTCGCCGCCAGGCACAGCGCGCTGTGCACGGCCTTCCTCATCAGCAGCATGCCCAGCGCGCCGCCGACCGCGACGACCGCGAGCACCCAGAACTGGACGGCCTCCCCGGTGGAGGTCGTCCCTGTCGCGGCGAGGGTGGTCAGGGGGCTCACGACCGGACCTCCTTCTCCCGGTCGGTGCGCTCCTGCTGGACCGTCCCGGGCGCCGCCGCGGTGATCTCGCCCCGGTAGTACGCGCCCTCGTCGGCGCCCGGGAAGATCGCGTGCGGGGAGTCCACCATGCCCTCGGACAGCCCCACCAGCAGCTGCTCCTTGGTGAAGATCAGGTCCCGGCGGGAGGAGTCCGCCAGCTCGTACTCGTTCGTCATGGTCAGTGCACGGGTCGGACAGGCCTCGATGCAGAGCCCGCACAGGATGCAGCGGGCGTAGTTGATCTGGTAGACCGCGCCGTAGCGCTCCCCGGGCGAGTAGCGCTCGTCCTCCCGGTTGTCCGCGCCCTCCACGTAGATCGCGTCGGCCGGGCAGGCCCACGCGCACAGCTCGCAGCCGACGCACTTCTCCAGGCCGTCCGGGTGCCGGTTCAGCTGGTGGCGGCCGTGGAAACGCGGAGCGGTGGGCTTCTTCTGCTCCGGGTACTGCTCGGTCAGCCGCTTCTTGAACATGGCCTTGAAGGTCACGCCGAAGCCGGCGGCCGGGCCGAGGATCGACGGCTTGTCGGGGCGTTCGTCCCGCTCCGTCTGGTCGGACTCCATCTCGGTTCAGCTCCCTTCGGAATGGTCGGCCCCGTTGAGGGCGTCCTGCAGTTGCTTCGGGGCGCGGCTGCGCCGGCGCGGCACCGGCGGCAGCTCCTGGCCGGGCAGCGGGGGCACCGGGTAACCGCCCGCCATCGGGTCGAACCCGCCCTGCGGCGACGCCCCGTCACCGGACGCCGCAGAGTCCTCGGGCTCCTTCTTCAGGAAGTCCCGCAGCAACGCGAGCAGCAGGATCCCCCCGACCGGCGCGCCGACGTACAGCACCACCTCGCCGAAGCCGTAGCCCTCGTTGCGCAGCGCCCGCACGCTCGCGATCAGCACCAGCCAGACCAGCGAGACCGGGATCAGCACCTTCCAGCCCAGCTTCATGAACTGGTCGTAGCGGAACCGGGGCAGCGTGCCGCGCAGCCAGATGAAGAAGAACAGCAGCAGCTGGATCTTCAACGTGATCCAGAGCATCGGCCACCAGCCGTGGTTGGCGCCCTCCCAGAAGGTCGACACCGGCCACGGGGCCCGCCAGCCGCCCAGGAACAGGGTGGAGGCGACGGCCGAGACGGTCACCATGTTGACGTACTCGGCCAGCATGAACATCGCGAACTTCAGCGAGGAGTACTCGGTGTTGAAGCCGCCGACCAGCTCGCCCTCGGCCTCCGGCAGGTCGAACGGCGCCCGGTTGGTCTCGCCCACCATCGCGATGATGTAGACGATGAACGACACCGGCAGCAGCACCGCGAACCAGGTCGGCTGCTGGTGCGCCACGATCTCCGAGGTCGACATCGACCCCGAGTAGATGAAGACCGCCGCGAAGGACAGGCCCATCGCGATCTCGTAGCTGATCATCTGGGCCGAGGAGCGCAGACCGCCCAGCAGCGGGTACGTCGACCCGGAGGACCAGCCCGCCAGCACGATGCCGTAGATGCCGACCGAGGCCGTCGCCAGGATGTACAGCAGAGCCACCGGGAAGTCCGTCAGCTGCATCGCCGTCCGCGTCCCGAAGATCGACACCTCGTCGCCGGGCGGACCGAACGGGATCACCGCGAAGGCCATGAAGGCCGGGATGGCGCAGACGATCGGGGCCAGGACGTAGACCACCTTGTCCGAGCCCTTGACCACCAGGTCTTCCTTGAGCGCCAGCTTCACGCCGTCCGCGAGGGACTGCAGCAGCCCCCAGGGCCCGTGCCGGTTCGGCCCGATGCGCAACTGCATCCAGGCCACCACCTTGCGCTCCCAGACGATCGCGATCAGCACCGTCAGGACCAGGAAGCCGAAGCAGAACACCGCCTTCAGCAGCACCAGCCACCACGGGTCGTGGCCGAAGAAGTGGAGCGTCTCGTACGGCTGCGGAGTCATCGCTCCTCCCCTTCGCTGCTCGCGTCGCCGACCGGGGCCACGGCCTGCTCGGCCGGCTCCGGTGCGGCCGCGGCGATCGTCACCAGGTGGCCGACGGTGGTGCCGAGCGCGCGGTGCGCGCCGCCCGGCGTGGAGTTGAGCGGCACCCAGACCGTGCGGTCCGGGATCGAGTCGACGACCTCCAGCGGCAGGGTCAGCGAGCCCGCCGGGCCCGTCACCCGCAGCGCACCGCCCGCGACGGCCCCGATCTCCTCCGCGGTGACCGGGGAGACCCGGGCCACCGCCCGGTGCCGGGTGCCCGCCAGGTGCGGATCGCCCTGCTGCAGCGAGCCGCCGTCCAGCAGCTGGCGCCAGCCGCCCAGCACCGCCTGACCGTTGGCCGGCCGCGGCAGCACGGCCGGGTGCGCGGCCGGGTCCGCGGTGCGGTCGCCCGTCCACGGGGTGAAGTGGTCCAGCTCCAGGCGGGCCGCCCGGACGTCCGGCAGGCCGAGCCGGTGGCCCAGCGCGTCCGCCAGCATGCTCAGCACCCGCAGGTCCGGGTGCAGGTGACGGCCCATCTGCTGGTCCGGCTTGAGCGCCGCCTCGAACATCCGCACCCGGCCCTCCCAGTCCAGGAAGGTGCCGGCCTTCTCCGCCACCGCCGCCACCGGCAGTACCACGTCCGCGTGCGCCGTCACCGCGGACGGCCGCAGTTCCAGCGACACCACGAACGGCACCGCCGCCAGCGCCTCGTCGGCCAGCGCCGGATCCGGCAGGTCGTCCGGATCCACACCGCCGACCAGCAGCGCGTCCAGATCGCCGTTCACCGCCGCCGCGAGGATCTGGTCGGTGTCCCGGCCCAGCCGCGCGGGCAGCTCCGCCACGCCCCACAGCGCGGCGGCCTCCGCCCGCGCCCCCGGCGCCGCCACCGGACGGCCGCCCGGCAGCAGGCCCGGCAGCGCGCCCGCCTCGACGGCCCCGCGCTCACCCGCCCGGCGCGGCACCCAGGCCAGCGTCGCACCGGTCGCGTGCGCCAGGCGCAGCACCGCCGTCAGCGCGCCCGGCACCGAGGCCAGCCGCTCGCCCGCCAGGATCACCGCGCCCGGGCCGCGCAGCAGCTCGGCCGCCCGCCCGGCGTCGTCGTTCAGCGGCTCGTCCGCGGCCAGCGCCGCGAACCACTCCGGCTCGGTGCCGGGGGCCGCCGGCAGCAGTGCGCCGCGCAGCTTGGTCAGCCCCCGGGAGGCGAACGTCGCCACCGAGTACACCTTGGTGCCGCGCGCCCGGGCCGCCTTGCGCAGCCGCAGGAAGACGATCGGCGACTCCTCCTCCGGCTCGAAGCCCGCCAGCAGCACCACCGGTGCCTGCTCCAGCCGCTCGTAGCTCAGGCCCGTGCCGTCCACGTCCACGCCGCGCCCGGCGACGGCGGCGGCCAGGAAGTCCGCCTCCTCGCCGCTGTGCGGGCGGGCCCGGAAGTCCACGTCGTTGGTGCCGAGCACCACCCGCGCGAACTTCGCGTACGCGTAGGCGTCCTCGACGGTGACCCGGCCGCCGGTGAGCACGCCGGCGCGGGCGCCGCGCAGCCCCGCGGCGGCCCGGGCCAGCGCCTCCGGCCAGGACGCCGGGACCAGCTCGCCGCCCTCCCGCACCAGCGGGGTGGTGAGGCGGTCCCGCTGCTGGGCGTAGCGGAACGCGAACCGGCCCTTGTCGCAGTTCCACTCCTCGTTGACCGCCGGGTCCTCGCCCGCCAGCCGGCGCAGCACCTTGCCCCGCCGGTGGTCGGTGCGCTGGGCGCAGCCGGCCGAGCAGTGCTCGCACACGCTCGGCGAGGAGACCAGGTCGAACGGACGCGAGCGGAAACGATAAGCCGCCGAGGTCAGCGCGCCCACCGGGCAGATCTGGATGGTGTTCCCCGAGAAGTACGACTCGAAGTCGTCGCCCTCACCGGTGCCGACCTGCTGCAGCGCACCGCGCTCCACCAGGTCGATGAACGGGTCGCCGGCGATCTGCTGCGAGAAGCGGGTGCAGCGCGCGCACAGCACGCAGCGTTCGCGGTCCAGCAGCACCTGGCTGCTGATCGGCACCGGCTTCTCGTAGGTGCGCTTCATCCCCTCGAAGCGGGAGTCCGTCTCCCCGGTGGACATCGCCTGGTTCTGCAGCGGGCACTCGCCGCCCTTGTCGCAGACCGGGCAGTCCAGCGGGTGGTTGATCAGCAGCAGCTCCATCACGCCGCGCTGCGCCTTCTCCGCCACCGGCGAGCTCAGCTGGGTGCGCACCACCATGCCCTCGGCGACCGGGATGGTGCAGGAGGCGACCGGCTTGCGCTGGCCCTCGATCTCCACGATGCACTGCCGGCAGGCGCCGGCCGGGTCGAGCAGCGGGTGGTCGCAGAAGCGCGGGATCTGGGTGCCGATGGTCTCGGCCGCCCGGATCACCAACGTCCCCTTGGGGACCTGCACTTCGACGCCGTCGATGGTGAGCGTGACCAGTTCGACCGGGGCCTTGTCGCCCGTGGAGGTGGATGGCTCTGTGATCGTCACGCGTGCACCTCCCTTTCGGTGGCGGACTGGTGGCCGGGGCGGGGGCCGTCGGCCCAGACGGTGGAGGCGGCCGGGTCGAACGGGCAGCGGCGCTCTGCCAGGTGCTGCTCGTACTCGGCCCGGAAGTGCTGGAGCGAGGAGACGATCGGGCTGGCCGCGCCGTCCCCCAGCGCGCAGAAGGACTTGCCGTTGATGTTGTCGGCGATGTCGAGGAGCTTCTCCAAGTCCCCCGCGACGCCCTCGCCCGCCTCGATCCGCTTGAGCAGCTGGACGAGCCAGTAGGTGCCCTCTCGGCAGGGGGTGCACTTGCCGCAGGACTCGTGGGCGTAGAACTCCGTCCAGCGGGTGACGGCCCGCACCACGCAGGTCGTCTCGTCGAAGACCTGCAGCGCCTTGGTGCCGAGCATCGAGCCGGCTGCGCCGACGCCCTCGTAGTCCAGCGGGACGTCCAGGTGCTCGTCGGTGAACATCGGGGTGGAGGAGCCGCCCGGGGTCCAGAACTTCAGCCGGTGGCCGGAGCGGACGCCGCCGCTCATGTCCAGCAGCTGGCGCAGGGTGATGCCCAGCGGCGCCTCGTACTGGCCGGGGTTGGTGACGTGGCCGGAGAGCGAGTACAGCGTGAAGCCGGGGGACTTCTCGGTGCCCAGGCCCTTGAACCACTCCTTGCCCCGGGCCAGGATCGGCGGCACCGAGGCGATCGACTCGACGTTGTTGACCACCGTCGGGCAGGCGTACAGGCCGGCGATGGCCGGGAACGGGGGCCGCAGCCGGGGCTGGCCGCGCCGGCCCTCCAGCGAGTCCAGCAGCGCCGTCTCCTCGCCGCAGATGTAGGCGCCGGCGCCGGCGTGCACGGTGATGTCGAGGTCGACGCCCGAGCCGAGGATGTTCCGGCCCAGCAGCCCCGCCCGGTACGCCTCCGCGACCGCCTCGTGCAGGCGGCGCAGCACCGGGACGACCTCGCCGCGCAGGTAGATGAACGCGTGGTCGCAGCGGATCGCGTACGAGGCGATGATCATGCCCTCGATCAGCGAGTGCGGGTTGGCGAACAGCAGCGGGATGTCCTTGCAGGTGCCCGGCTCGGACTCGTCCGCGTTGACCACCAGGTAGTGCGGCTTGCCGTCGTTCTGCGGGATGAACTGCCACTTCATCCCGGTGGGGAAGCCGGCGCCGCCGCGGCCGCGCAGCCCGGAGTCCTTCACCAGGGCGATCACGTCGTCCGGCGGCATGGCCAGCGCCGCCTTGAGGCCCTCGTAGCCGTGGTGGCGCTGGTACGTGGCGAGCGTCCAGGGCCGGCTGTCGTCCCAGGAGGCCGACAGCACGGGGGTGAGCAGCTTCTCGGCCGGCTCGGCGGAGGTCATCACGCTTCGGTCCCTTCGTGGCCGGTGCCCTCGTGGCGGGGCGCGACGACCTTGGTGCCACCGGTGCCGGGCAGCGCCTCGCCCCTGGCCAGCCGCAGGCCGGCGAGCGAGGGTGCTCCGCCCGCGCCGGACTCGTCGTTGGCGCCCGGGCGCTCGTCGGGGAAGCCCGCCAGGATCCGGGAGGTCTCCTTGAAGCCGCACAGCCGGGCGCCCCGGGTCGGCCGGACCTCGCGGCCGGCGCGCAGGTCGTCGACCAGCTGCTTGGCGCTCTCCGGGGTCTGGTCGTCGAAGAACTCCCAGTTGACCATCACCACGGGGGCGTAGTCGCAGGCCGCGTTGCACTCGATGTGCTCGATCGAGATCTCGCCGTCCGCGGTGGTCTCGTTGTTGCGGACACCGAGGTGCTGCTGGAGCTCGTCGAAGATCTGGTCGCCGCCGAGCACCGCGCACAGGGTGTTGGTGCAGACCCCGACGTGGTACTTCCCGGCCGGCCGCCGCCGGTACATCGTGTAGAAGGTGGCGACGGCGGTGACCTCGGCGGTGGTGAGGTCCAACTGCTCGGCGCAGAACCGGATGCCGGTCGCGCTGACGAAGCCCTCCTCGGCCTGCACCAGGTGCAGCAGCGGCAGCAGCGCCGACCGGGCCTGCGGGTAGCGGCCGATCAGCTCCGCGGCGTCCGCGGTCAGCCGGGCGTGCACCTCCTCGGGGTACGGTGCGGCCGGCATCGCCGGCATCCCCAACTGGACGTCTGTCACCGGTCCACGCCTCCCATCACCGGGTCGATCCCGGCCACCGCGACGATCACGTCGGCCACCTGGCCGCCCTCGCACATCGCCGCCATCGTCTGCAGATTGGTGAACGACGGATCCCGGAAGTGGACCCGGTACGGGCGCGTCCCCCCGTCGCTGACCACGTGCACGCCCAGCTCGCCCTTGGGCGACTCGACCGCCGTGTACGCCTGGCCGACCGGGACCCGGAAGCCCTCGGTGACCAGCTTGAAGTGGTGGATCAGGGCCTCCATCGAGGTGCCCATGATCTTGCGGATGTGGTCGAGCGAGTTGCCCATCCCGTCCGGGCCGACGGCGAGTTGGGCCGGCCAGGCGATCTTCTTGTCGGCCACCATGACCGGGCCCGGGCGCAGCCGGTCGAGGCACTGCTCGACGATCCGCAGTGACTGCTTCATCTCCTCCAGCCGGATCAGGAAGCGGCCGTAGGAGTCGGCGCTGTCGGCGGTCGCGACCTCGAAGTCGTAGTCCTCGTAGCCGCAGTACGGGTCGCTCTTGCGCAGGTCGTGCGGCAGGCCGGTGGCGCGCAGGATCGGACCGGTGGCGCCGAGCGCCAGGCACCCCGGCAGGTCCAGGAAGCCGACGTCGACCAGGCGGGCCTTGAACACCGGGTTGCCGGTGGCGAGCTTGTCGTACTCGTGCATCCGGGAGCGGAACGTCCGGACCGCCTCGCGGATCTGGTCGACCGCCCCGGGCGGGAGGTCCTGGGCGAGACCGCCGGGGCGCACGTACGCGTGGTTCATGCGCAGGCCGGTGACCAGCTCGAAGACGTCCAGGATCAGCTCGCGGTCCCGGAACCCGTAGATCATCAGGGTGGTGGAGCCGATCTCCATGCCGCCGGTGGCCAGGCAGACCAGGTGCGAGGCGATCCGGTTGAGCTCCATCATCATCACGCGGATGACGCTGGCCCGGTCCGGGACGTCGGCGGTGATGCCGAGCAGCTTCTCGACGGCCAGGCAGTACGCGGTCTCGTTGAACAGCGGGGTCAGGTAGTCCATCCGCGTCACGAAGGTCGTGCCCTGGACCCAGCTGCGGAACTCCATGTTCTTCTCGATGCCGGTGTGGAGGTAGCCGATGCCGCAGCGGGCCTCCGTGACCGTCTCGCCGTCGATCTCCAGGATCAACCGCAGCACGCCGTGGGTGGACGGGTGCTGGGGGCCCATGTTGACGATGATGCGCTCGTCGTCGGCCCGGCCGACCGCCTCGACGACCTCGCCCCAGTCGCCGCCGGTGACCGTGAAGACCCGGCCCTCGGTGGTCTCCCGGGCGTGTGCCCGCTCGGCGTCCTCCCGCGGGTCCGCTCCCTGCGGGGCCTGTTCGTGGTGCTGGGTGCTCATCAGCTGTACGACCTCCGCTGGTCGGGTGCCGGGATCTGGGCGCCCTTGTACTCGACGGGGATGCCGCCGAGCGGGTAGTCCTTGCGCTGCGGGTGGCCCAGCCAGTCGTCCGGCATCATGATCCGGGTGAGCGCCGGGTGACCGTCGAAGACCAGGCCGAAGAAGTCGTAGGCCTCGCGCTCGTGCCAGTCGTTGGTCGGGTAGACGCTCACCACGGACGGGATCCGCGGGTCGGCGTCCGGTGCGGTGACCTCCAGCCGGATCAGCCGGCCGTGGGTGATCGAGCGCAGGTGGTAGACCGCGTGCAGCTCGCGGCCCTTGTCGCCGGGGTGGTGCACGCCGCTCACGCCCAGGCAGAGCTCGAAGCGCAGCGCCGGGTCGTCGCGCAGGATGCGGACGGTCCGCAACAGGTGCTCGCGCTCGATGTGGAAGGTGATCTCGCCGTGGGCGACCACCGTCTTCCCGATCACGTCGACCGGGTCCAGCCCCTGCTCCTCCAGGGCGCCCTCCAGCTCGTCGGCCACCTCGTCGAACCAGCCGCCGTACGGCCGCTCGCTCGGGCCGGGCAGCACCACCGGCGCGACCAGACCGCCGAAGCCGGAGGTGTCACCGGTGCCCTGGGCGCCGAACATGCCCTGGCGGCGGCCGACCACCTCGACCGGGATCTCGCGGACGGGCCGCTCCTGCCGGGTCTCGGGTACCTGCTCGTTCATCGCAGCTGCCCCCGCATCTCGCTGACCGGGGTGGCCCGGAGGGCGAGCGCCTCGCCGAGCTCCTCGGCCCGGCGCCGGTTCACGCCGAGCGGCTCGTGCTGGATCTTGTCGTGCAGCTTCAGGATCGCGTCCATCAGCATCTCCGGGCGGGGCGGACAGCCGGGCAGGTAGATGTCCACCGGGACGATGTGGTCGACGCCCTGCACGATCGCGTAGTTGTTGAACATCCCGCCCGACGAGGCGCAGACGCCCATCGAGATGACCCACTTCGGGTTGGGCATCTGGTCGTACACCTGGCGCAGCACCGGGGCCATCTTCTGGCTCACCCGGCCCGCCACGATCATCAGATCGGCCTGTCGGGGCGAACCCCGGAACACCTCCATGCCGAACCGGGCCAGGTCGTAGCGGCCGGCACCGGTGGTCATCATCTCGATCGCGCAGCAGGCCAGACCGAAGGTGGCCGGGAAGAGTGACGCCTTGCGCACCCAGCCGGCGGCCGTCTCCACGGTCGTGAGCAGAAAGCCGCTCGGCAGCTTCTCCTCGATTCCCATCAGATCCCTCTCAATGCCCTCAGAAAGCCCTCAAGTCCTGTGGTACGTCCGGCCCGTTCGGGCTTGTCCGCTCGTTCACAAGGGCGGCGGCCACCCCGCGCTCAGTCCCACTCCAGACCGCCGCGGCGCCACACGTAGGCGTACGCGACGAAGACGGTGGCGATGAACAGGAGCATCTCGACCAACCCGAAGATCCCCAGGGCGTCGAAGGTGACCGCCCACGGGTAGAGGAAGACGATCTCGATGTCGAAGACGATGAAGAGCATCGCCGTCAGGTAGTACTTGATCGGGAACCGACCGCCGCCCACGGGCTGCGGGGTCGGCTCGATGCCGCACTCGTACGCCTCCAACTTGGCCCGGTTGTAGCGCTTGGGGCCGGTCAGCGAGGCCATCACGACGGAGCCGACCGCGAACGCCGCCGCGATGGCACCGAGTACGAGGATCGGCGCGTAGGCATTCATAGCCCCCGCTCCCTCCGTCCAGTCGTCCTTGACTGCAGATCGGAACCGGCAGGTCACACTGTGGTGAACCCGCGTTCCGGTTCCCGGGATCCACCTCATGTGAGGCAGTTCACAAAGCCTGGAACGAGCGCATCCTATGCCCGTCGGCTTGTGATCTGCGACACGCAGTTCAACGTCATCTTTGTGATCTACGACACCCTTGGAATCACGCCGAATGTGAACATGCCGAGAGTTGTCAACACAAAGAAGTCAAATGGTCACAACCAGTCGCATTTACTTGTGAAGCGGCTGGTCAGAGGCACGCTCCTATATCAACTATGCGTCGTCTCAAGCAAATTTCCGGGCGTCATGTTGACGTGTTATAGCGGCTCACCCAGAGGGGTGGCGGCGCTCCGAACGTCCGCTTGACCCTTCGTTCACAAGCGCTCGAGCGCGGGGTGGAGTTGGGGTTCTCGCCCGTTCGCCACGCGGCTCCCGCCGCTCGCCGGACGCCCCTCCGCACGGCCCCCCTCCCGCCGGTGTCTCCCTGCTGCCGTCGCCCCCGCCGGCCGGCCACCCCTCGCCACTCACCCCGCTACCGGTTGCCGGCGGCCTGCTCCCAGACCCAGGCCGCGATGCCCACCCGGTTCCTGGCACCGAGCTTGCGCTGGACGTTGGCGAGGTGGTTCTTCACCGTGCCCGGTGAGATGAACAGCCCGGAGCCGATCTCGGCGTTGGTCGCGCCGTCGGCCACCAGCTCGGCGATCTCCCGCTCCCGCGTGGTCAACTCCTCCACCGGGCCGGCCGCAGGCGGCGCCGCCGCCCCCGAACCGGAGCGCTCCTCCGGACCGGGCGCCGCCATGTGCCGCAGGAGCCTGACGGTGACCTGGGGGCTGATCAAGGCGTCCCCGGCCATCGCCGCCCTGATCGCCTCGATCAGCAGCACCGGGCCGGAGCGCTTGAGCAGGAAGCCCGCCGCACCGTGCCGGAGCGCTGTGTGCACGTACTCGTCCAGGTCGAACGTGGTCACCACGATCACCTTGCACTGACCGGCCAGCTGCCGGGTGACCTCCAGGCCGTCGAGCTTCGGCATCCGGATGTCCGCGAGGACCACGTCCGGACGCAGCCTCCTCGCCTCCGCCACCGCCGCGGCGCCGTCCGCGGCCTCGGCCACCACCGCCATGTCCGGCTGGACGTCCAGGATCATCCGGAACGCACTGCGGACGTCGGGCTGGTCGTCCGCGATCAAGACCCTGATCGGCCCGGTGCTGCTCATGCGTGCTCCTCCCGTGCTGCGGCCTTCGCCGCACTCCGCCGAACTCCTTGCCGGTCGCGTGCCTCCCCCAGGGGAAGCACCGCCGCCACCCGCCAGGACCGCACTCCGTGCGGCCCCGCCTCGAACGAACCGCCCAGGGCCTCCACCCGGGCCGCCAGCCCCGACAGTCCGCTTCCTCCGCCGCGCCGTGGGCGGCCTCCTGGAGCGGCGCCCCGCCCGTCGCTGGTCACGGTCAGCTCCAGCCGGCCGCTGGCTCGGAGCGCCCGGACGTCCACCGTCCGAGCGGTCGGTGCGTGCCGCCTGACGTTGGTGAGCGCCTCGACGACGATCCGGTGGACGGTGCCCGCCACCTCCCGGGGGATCGGGTCCTCCGGGAGCTCCAGCCTGACCTCGGCGCCGCCCGAGAGCACGAACTGCGCTGCCACCTCACGCAGTTCGGTCAGGCCCGGCTGCGGGGCGCGGCCGGCACCCTCCTCCGTACGCAGCAGCTGCACCGTCCGGTCCAGCGAGGCCAGGGCCCGCTGCCCGGCCTGCTCTATCCGCTCGAACATCTCCGCCGCCCGCGCGGGATCGATCGTGGCCAGGTAGGCCCCCGCCTGGGCCTGGGCGACCATGCCGCTCACGTCGTGCGCCACGAAATCGTGCAGGTCGTGGGCCAGCTCGAGCCGCTGGGCCCGCCGGGCCTCCGCCACCGCCCGGAGCCGGGCGCCGTCCAGGCCGCGCAGGTAGAGGCCGATCAGCACCGCGGGGAGGGACAGCATCGACCCGAAGCCGAAGAGGTCGAGCGCCCCCATCGGCCCGTCGACCGCCTCGAACCGGGAAGGCCAGAGGCCGACGGCGCCGCAGGCCGTCCAGGCGGCCGCGGCGGACCGCGGGCCGTCCGCCGACCGGAGGGTGAGGACCACCGCCAACAGCAGGGCGGCCAGTTCGGCCAGGCCGAGCAGCCCCGGCCACCTGTCCGCCTCCGCCCACCGGCCGACGAACCAGACGGCGATGGTGACCGCCGCCGACGACGCACCGACCACGGCCGTCACCGCCGCCACCCCGCGGCGACCGCGAGCCACCCACGCCGGCAGCAGCAGGGCCGGCACGACGAGTGCGAGCAGCTGAGTCATCGTCATCTCCTCCCTTGGACTGCCGTCACCGTACGACGGGGCACCCGGGGTCCGCTTGTGCCGATCGGCATATTTCAAAGGCCGGTTGAGCAGGTGGAACAGCCCGATCGGCATCTGCCGCGGAGCCGGTGGGAGGGGTCAGCCTTGAGTCGTCGAACCGGCCGGGAGGGCCGGGCAGGAAGGGAGCCACCACCATGTCGAGGATCGCGATCAACGCACGCGGCACCGGCCACCGGGCCGGGGCGGCCGCCCCGGCCGTCGCCGTCGCTCCGGACACCCTCGTCGCTCCGGGCGGTCGCAACGCCCGGACCGTCCCGCCCGCACCGCGGTGGGCCGAGCTCGCCGCCGGGGCCGCGGCCCTGAGCACCGTCCCCTCGGGGGTGTGGCGGGTCGCCTTCGGCTTCGGCGTCCCAATGGGGTTCACCGGGGCGACGGCCGCGGCCTACGGCGAGCACCAGCCGGGTTGGGGCACCGTCTACTGCGTCGTACTGAGCGCCCTGGCCGAGGCGCTGGCGTTCCTGACCCTCGGCCTGGTCCGGCCCTGGGGCCTGGTGGTGCCCCGGTGGGTCCCGCTGATCGGCGGCCGGCGGGTGCGGCCGCTCGCCGCGATCGTCCCGGCGCTGCTGGGCTCGGTGGTGCTCACCGTCCTCGGCGCGGAGGGGCTGTTCGGCCGCTGGGCCGCCAACCTGGCCGAGCCGGATTCGCCGCGCGGGGCCGCCGCCGTGGTGATGACCCTCGCCTACCTGCCCCTGGTGGTCTGGGGCCCGCTGCTCGGCGCGGTCACCGTCGACTACGCCCGCCGGACACTGGGGCGCCGGTGATCACCGAGCCCGGTCAGGCCCGCGCCGCCTCCGGAGCCGGAGCCGGAGCCGGCGGCGGGGCCGGGGCCGCGCCCTCGGAGTCGCCCCGGGCCTCGTCCCCGGCCTGCGGCCGCGGAGCCGGGGCGGTGCGACGGCCCCACTCCGTCGCGAACAGGACCACGGCTCCGCCGAGCAGGGCCAGCGGGCCCATCCGGTTGCCCGCGATCGTGATGCCGAAGACGGCGGCCCAGAGCGGCTCCGTCCCCAGCAGCAGGCTCACCCGGGACGGCGAGGTGGCTCGGACGGCCCAGGTCTGGACGAAGAAGGCGAACAGCGTGCAGAACAGCGACAGGTGGAGCAGCCAGGCCCACTGTCCGGGCCCGTACGAGGCGGCGACGGCCCACGGTGCCGGCCCCGCGGAGAGCGCGACGACCGTGAAGACGGCGGTGGCGACCGCGAGTTGGACCCAGGTCAGGGCCAACGCGTCGGTGTTGCGCACGGCCCGGGTGCGGGCCGTGGTGAGGACGAACACCGCGCGGACGAGGGCGGCGCCCAGCACCAGCAGGTCACCGAGCGTGGGCGGGCGGAGCCCTCCGTCGCCGGTGAGCAGGGCGACGCCCAGGACGGCCAGCACGGCGGCCGCGAGGAAGGCGCGCGGCGGGGCGGTCCGGGTGAGCGCGCTCTCGCCGAGCGGGGTCAGCACCATGGCGAGGCTGATGATCAGTCCGGCGTTGGTGGCGGAGGTGTGCACGGCGCCGTACGTCTCCAGCAGGAAGATCCCGCTGAGCACCAGGCCCAGCGCACCGCCGCCCAGCCACTCGGCGCGGCTCAGCCTCCGCAGGGCACGCCAGGCGACGGCCCCGAGGAGCGGAAGCACCAGCCCGAACCGCAGCACCAGCATCGCGACGGCGGTCCCCGGCTCGGCCACCCGCTGGACGGCGAGGAAGCTCGACCCCCACACCACGGCCACCAGGAGGACCGGCAGGTCGCGGAGGACCGACGAGGAAGCGAACGAGGACGAGAGCGAGGAGCTGAACGTGGAGCTGGAACTGAACAGGCGGGAGCGCATGGGTCTGACCCCTCCGAGCGAACGGAACCGGCGGGCGCGAGTACCGTACGGCGTCGGACGGACCCAGGAGGAGGCCGAGCGGCGGGCTCGGCGGCGAACGGGCGGAGCGTGGAGCGGCGGTGCGCCATCTTCGCGCACCGGCCCGCCCCTGATCAACGGCCTTTCACGGGCCGGACGGTTCAGGAGACGAGCAGACCGTTCGCCGCGGCGATCTCCTCGATGTCGGCCGGGGTCCCGGACATGACGGCGCGGACGTGCTCGGTGACGAGTTCGACCGGCCAGTCCCACCAGGCCGCGCGGAGCAGCCGTTCGATGTCGGCCTCGTCGAAGCGGCGCCGGATGGGGCGGGCGGGATTGCCGCCGACGACGATGTAGGGCTCGACATCGGCGGTGACGACCGCGCCGGCCGCGATGATCGCCCCGTCGCCGATCCGGACGCCCGGCAGCACGGTGGCCCCGAAGCCGAACCAGACGTCGTTGCCGACCACGGTGTCGCCCCGGCTGGGCAGGCCGGTGACGATGTCGAGGGTCCGTTCGGTCCAGTCGCCGCCGAACATGGTGAACGGGAAGGTGGAGACGCCGATGGTGGGGTGGGCGGCGCCGGCCATCAGGAAGCGGGTGCCGGTGGCGATGGCGCAGTAGCGGCCGATCACCAGCCGCTCGGGCCCGTAGGCGTAGAGGACGTTGCGCTCCTCGAAGCGGGTGGCCCCTTCGGGGTCGTCGAAGTAGGTGTACTCGCCGACGTCGATCCGCGGGTCGGTGACGAGCGGGCGCAGCAGGACCACCCGGTCATGGCCGGCGAGCGGGTGCAGTGCGGTCGGGTCGGGGATGGCGGTGGCGGTCATCGGGGAGGGCTCCTCTCGTAATGCGACCGGTGTCGCATTACGATGAGCATGGCATCGAGACCATCCGCACGGCAAGCTTTAACGCGACTGGAGTCGACTTTGAACGAGAGCGCCACGAACACCACGAACACCGCGGACACCGCGAACACCCCCGACGCCACCCCGACCCCCCGCCCCGCCGCCAGCCCCGCCGCGGGAGCCGAGCCACCCCGAGCTCCGACTCCGCGCCCCGGCGGTCGCAGCGCCCGGGTCCGGGCGGAGGTGGTCGCCGCCACGCTCGCCGAGGTCACCGAGAAGGGGTACGACGGCCTCACCGTGGAGGCGGTCGCGGCCCGGTCCGGCGTCCACAAGGCGACGCTCTACCGTCGCTGGGGCGGGGTGGACGGCCTGGTCGCCGAGGCCCTGACCGTCTCGGCCGACCAGCCGTGGCCGGTACCCGACACCGGCGACCTCCGGGAGGACCTCCGCCTCATCACCCGGGAGGTGTTCGCCGTCTTCACCGACCCGGAGCAGGGCCCCACTCCCACGGCGCTGATCACCGCCGCCCAGCGCTCCGACACCGGCGCGGCCGCCCTGCGCTCCTTCTTCACCGCCCGGCACCGACAGGCCGCGCAGGTGGCCGACCGGGCCGTCGCCCGCGGGGAACTGCCCACCGGCACGGACGGCGCCGAAGTCGTCCGGGCCGCCACCGCCCCGCTCTACTACCGGCTGTTCGTCACCGGCGAGCCGCTGGACGCCCGGTCCGCCGAACGGGCCGCGGACGCCGCCGCACTGGCCGCCGGCGCCGGCCTCTTCATCCACACCCCGGAGGCGAACCCCGCGACGGGTGCGACTTCCTGACCCTCCGACACCGAACGGGAACCCACACCACTCCGCCCCCTACCGGATCGCCGCCCCGGCGTGGATGATGTCGCCATGCCAAACCTGCCGTCCACCACCCCTCGGAAGGCCAGTCACGTGAAGCGCGCACCCTGGGCCCTGCTCGCCGTCGCCACCGTCCTGCCGCTCGTGGCGAGCACCGGCACCGCCGTCGCGGACACCCCGCCCACCACACCCGCGCCCACCTGCGCCTACACGCCCGCAGTGCCGGCCGACAACTTCAAGGGCATCCCGGTCTTCGACGCCAAGAAGGCCGCCCAGCCCTACCGCGCGACCCTGCGCACGAGCCAGGGCTCGATCACCTTCCAGGCGCTCACCGACAAGGCGCCCTGCACCACCTTCTCGTTCCGGTTCCTCGCCGAGCACGACTACTTCGACCGCAGCCACTGCCACCGTCTCACCACCCAGCGGATCTACGTCCTGCAGTGCGGCGACCCGACCGGAACGGGCAGCGGCGGCCCCGGCTACTCCTTCCCGGACGAGAACCTGACCGGCGCCACCTACCCGGCGGGCACGGTGGCGATGGCCAACGCGGGCCCCAACACCAACGGCAGCCAGTTCTTCTTCGTCTGGAAGGACACCAAGCTCTCCCCCGCCTACACCCCGTTCGGCCGGGTCACGGCGGGCCTGGACGTGCTGCAGAAGATCGCCGCTGGCGGCGAGGACGACCAGAACAACCCCGGCGACGGCTTCCCGACCCTCCCGGTGAACATCCGCAACGTGAAGATCAGCACCCGCTGACCCGGGGCCGGCACCCCGTGGGCCCGGGCCCACGACCGCTCGGGGGGTGACCGCTCGCCCCAGGACCACCCGGCTCAGGACCACCCGGCCCAGGACCGCTCGCCTCAGAACCGCCCGGCTCGCAGCCCCCGGCCCGCGACCACTGGGTCACGACCATCGGGTCACGACCGCCCGGCCCGCGAGAGCCGGGCGCTGTCCGCCGCCGCTCCCGTACGGTGGCAGCACCACCGACACCGCACGGGAGCAGCGCGCATGGACAGCCGGATCTGGGAGAGCGTCGACCACGTCGTCGCGTGGCTCGACGCGGAGGGCACGCAGTCGCCCCGGGAGGAGCTCCTGCTGCGGATCCTCAAGCTCTCCGAGGAGGTCGGCGAGGTCGGTGCGGCGGTGATCGGCGCCACCGGCCAGAACCCGCGCAAGGGCGTGACCCACAGCTGGGAGGACGTCCAGCACGAGCTCTGCGACGTCGTCTTCTCGGCCCTCGTCGCGCTCCGGACGCTGACCCCGGACGCGGCCCGGGTGTTCGCCGAGCGCCTCGCCTACGTCGAACAGCGCTCCGCCGCCTCCCGCCGCCCGGCGGACCGGGAGCAGGGGGCGGCGGAGGATGCGACGCACTGAAGGCCGCACCGAGGAGGGCCGCCGGAGGGCGCCCCGGGGGGCGTTCCCCCGAGGACGCCCCCGAGGGTGTTACGCGTTCGGGGCGACCTTCGCGAGGCCGTTGATGATGCGGTCCATCGCGTCGCCGCCCTGCGGGTCGGTGAGGTTGGCGAGCATCTTGAGGGTGAAGCGCATCAGCATCGGGTGGGTGAGGCCGCGCTGGGTGGCGAGCTGCATCACCTTGGGGTTGCCGATGAGCTTCACGAAAGCGCGGCCCATCGTGTAGTACCCGCCGTAGACGTCCTTGAGGATGCGCGGGTAGCCCTGGAGGGCGCGCTCGCGGCCGGCCTCGGTGACCCGGGCGTGGGCCTGGGCGATGACCCCGGCGGCGATCTGGCCGGATTCCATCGCGTAGGCGATGCCCTCGCCGTTGAACGGGTTGACCATGCCGCCCGCGTCGCCGACGAGCAGCAGGCCGCGGGTGTAGTGCGGCTGCCGGTTGAAGGCCATCGGCAGCGCGGCGCCGCGGATCGGCTCGGTCATGTTCTCGGGGGTGTAGCCCCACTCCTCCGGCATGCCGGCGCACCAGGCCTTGAGCACCTCGCGCCAGTCGAGCTCACCGAAGGCGGGCGAGGAGTTGAGGATGCCGAGGCCGACGTTGGAGGTGCCGTCGCCCATGCCGAACACCCAGCCGTAGCCGGGCAGCTGCTTGCGCTGGCCGCCGCGGGTGTCCCAGAGCTCCAGCCAGGACTCCAGGTAGTCGTCGTCGTGGCGCGGCGAGGTGAAGTACGTCCGGTAGGCGACGCCCATCGGGCGGTCCTCGCGGCGGTGCAGGCCCATGGCGAGCGAGAGCCGGGTGGAGTTGCCGTCGGCGGCGACGACCAGCGGGGCGCGGAAGGTGACGGGGCGCTTCTCGTCGCCGAGCTTGGCGGTGACGCCGACGATCCGGCCGGTGCGGTCGTCCAGTACGGGCCCGCTGACGTTGCAGCGCTCGTAGAGCCTGGCGCCGGCCTTCTCGGCCTGACGGGCCAGCAGCTCGTCGAAGTCGGCGCGCTTGCGCACCAGGCCGTAGTCGGGGAACGCGGACAGCTCGGGCCAGTCGAGCTCGAGCCGGACGCCGCCGCCGATGATGCGCAGGCCCTTGTTGTGCAGCCAGCCGTTCCCGGTGGAGACGTCGATGCCCATGTCCACCAGCTGCTTGGTGGCGCGCGGGGTCAGGCCGTCGCCACAGACCTTCTCGCGCGGGAAGGCGGTCTTCTCCAGCAGCAGCACGTCCAGCCCGGCCTGGGCGAGGTAGTACGCGGTGGTGGAGCCGGCGGGGCCCGCGCCGACCACGATGACGTCGGCCGTGCTCTCGATCGGGCTGTCCGGCTTCGTCAGGTCGGCTGCGGTCTCGGACACGGTGGACACTCTCCTGGAGCTGCGGCTGGGGGACGGCGGCGTTGTCTTGGGCAGTCTAGTTCCGTTCACGGCGCCGGAAACGACCACGCCCCCGGCTGCGTCCCGCCCCGCACCCCGGACCGCACCGGACCGCACCTCGCCCCGCACCCCCGACCGCGCCCCGCGGTCCGGGGGCGCCGCGGCGGTGCGCGCTACGCCGGCTTGTAGGCCCGGTGCAGCGCGACGATGCCGCCGGTGAGGTTGCGCCAGGCGGCCTTGGACCAACCGCTCTCCTGCAGCTTGGCGGCCAGCGCGGGCTGGTCCGGCCACTCCCGGATGGACTCGGCGAGGTACACGTACGCGTCGGGGTTGCTGCTGACCGCGGTGGCGACCGGCGGGAGGGCGCGCATCAGGTACTCGGTGTAGACCGTCCGGAACGGCGTCCAGGTCGGGGTGGAGAACTCGCAGATCACCAGCTTGCCGCCGGGCTTGGTGACCCGGTGCATCTCGCGCAGCGCGGCGTCGGTGTCGTGGACGTTGCGCAGCGCGAAGGAGATCGTCACCGAGTCGAAGGTGTCGTCCGCGAAGGGCAGCCGGGTGGCGTCGCCGGCGGTGAGCGGCAGCTCGGGGTGGCGGCGCTTGCCCTCGGCGAGCATGCCGACGGAGAAGTCGCACGGGACGACCTGCGCGCCGGCGTCGGCGAAGGGCAGCGAGGAGGTGCCGGTGCCGGCTCCGAGGTCGAGCACGAGGTCCCCGGGTCCGGCGGCCACCGCCTCGGCCACCGCCCGGCGCCAGGCGCGGGCCTGGCCGAGGGAGAGCACGTCGTTGGTGCGGTCGTACTTCGCCGCGACGTCGTCGAACATGGCGGCGACTTCGTGCGGCTGCTTGTCCAGAGAGGCTCGGGTCACGACCCCATTGTTCACCCTGGCGCCGACGCCCCGACCAACGGGGCACGCCGGGCCACCGGATCCGGCCCCCGTCCGGCACCCGGCCGGCCCGCGGCGGGCACGCCGGCCCCGTCAGTGCTGGGCGCGCCGCCCGCCCGGGCGCCGCCGGCGGCGGGAGCGCTTGCCGTGCGTTATGGCGGGCATCCCGTCGGCCAGTGCCCCGGTCGCCAGGGCGACGGTGGTGGCCAGCCGGCCCTGGCCGGCGCGGACCGCGACGGCCCGCCGGTGCCGCCGGATGCGCAGCACGCAGATCGCGAAGAGCCCGACGGCGACCGGAACGCTGAACCGGGCCAGGCCGACGCCGACCGGCTGCGGATAGGTGTCGCCGCAGATCCGCACCGCGCCCGGGTCGTCGGCGGCGTGCTCCAGGCAGATCGTGTCGCCCACCCTGGCGCCGTCGGTCAGCGGCAGCGCGGCCGCGGTGTGCTGCTGGCCGGAGGCCCGGTAGCTGACGGCGCTGTAGGAGCCGCCGCCGGTGGGCAGCTGGGTGACGACGCCCTCGACCCTCACCGGGTGGGCGGCGATCCGGTCGGCCTGCTCGGCCTGGCGCCAGCCGAGCAGGCACATGCCGACGGCGAGCACGGCGCTGAGCACGGCGGCGAGGTACCAACCACGGCCCAACCGCGGGGTTCGCGGTGGGGGGACGGTCGCGGATCGCATGGTTCCTGTCCTGGCTTGCCTTCGGGCCCTGGGACGGGGCCGCGCCGCCCGCGGGCACGGGCGGTGGTGTGGTGAGGGTACGGAGTGAGCTGTTCGGGATCGTAGCCGCTGGCGGGCCCTCAGGTCACGGCGAAGGGGTAATCACTCCACGCTGCGGACACCGCAGTTCGGCAGCACACGAAGGAAGTCCGTTGTGCCGCAGGGAAGTCCGGCTACCGGCGGGTACGGACGCACGGCCCGGGCGCCGCTCAGCGCCGGCGGTACACCAACCGCCCCGCGAGCACGGTCGCCAGGCAGCCGCCCGGCAGCGGCCCGACGCCCACGGCGGCCTCTCCCGCCCCGGCCTCGTCCCCGGCCTCGTCCCCGGTCGCGCCCACCGCACCGCCAAACCGGCCGTCCCCGAGGCCGTCCCCGACGGCTCCCCGACCCGCCGGGAAGACCGCGAAGTCGGCCCGGCCGCCCACCGTCACCCGTCCGTGGACGGCCCGCGAGAGCGGCAGCACCGCCAGGGGGTCCAGCAGCCGACCGCCGGCCGCGCCCGGAGCGGCACCCCGGTCCGCGTCGGCGCCCGTGGCCGGGTCGCCCGGCAGCGCCACCAGCCCCGAGCGCGCCACGGCCGTGCGCACGGGGCTCCGCTCGAACGGCCCGGCGACCGCCGTCACCCCGAAACCGAGCATCCGCTGCAGCCCGCGCCGGGCGCTGGCCCCGCACCGCGCGTCGTCGCCCGAAGCCCCCAAGGCACCCGCACCACCGGCACCACCCAAGGCACCCGCAGCGCCCGCAGCACCCGGACCAGCCGTAGCCCCCGCAGCACCGGCATCCCCAGCGTCCACCAATCCGTCCACGAGCGGCTCGACCCCGATCCCCTCGCGCGGGTCCGGGTGGTAGTCACGCTCCAGCAGCCGGTGCCCGTACGGGTTGCGCAGCCCCGGGGTGAGCACGGCGGCACCCCAGTCCCGCACCCGTGCCCCCGGGTGGGCGGCGGCCAGCCCGGCGTACGCCCCGACGGCCTCGACGCGTTCGCCGCGCACCAGCACCGCCCCGTCCGCGAGGGACGGGGCGGTGGGGTCGGCCGGGTCGGGCAGCACGAGGGCCGCCCGGTGGAGGGTCAGCACGTCGGCGCCCCGCTCCTCAGTTGTCCAGGATCTTCAGCTCGGGGTGCGCCGTGCCGCCCTCGATCGCGGTGGAGGCGATGTGCGAGGCCACCCGCGGGTCGACCGGGTCGTTGGCCGGGTCGTCCAGCACCCGCAGGTGCTCGTAGGTGGTGGCGCGCTGGGCCGGGACGCGGTCGGCGGCCCGGATGAGGTGGATCAGCTCGGTGAGGTTGGAGCGGTGCTTGGCACCGGCCGCCGAGACGACGTTCTCCTCCAGCATGACGGAGCCCAGGTCGTCCGCACCGTAGTGCAGCGACAGCTGGCCGGCCTCCTTGCCGGTGGTGAGCCAGGAGCCCTGGATGTGGGCGACGTTGTCGAGGAACAGGCGGGCGATGGAGATCATCCGCAGGTACTCGAAGACGGTGGCCTGGGTCGAGCCCTTCAGGTGGTTGTTCTGCGGCTGGTAGGTGTACGGGATGAAGGCCCGGAAACCGCCGGTGCGGTCCTGCACGTCGCGGATCATCCGCAGGTGCTCGATCCGCTCGGCGTTGGTCTCGCCGGTGCCCATCAGCATGGTGGAGGTGGACTCCACGCCGAGGCCGTGCGCGGCCTCCATGATCTCCAGCCAGCGCTCGCCGGACTCCTTGAGCGGGGCGATCGCCTTGCGCGGCCGCGCGGGCAGCAGTTCGGCACCGGCGCCGGCGAAGGAGTCCAGGCCGGCCCGGTGGATCCGGGTGATGGCCTCCTCGATCGAGACGCCCGAGATCCGGGACATGTGCTCGACCTCGGAGGCGCCCAGCGAGTGGATCACCAGCTGCGGGAAGTCGGCCTTGATCGCCGAGAACGCGCGCTCGTAGTACTCCACGCCGTAGTCGGGGTGGTGACCGCCCTGGAACATGACCTGGGTGCCGCCGAGTTCGACGGTCTCGGCGCAGCGGCGCAGGATCTCGTCGAGCTCGCGGGACCAGCCCTTGTCGCTCTTCGGCGGCACGTAGAAGGCGCAGAACTTGCACGCCGTCACGCACACGTTGGTGTAGTTGATGTTGCGTTCGATGATGTACGTCGCGATGTGCTCGGTACCGGCGTAGCGGCGGCGGCGCACCGCGTCGGCGGCGGAGCCCAGTGCGTGCAGCGGCGCCGAGCGGTACAGCTCCAGCGCCTCCTCCGGGGTGATCCGGCCGCCGGCGGCGGCCCGGTCGAGCACGGCCTGCAGGTCGGTGCTGGGCGCATCGAGGGTGGTCGCTGCGAGCTCGGTCACCTGGCGGCCTTCTCTCTCTCGGGTACTGCTGTTCTCGGCGCTGCCGGCCCCCGGACGGCGGGCGTCCGGGTACGGCCGAACCAGCCTACGCCAGGCCCTTCGGGCGGCCGCGTCAGCCCGCTGTCCCGTCGACCCTGCGCATCGTGCCGGCCGGGTTACCGGCCGCCGGGTCGGCGGAGGTGAAGCGGATCGTGCCGTCCGCCTGCAGGGTGAGCGTCTCGGCGTAGGAGCCGCTGGTGCAGGCGCCGGGGAGTGAGGAGCGGACCAGCCGCGAGGTGAAGACGAGGGCGCTGCCGGAGGCGGACTTGAGCGTCCAGGCGCCGTCGCAGCTGAGCGGGATCAGGCCGGTGAGGGCGTTGCGGCTGGTGGTGTTCTCCTGGCCGATCGCGGCGGGGCCGATGGTGAGCGTGGTGGTGCCGGCGGGCAGGCCCTTGTCGCTGACCATGTCTCCGCGCCAGGTGCCCAGGAAGGCGGCCGGTACGGCGCTCGGCCCGCCGGTCCCTCCCGACCCGGACGCCGGTGCGGTCGCGGGGGCGGCGGGCGGCCCGGAGCGCCCGGCCGGTGACGCGGCGGCCGACGGATCGGACGGTCCGTCCGCCCCGCCTTCCCCGGACGCCCCGCCTTCCCCGGACGCCCCCGGCGACGCGCCGGACCGGCCCGGGTCGACGGACGGGACGGCCAGTGGTCCCGTGGTCGGTGCGGTCCCGGCCGGATCGGGCCGCTGCGTCCACGCGTACAGCCCGTACCCGGCGCCGGCGAGCAGCGCCGCGGCCAGCACGGCCGCCGCCGCCCGCCCGGCCCGCCGCCGCCCGGGCTGCCCCGGCCGCCCGGGCTGCCCCGGCCGGCCGGGCCGCCCCGGCTCCAGTGGCGTCACCGGTGCGGGCGGGTGCTGGCCGAGGGGCGGGTAGTGGCCGCGGGGCACGTAGGTCGGTGTCGGCACGGGCTCGTCCGGCGGGCCGCCGACGTCCGGATCCCCCTCCAGGTCCAGCAGCTCCACGGCGCTGCGCCCGACCGCCGCCGCCAGCGCGGGCGGCAGCCAGCCGCCGTGGCCCAGCAGGGCGGTGGCGCCGCCGTCCGGGTCGAGCCGTTCGCGCAGCCGGGCCGGGGTGGGCCGGGCGGCCGGGTCCTTGGCCAGGCAGTCGAGGACGAGCGCGCGCAGCGGCCCGGTCAGGCCGGCGACGTCGGGTTCCTCGTGGAGCACCCGGTAGAGCAGCACGGCGGCGCTGACGCCCTCGCCGAAGGGGTGCACCCCGGTGGCGGCGAAGGCGAGGACGGCTCCGAGCGAGAAGACGTCGCCGGCCGGGCCGACGGGCCGGCCGTTCGCCTGCTCGGGGGACATGAAGCCGGGCGAGCCGACCACGTACCCGGACTGGGTGAAGCCGCTGGTGGCGTCGAGCGCGCGGGCGATGCCGAAGTCGATCAGCCGCGGCCCGTCGAGGGTGAGCAGCACGTTGGACGGCTTGACGTCGCGGTGCACCAGCCCGAGCCCGTGCACGTGGGCGAGCGCCTCGGCGAGCCCGACGCCGAGGGCGCGCACGGCCGGTTCGGGCAGCGGTCCGGAGTCCCGGACGGCGGTGGCGAGCGCGGGGCCGGCCACGTAGCCGGTGGCGACCCAGGGGTGTTCGCCCTCGGTGTCGGCGTCGAGCACGGGCGCGGTCCAGGCGCCGCCGACCCGCCGGGCCGCGGCGACCTCCTGCCGGAAGCGGGCGCGGAACTCGGCGTCGTCCGCGAGTTCGCTGCGCACCACCTTGACGGCGACGGTGCGCCCGCCCGCCGTGCGGCCGAGGTAGACGCGGCCCATCCCGCCCGCGCCGAGCCGCCGCAGCAGTCGGTAGGCGCCCACCTGACGCGGGTCGTCCGACCCCAGTGCCCGCATGCCCCGCACGCTCCCCTCGCGCCGTCGACGCGGCCGCCCGGCCGCGTCCGCCGTTCCCGGGGCGCGCTGCGGTCGCCCGCAGGACGCACCCGGGAGCAGACCGTACCGGGCCGGGCGGGGGCCGCGCTCAGCCGACGGGCAGCACCGCCGGTTCGAGCAACCGCACGGCCACGTCCGACGCGACCGCTCAGCCGACGGGCAGCACCGCCCGTTCGAGCAACCGCACGGCCACGTCCGACGCGACCGCTCAGCCGACGGGCACCGCCACCGGTTCGAGCAACCGCACGGCCACGTCCGGCGCGAAGCCGCTGTCGTGGGCGACCCGCCGGGCGAACTCGGCGACCCCGGCGAGCTGGCGCCCGCCGAGGGAGAAGTCGAGGGCCTCGCTGAAGTAGCGCTCCAGCACGTCGGCCCCGAAGGCCTCCCAGCGGGCCGCCTGCTCGGCGACCTTGGCGGCCTCGACGAGCGAGAGGTCGCGGGACTCCAGGAAGGCCCGGTGGACGGCCGCGGTGAGCTCGGGCCGGCGCTCGGCGAACTCCCGGCGCACCGCCCAGACGGCGAACACGAAGGGCAGTCCGGTCCAGTCCTTCCACATCTCGCCGAGGTCGTGGACGGTCAGTCCGAGGTCGGCGGCCTGTCCGAGGTAGGCACGCAGCGCCGGGTCGCCGATCAGGACGGCGGCGTCGGCCTCGGCGAGCATGGCGCTGAGGTCGGGCGGGCAGCTGAAGTACTCCGGGCGGACGCCCTCGCGCTCCTCGAGCAGCAGCCGGGCGAGCCGGACGGAGGTGCGGCTGGTGGAGCCGAGCGCGACCCGCCGGCCGTCGAGCTCGCCCAGCGGGACCTTGCTGACGATGATGCAGGACATCACCGGGCCGTCGCTGCCGACCGCGATGTCGGGCAGGACGAGCAGGTCCTCCGCGTTGCGCAGGTACTCGACGCAGGTGATCGGCCCGATGTCCAGCCGGCCGTCGACCAGCTGGTCGCTCAGCTTCTCCGGGGTGTCCTTGGTGAGGTCGAGGTCGAGCAGATTGCCGGTCCTCGCGAGGCCCCAGTAGAGGGGGACGCAGTTCAGGAACTGAATATGGCCGACGCGCGGCCTGACCGGGGTGATCTCCGGGGTGTTCTCCTGGGGCTCCCGCGTTTGTCCGTCCGGTGCTGCCACTGCGCCGCTCCCTCGTGCTGTTCGTGCGCTTCCCCGCAGCGTATGCCCGGTGTTCGGAATGGCTCGCACCGGCCACCCGACACGCCCGCGCCGACTCCGCCGCGGATGCCCCGCACGCCTGCGCGCGACCCGCCTCCCGACCCTCGCGGGGCGCCCGCGCCGCCTGCCCAACACCCCTGCGCCGCCCGCCCCGCGCCCTCGCGCGGGGCCTTACGACACGCGCCGTCCGGGCCGCAAGTCACCCCTGGTCGTCACAGCGACCGCATGCTAGCGTTGCCCTCAGTTGCAGTTTGATTCCCCTTGCAGTACTTGAAGCCTGCGGAGCATGTAACCGCAGGCTTTTTGTAGTTTTTCAGCAATATCGAAAAACTTCGGACTCGTCCGGAGGCAGGGCGATCAGCGCAGCGGACCGGGTGCCACACGGTGTGGCCCCCGATACGTCCCTCGCAAGGAGAACGGCATGGCCACGGGAACCGTCAAGTGGTTCAACGCTGAGAAGGGCTTCGGCTTCATCGCCCAGGAGGGCGGCGGCCCCGACGTCTTCGTCCACTACTCCGCCATCAACGCGAGCGGCTTCCGCTCGCTGGAGGAGAACCAGGCGGTGAGCTTTGACGTCACCCAGGGCCCGAAGGGCCCGCAGGCGGAGAACGTCACCGCTATCTGACCATCCTCTGATGTTCTGATCGCTCGGGACCCCACCGGGTCCGTCGGCGGCTCCCGACAGCCGTCACCATGAGCACAAGAGCAACACCCAAGGGGGCCCGCCCGACCGGCGGGCCCCCTGCCTCGTGCCCGGGAACCCCGGGGCGGCGTGCAGAAGGGCCCGCCCCCGCACCGTTCGGTGCGGGGGCGGGCCCTTCTGCACTGCGGAGGGTCAGACCGCGGCCGGAGCCGCCTCCTTGCCCGCCTGCGCCGGGATCACGGCCGCCGGGGTGGCGTCGTACAGGTCGCCCGACGGGTCGTTGTACGCGGCGACGTCGAGGATCTTCTCCCGCGCGGCGACCACGACCGGCACCAGCGCCTGGCCGGCGACGTTCGTCGCGGTGCGGACCATGTCGAGGATCGGGTCGATGGCGAGCAGCAGGCCGACGCCCTCCAGGGGCAGACCCAGCGTGGAGAGGGTGAGCGTCAGCATGACGATCGCACCGGTGAGGCCCGCGGTGGCGGCCGAGCCGACGACCGAGACGAAGGCGATCAGCACGTAGTCCTTGATGCCGAGGTCGATGTTGTAGACCTGGGCGACGAAGATCGCGGCGATCGACGGGTAGATCGCGGCGCAGCCGTCCATCTTGGTGGTGGCGCCGAACGGCACGGAGAAGGACGCGTACTCGCTCGGGACACCGAGGCGCTCGGTGACCCGGCGGGTGACCGGCAGGGTGCCGACCGAGGAGCGGGAGACGAAGGCCAGCTGGATGGCGGGCCAGGCGCCCTTGAAGAAGTTCACCGGGTTGAGGCCGGCCGCGAACCGGAGCACCAGCGAGTAGACGACGAACAGCACCAGCGCGCAGCCGACGTAGACGTCCAGGGTCAGCGTGGCGAAGGGCTTGAGCAGGTCCCAGCCGTACTTGGCGACGGACTTGCCGATCAGGCCGAGGGTGCCGAGCGGGGAGAGCCGGATGACCCACCACAGGGCGGTCTGGGTCAGCTCCAGCACGGACTCGCTGAGCTTGAGGACCGGCTCGGCCCGGCTGCCGAGCTTGATGATCGCGGCGCCGACCACGACCGCCATGAAGACGATCTGCAGGACGTTCACCTTGGCGAAGGCGTCGACGATGTTGGTCGGGAAGATCCCGGTCAGGAAGTCGATCCAGGTGCCCTTGGAGTCGAGCGCCTTCAGGCCTTCGGTCTTGAGGTCGGTGCCCCGGCCGGGGTTGGTCAGCAGGCCGAGGCCCAGGCCGATGGCCACCGCGATCAGCGAGGTGATCATGAACCAGAGCAGGGTGCGGGTGGCCAGGCGGGCCGCGTTGGTGACGTTGCGCAGGTTGGCGACGCTCACCACGATCGCGGTGAACACCAGCGGCGGGACGGCCAGCTTGAGCAGCTGGACGAAGATCTTGCCGATCGTCTCCAGGGTGGTGGCCAGCCAGGAGATGTCGGCGGTCCGGGCCAGGTAGCCGAGGCCGGCGCCGAGCACGAGGCCGGCGACGATCTGCACCCAGAACGGGGTCTTTCGGATCTTGGTGAGCACGGACGGCGACGAGGTCGCCTCGGGCGCTGTGGACATGACGGTGCGGCTCCGGGGGAGGGCGTTGCTGACGGCGGGGCGGGGCGGGGAAGGCGGCACGGCGCGGGGCCGGACAGGAAGGTCACGAACCCCCGGTCAGGGGCGTGCCGCCGACGTACAGCTCATGGCGCGACAACGGCGCGGGCTGTCCACAGCACCGGTCAGAGCGCACGGGCGGGCGGCGCCGGGCAGCGAGCCCAGGCCGTGCGTCCGCGGTGCGTCTGAGGTGGTCACGGCCGACACGTTAGCAGCAAAGGTTTGAGATGTTCAAAGTAGTTGTTTGAGGTTGCGGCGAGATCCGGACACGAACGAAGCTGACGCCCCATCAGTCAACGCCGATCGGCTCGATTGACCGCAGGTGGTTATACGTATAACTTTGACCTGTCCCCGCCCCCGCCTGCCCAGACCGGAGAAGAAGACGCCGATGGGCTACCTCGCCCTGCTCCGCGCCCCCCACGTCAGCCGCCTGCTCCTCGGCACGCTGCTCGGCCGCCTGCCCGCCGGCATGACCGCCCTGGTCATCGCCCTCGCCCTGCGCGAGGCCGGCACGCCCTACGGGCGGATCGGGCTGGCCACCGCCGCGTACGCGATCGCCGCCGCGGTCGGCGGGCCGGTGCTCGGACGCGTCGTGGACCGCACCGGGCAGCCGCGCGTCCTGCTCGCCTCCGCGGTCGTCGCCGGCGGCGGCTACGCCCTGCTCGCCCTCGCCCCCGGCTCCGCCCTCGCCGCCCCGCTGGGCGCCGCGATCGCCGGACTCGCCATGCCCCCGCTCGAACCCTGCCTGCGCTCGCTCTGGCCCGAGGTGGTGGAGGAGGAGCAACTCGACACCGCCTACGCCTTCGACTCCGCCTCCCAGCAGATCCTCTACGTGGCCGGCCCGCTGGCCGTCGCCGGCATCGCCGGGCTGTTCAGCCCGGTCGCCGCGCTCTGGGTGGCCGCCGGCCTGGGCCTGGCCGGCGCGCTGATCGTCTCCACCACCGCCCCCGCCCGGGCCTGGCGCGCCCCGGCCCGGGAGCACTCCGCCGGCCTGCTCGGGCCGCTGCGCTCCCCCGGCCTGGTGCTGCTGCTGGTCGGACTGGCCGGCGCCGGCTGGGCGGTCGGCGCGCAGAACGTGCTGTTCATCGCGTACGCGGAGCACCACGCCGGCGAGCTGCCCGGCGGGGCCGGCACCCTGCTGGCACTGGCCGCGCTCGGCGGCCTGCTCGGTGCGCTCGCCTACGGCGCGGTGCGGTGGCGCAGCAGCACCGCCACCCGCACCTGGGTGATGGCGCTCGCCATGGCCGCCTCCTACCTCCCGCTGGTGCTGCTGCCCGGGCCGTACCCGATGGCCGCACTGGCCTTCCTGTCCGGGATCGTGCTGGCCCCGCTGCTGGCGGCGGCGTTCGTGCTGGTCGCCGAGCTGGCGCCGACCGGGACGGTGACCGAGGCGTTCGCCTGGCTGGTGACGCTGTTCGCCACCGGCAACTCGCTCGGCTACGCGGTGGCCGGACACCTCGCCGAGGACTCGCTGCGCCCGGTGGCGCTGTGCGCGGCCGGCGGGATCGCGCTCGGCGGCCTGCTGCTGTTCGGCGCCCGGCGCTGGTTCCACCCGGCACCGGTCGCGCCGCTGGCGCAGCCGGTCCCGGTGGGCTGAGGCGCCCCGTAGACGACCGCGCCCACCGGGGTCTGGCCGGTGGGCGCGGTCCTTTTCCACTTCCCTGCGGTCGTCTCCGGCCGCCGTGCGCTGCGATCGACGGGCGGACTCCACCCCGGGGCCCACGCCGGGACCTTCGGCGGGATTCCACGCCGAGGTCGACGCCGGGATCCACGTGGCGGTCCGCCCGGGACACGCCGGAGCCCACGTCGCAGTCCACGTGGCGGTCCGCCCGGGATCACGCCGGGCCCCGCCCGGGAGTCAGCCGTGGGCAGGCGCCGTGGAGGAGCGCAGCACCAGCGAGGTGGCCAGCGGCGCGACCGGCGCCACCCGCTCCCCGCGCAGCAGGCCGGCCAGCGCCGCCACCCCCACCCGGCCCAGCTCTTCGCCGGGCAGGTCCACGGTGGTCAGCGGCGGGGCGAGCAGCGCCGCCACCGGAACGTTGTCCATGCCCACCACCGACAGGTCCCCGGGCACCCGCAGCCCACGCTCGGCGGCGGCCTGGTAGACCCCGGAGGCGACCACGTCGTCGTCGCAGACCACCGCGCGCGGGTGGTCCGCGCGCTCCAGCAGGCGGTGCGCCACGCTCCGCGCGGCCGGCTGCCCCTCGTTCAGACTGACCCCCAACTCGACCACGTCCAGGTCGAGTTCGCGGACGGCCTGCTCGAAGGCGGCCTGCCGCACCCGGAAGGTGTACGCGGAGTGGGTCGAGCGCAGCCGCCCGATCCGGCGGTGGCCGAGCGCGGCCAGGTGCTCGACGGCGGCGCGCATGCCGCCCGCGACGTCGAGCTCGACGGTCGGCCGGGCGCGGTCGGTGCCCGGGTCGGCGTCCAGGAAGACGGCGGGAGTGTCGGCGGGGAGCTCACCGAGCTGGCTGTCGTCCGGGGAGCAGATCAGCAGGCCGTCGAAGCGGCTGGTGGTGGCGGCCTCCGCGAGGGTGGCGCTCCCCCAGCCGGAGCTGACCACCACCGCCAGGCCGTGCCGGCCGGCCTCCTCGTGGACGCCCTCCAGCACCCGGCCGAAGAACGGGCCGAGGATGTTCGGCACCGCCAGCAGGATCATCCCGCTGCGGCCCAGGCGCAGCTGACGGCCGGCCGCCTGCGGGCGGTAGCCGAGGCTGCGGGCGGCCTCCCGGACCCGCTCCCGGGTGGCGTCGGAGACCCGGCGACCGGCCTCGGCACCGGAGAACACCAGCGAGACGGTGGCCTGCGAGACACCGGCGAGCCTGGCCACGTCGCGGCCGGTGGGCCGCCGGACCGGGGCCGGCCAGGTCCCGGTGGCGCCGCTGCCCGGCGGCTCGGCCGACGACCCGGCGGCCGGAACGGCACGGGAGTCGGCGGACGGCCCGGCGGACGGCACGGCGGACGGCACGGCCGGAACGGCGGAGGTGTCGGTGGACGGCCCGGCAGGGGTGTCGCCGGACGCGGCGGACGACGGCTCGGGCGGAACGGCCCCGGAACCGGAGCCGGAACCCGAACCGGAGGTGGAACCCGAACCGGAGGTGGCGGAGGCGGGCACGAGGGCTGCGGTCGCTGGTCCGGCCTGGGTCAGCTCTGCCCGGCGGCGGCCGCGCGGGCGGCGTCGTCGGCGGCGTCCTCCTCGGCGTTCTGCGCGGCGATCCGCTCGGCGGTGCGGCTGCGCAGGCCCTCGACCTTGCCGCTGATCTGGCTGGACATCTCGTCGCGCTGGCGGCTCAGCAGCACGTAGCTCAGCGGCGCGGAGGCGACCGCGGCCAGCAGGAACAGGAAGACCACGCCGGCCTGGCCGCTGACCGGGATGATCCCGAAGTGTCCGAGCAGCAGCGAGACCAGCAGGCAGCCGAGGAAGATGCTGACCCGCAGGGAGGTGTAGCGGAGCGTGGCGTGCGACTTCTCCTGGCCGGTGCTGCTCACGGGAACACGTCCTTTTCACTGGTCTGGGCGGGGGCCGGTCTCCCAGTGAAGCATGCCTGACGGGCGGCGCGGGGCCGGGGGCGTCCGCGCCCCGCCCGCCGCCGCCCGCCGTCGGCCCGGATCACCGCAGGTCGAGCCAGAGGGTGATGTCGTCGCGGTCGTCCCCGGGGGCGACCCTGATCGCGGCTGGCACCCGGCCGACCTCGCGGTAGCCGCTGCGGGCGTAGAAGCCCTCCAGGCCCTGGCCGCCGCGCGCGGTGAGCCGCAGCGACTGCAGGCCCCACCGGCGGGCCACCCGCTCGGCCTCGGCCAGCAGCTCGGCGCCGTAACCGCGGCCCTGGAAGTCGGGGTGCACCATGACCCGCTTGAGCATCCGCCAGTGCTCCATGAGCTCGAAGCGCATCGACTCGAAGAACAGCACGCCCACCAGTCGGCCGGTACCGCTCTCGTGGGCGACCAGCATCCGGTCCGGGCCGTCCGGCCGCACCCCGGCGAACTGCTGCTCGGCGGTGTCCCAGACCTCCTCCTCGGTGACCGGCGCCACGAAGCCGACCGCTCCGCCGGCATTGGTGACGTCCGTCCACAGCCGGACGACGGCGGTGCGCAGGTCGGGGTCGAGCTTCGGGTCCACGGTGAAGATGAGCGCCATGGTTGCGGAGCCTAGCGGTCCGCTCCGGAGTGGCGGTGGACGGCCTCGGGACAGCGCCGGGGCGGCGGTGGACGGCCTCAGGACAGCGCCGGAGCCGGCCGCGCGGCCGTCCGCCCTCCGCGCAGGGCCAGGCAGAGCCCGACCGCGATCGCGCACAGCGCACCGGCGCCGTACCAGGTCAGGTCGTAGTTCCCGAGCGCGTCGCGGGCCAGGCCCGCCAGGCCCGCCACCACGGCGGCGCCGATCTGGTGGCTGGCCAGCACCCAGCCGAAGACGATCGGGGCGTCCTCGCCGAAGTGCCGGCGGCACAGCGCGACGGTCGGCGGGACGGTGGCGACCCAGTCCAGGCCGTAGAAGACGACGAAGGCGAGGATCGGCGGCTCCAGCGAGCCCGCGAACAGCTGCGGCAGCAGGAGCAGCGAGAGCCCGCGCAGCCCGTAGTAGACGACCAGCAGCAGCCGGGAGTCGACCCGGTCGGTGAGCCAGCCGCTGAACACGGTGCCGGCCACGTCGAAGACGCCGATCAGGGCGAGCAGGCTCGCCGCGGTGGTGACCGGCATGCCGTGGTCGTGGGCGGCCGGGATGAAGTGGGTGCCGACCAGGCCGGCGGTGGTGGCACCGCAGATCGCGAAGGAGCCGGCCAGCAGCCAGAACGCCCGGCTGCGCGCGGCCTCCCGCAGCACCCGCAGCGTGCGGGCGAGGGCGCGGCCGTCGGTCCCGGTCGCGGTCCCCTCCGGGCCGCCGGCGGCCGGGGAGGGGAGTTCCCCGGTCTCGCCGTACGGCAGCAGGCCGAGGTCGGCCGGGCGTTCGCGCATCAGCAGCAGCACCGGGACGGCGACCGCGCTGGCCGCGAGCGAGACCACGATCACCGCCGAGCGCCAGCCGTGCTGCTCGACCAGCCAGGCGCCGACCGGCAGGAAGACCAGGTTGCCGGCCGCCCCGGCGGCGGTCAGCACGCCGGTGACCAGGCCCTGCCGGGCGCGGAACCAGCGGCCGGTGATCGTGGTGGCGAAGGCGCCGGCCATCGAGCCGCTGCCCAGGCCCACCAGGACGCCCCAGCAGAGCACGAGTTGCCAGGGCTCGCGCATCAGCATGGTGAGCCCGGACCCGACCGAGATGGTCAGCAGTGCGCAGACCACCACCAGGCGGACGCCGAAACGGTCCATCAGGGCGGCGGCGAACGGGGCGGTGAGGCCGTAGAGGGTCAGGTTGACGGAGGTGGCGCTGGATATCGTCGCGACCGACCAGCCGAACTCATTGTGCAGGGCGTCCATCATCAGGCTGGGCGTGGACCGGAAGCCGGCCGAGCCGAGCAGGACCAGCAGCGAGACGCCGGCCACCACCCAGGCGTAGTGCACCCGGAAGCGGGTGGGGCGGGCGGGGTCGGACGGGCCCCCGGGGGCGGGGGCGGGCGTGGGGGCGAGGACGTTGCGTTCGGTCACGCGGACGAGTGTCCCGAAGCCGCGGGGCCCCGACGAGTGGCCTGAATGACAGGTTTCGCAAGAATCGGGCCACGGCCCGGCGTACGCTGGCCCGACCACCACGGCACCGGAGGGAACGGCATGGCGCACCTGGTCGCGGTACTCGCCCTGGACGGCGTGATCGCCTTCGAACTCGGCATCCCCGCCCGCATCTTCGGCGGCGCCAGGGACCCGCTCGGGCAGCCGCTCTACCAGGTCGCCACCTGCACCCTGGACGGCGGGCCGATCGCCACCAGTGCGGACTTCCGGATCGCCGTCGACCACGGCCCGGAGCTGCTGGAACGGGCCGACACCGTGGTGGTCCCGGCCTCCGCCGACTCCAGCCCGGCCACCGTCGACGCCGCCTTCACCCCCGCACTCGCCGCCGCGCTGGCCCGGATCCGGCCCGGCACCCGGCTGATGTCGATCTGCACCGGCTCCTTCCTGCTGGCCGCCGCCGGGCTGCTGGACGGCCGGCCGGCCACCACCCACTGGCGCTACACCCGGCGCTTCGCCGAGCTGTTCCCGCAGGTGCTGCTCGACCCCGACGTCCTCTACACGGACGACGGCGACGTCCTCACCTCCGGCGGGGTGGCCGCCGGGGTCGACCTGTGCCTGCACGTGGTCCGCCGCGACCACGGCAGCGCGGTGGCCAACGCGGTGGCCCGCAACTGCCTGGTGCCGCCGTGGCGCGAGGGCGGCCAGAAGCAGTACGTGGAGGCGCCGAGTCCGCTGGAGTCGACCGGCCAGGGCACCGCCGCGGTGCGCGCCTGGGCGCTGGAGCGGCTGGACCAGCCGCTGGCCCTGAGCCGGCTCGCCGACCGGGCCGGCATGAGCGTGCGGACCTTCACCCGGCGCTTCCGCGAGGAGACCGGCTCCAGCCCCGGCCAGTGGCTCACCGTGCAGCGCACCGAGCGGGCCCGGCAGTTGCTGGAGCGCACCGACCTGACCGTCGACCAGATCGCCAGGGAGTCCGGATTCGGCACCGCCGCCTCCCTCCGGCTCCAGTTGCGCGGGCGCCTGGACGTCGCGCCGAGCGCGTACCGGCGGACCTTCCGCGCCGTTCCGGAGTGACGCGCCGCTCCGGAGCGCCGCGCCGTTCCGGGGTGACGCGCGGTACCCCTGCGGTCGGTGGGCCGGGTGTGGTCCGGGTGGCCGGAAAGCGCCGTAGTACCACGGCGGATCGGATGGCGGCCGACCGTGCTCACCCCGAGCGCGGCACGGCAGACCGCCATCCGATCGCGACGCACGGGCCCTGAACCCGCGTCGTGCTCCCCGCACTCGCCAAGGACAGCCCGCGGCCGACGTTCCACGGCCCCCCTGCTGGCGCGGTCCCCCTGGACAACAGCACCGTGGCGGCGTTCGGGCTTCCCTCGACGTCCCCTCGCAACGAAGAGCTGCACCCAAGCGTGATCAGTCGGATACGTCACGTCAATGGGTAGTCCGAAATTCGGAATGGTTGCGTCAACTTTCAGCCGGTGATCTCCGGCGGCGCATCAACGGCGCACACCGGCGCCCCGGTTCACCACCGCCGCCACCGCCACCGCCACCGCCACCGCCACCGCCACCGCCACCGCCACCGCCACCGCCACCGCCACCGCCACCGCCACCGCCCACGGCTACTGCGCCAGCGCCGCCCAGTCCACGCCGGCCATCGGGTCCACCGGCCGGGCGTCCGCGCCGATCTCGCACCACACCCGCTTGCCCGAGCCGTCCGGGTACCAGCCCCAGCGCTCGCAGAGCAGCTCCACCAGCTCCAGGCCGCGCCCGTTGGTGGCGTCCTCGTCCGCGCCCGCGTGCCGCGGCGCCGGGGCGGTCCGACTCGCGTCGGCCACCTCCACCCGGAGCGGACAGAGCGGGGCCTCGGGGGTGCCGGCCGGGCCGTCCTCCACCGGCAGGCAGAGCCGCAGCACGGCCGGACTCCCGGTGTGCACCACGGCGTTGGTCACCAGCTCGGAGACCACCAGCACCACCGTCTCGGCGATCGGCGCGTCCGGGTCGACGCCGTGGTTCAGCAGCCGCGAGCGCACCCACCGGCGCGCCCGGCCGACCTCTGCGGGGTCCGCCTGCACGGCCAGCTGTACCTGAAGAACCTGCACCGCTCCACCACCTGCACTCGCAGTTCGGCCATCGTCCCGATCTGGCCGGATCATCCAGCCGGCGGGCCTCGCACGTCGCCCGGAGCCGGCCGGGCCCACCCGGGCTCCCGCCCGGCGCTCACCCGATCCGTCCGCCCGCGCCACCTCGTCCGTCGCGCACTGGCCGCGACTCGAATACGCCTCAGGATGGGTGGGCGGACGGGCCGCAGCAAGCGCTTCGGGCATATTCCAGCGATCGGGGGACAGCGCGGTGCATACTGTCCCGTTCACTCTCGCGAGCCTCGTACCGGCACTCGGCCGACCCGGGCCGACCCGCCGGTCCCGCAGTGGCGAACCTACCGCCGCACGCCCCGCGCGCCCGGCCCGCCACTCGCGAACCACCCGTGCGACATATGTCCACCGGTGCTCGAACAGCGGCTCCGGCGGAACGTCCGACGGACCGTCCCACCAGCCGACCGTCCCACCATGTGACGATCCGCGAGCCCCGGTTCCGTTCTTCGGGGAATCCTCCCACCGCCGAGCGGCCGCAAGATACCGTTGGGTAAGCCAGCGGACCCGGCAGGAGGGTGGTTCCCGATGGCCGCCCCCGACCGCGCACCGCGCTGGGACGAACAGCTCCAGCACCGCCTCGCCCGCGGCGAGGAGACCGCGCTCGGCGAACTCTACGACCAGCTCGCGCCGATGGTGCACGGCCTGGCCGGGCGGATACTCGCCGACGAGACCGCCGCCGCCCAGCTCACCCGGGAGATATTCGCCCACGTCTGGGAGCACCCGGAGGACTTCGACCCGGCCCGGGGCTCACTGCGCTCCTGGCTCGGCACGCTCACCCACCGCCGGGCGGTCGACCGGCTGCGGCTGCGCCGGGCCGCCGAGTACGGCCACACCGGCGAACCCGACCGCGGCGCGGCCGAGGCCGAGATCCGCGCCGTGTCCACCGCCGCGCGGGTGCGCTACGTGGTGGACGCCCTGCCCCAACCCCTGCGTGAGACCATCACGGTGACGTACTACGACGGCCGCACCTACCAGGAGACGGCCCGCCTGCTCGGCATCACCGAGCAGGCCGCCAAGCAGCGGATGCGGCTCGGACTGTCGCTGCTGGCCACCGAACTGGCCGACGAACGCGCCCGCCAGGACGAGGACCACGGCCACCGGGACGGGCGGCCCGCCGGGCCGGACGAGGCGGACGAGGCGGACGGCCACCGGGACGGCCCCGGCGACGAGCACGGGAACGGGGGCGCATGAGCACCGGGGACCGGCACGACGACCTGCGCTCGCTGCTCGGGGCCTGGGCCCTCGGTGCCTGCCAGGGCCACGAGTCCGCCGAGCTGGAGCAGCACCTGCCCGGCTGCGCGGACTGCGCCGACGAGGCCGCCCGGCTGAGCGAGGCGGCCGGCTGGCTCGCCCTCGACGAGCCGCTGGACCAGCCCGGACCGCTGCGCCAGCAGGTGCTCGACTGGTGCCTGGCCCGCCGACCGGCCGAACTGCCCGTTCCCGTCTGGGGCATGCCCTACGGCGCGGAGACCGCCAAGCTCGACGCGCTGCTGCGCGACCTCGGCCCGGAGGAGTGGCAGGAGGTGGCCGAACTGCCCTGGCACGGCGGCGTCGAGCGGCTGCGCCCGGCCGAGGTCCTCGGCCACCTCGCCGCCGTGGACGGCTGGCTGGCGCTGGCCCTCGGCCTGCCCGACCCGGTGCCCGCCGCCCCGGGCACCGCGACGCCCCCGGCCGAACGGCGGGTGCCGCCGCAGGAGGCGGTCGCACCGCCGCCCAGGGTCCCGCCGCAGGGCGGCCGGTTCGCCGGGGTGACCGGGCGCACCGCCCGGCTGATCGCCGAGCAGGCCGACCTCCCGCCGCAGTCGGTGCGCGCCCGGTGGCGGCGGCAGACCCACGAGCTGGTGCGCACCGCCGCGCTCGCCCCGCAGGGCAACACCCCCGTCGACTACGGCTTCGCCGTCCTCCCGCTGCGCGACGCCTTCCTCGACCGTGCCTTCGAGTGCTACGTGCACGGCGAGGACGTGGCCCGCGCGGTCGCCTACCCGTACGAGCCGCCCGCACCCCAGCACCTGCGGCAGCTGGTGGACCTGGCGGTGCGGATGCTCCCGCAGGCCCTGGCCGGTCTGCGCGCCGCCCGACCCGCCGCGGCGACCGCCGGGGCACCGGCCGGCACGAGCGGCCCGGAGCGGGGCGGCCGCCGGCTGCGCCTGGTGGTCGACGGCCCGGCGGCCGGCGAGTGGCTGATACCCCTGGACGGTCCGGAGGCGGGGCCGCCCGGCGGCGAGCCGGTGGCCTCGATGGTGCTGGACGGCCTGGAGCTCTGCCAGCTCGCCGCCGCGCACCGCGACCCGGACCGGCTTCCGGTCGGCGAGCACGGCGACCGGGCCGCGATCCGCGAGGTGCTGCACGCCCTCCCGCTGCTCTCCCGGCCGTAGCGCCGGGCCGCGGCCGGCGCGAGCGGCCGCGGCGGCAGGCCCGTGGGCCGGCCGCCGGCCAGGCCCCTGGGCCCCTGGCCCCTCGCCCCAGTGCCTAGGCGAAGACCACCGTGCGGGTGCCGTTGAGCAGCACCCGGTGCTCGCTGTGCCACTTCACCGCGCGGGCCAGCGCCTGGCACTCGACGTCCCGGCCGAGCGCGACCAGCTGGTCCGGGGTGGTGTCGTGGGTCACCCGGGCCACCTCCTGCTCGATGATCGGGCCCTCGTCGAGGTCGGCGGTGACGTAGTGGGCGGTGGCGCCGATCAGCTTCACGCCGCGGGCGTGCGCCTGGTGGTAGGGCTTGGCGCCCTTGAAGCTCGGCAGGAAGGAGTGGTGGATGTTGATCACCCGGCCGGACAGCGCGGTGCACAGCTGGTCCGAGAGCACCTGCATGTAGCGGGCGAGCACGACCAGCTCGACGTCCTCCTTGGCGACCAGGTCCAGCAGCTGCTGCTCGGCCTCGGCCTTGGTGTCCCGGGTGACCGGGATGTGGTGGAACGGGACGCCGTAGCTCTCGGTCAGGTCGCGCAGGTCGGTGTGGTTGGAGACGACCGCCGCGATCTCCACCGGCAGGGCGCCGATCCGGGTGCGGTACAGCAGGTCGTTCAGGCAGTGGCCGAACTTGCTGACCATGAGGACGATCCGCATCCGCTGCTCGGTCGGGTGGATCTGCCAGTCCATCCCGAACGAGGCGCCGATCGCGGCGAAGCTGGCCCGCAGCTTGTCCGCGGTGACCGGCTCGACGGCGGAGAAGTGCACCCGCATGAAGAACAGCCCGCTGTCGCCGTCCCCGAACTGCTGGCTGTCGATGATGTTGCAGCCGGTCATGAAGAGGTAGCTGGAGACGGCGTGGACGATGCCCTGCTTGTCGGGGCAGGACAGCGTGAGGACGTACTGGGCGCTGGCCGGCTGCTGGTCCACTGGGGGTATCCCGTCCTGAGGTCGTGGCGTGCGTGGGTGGTCCAGCGTGTCACATCCTGGACACTCGCCGCCCCGCTGCCCGTACTGCGGGACGGCCCTGCTCAGGAGCCCGGTCGCGGCGCCGCGACGGCGCGGCCCGCCCACGGCGCCGCCACGGCCCGGCCCCGCCCCACCCCGGGCTGCGGCCCGGGGCTCAGACCTGGGTGAGGATGCGCAGCACGTCCAGCGACTTGGGCGCCGCGTCCGGGTCGTCCCCGTCGTTGGACGCCAGCACGACGTGCGCCTCGCGGGCCGCCCGGACCGCCTCCGGCCAGCCGGGGTGCCCGAGGTAGGCGGAGGCCGGGGCGTCCGCGCCGACCTCGTGCAGCAGGTGGACCACCCTCAGCACCGCGACGTCGACCAGGGCCGCCTCGGTGGCGTCACGGAAGATCGTCCCCACGTACTTCCCGGCCGACCAGCGGTCCAACCAGGTGTCCTCGACCAGCCGGTAGACGGCGTCGGTCACGTCCCCGTAGCCGGCCCGGCCGGTCAGCCAGGTCTCGTGCTGGAACCCGGGGTCGGACAGCATGTGCAGCGCCGAGCGGAGTCGGGCTCGCCAGCGCCACCAGGGCAGGTCGTTGAGCGGCATGCCGCCCATGGTGCTGGAGCGGTGGCCCGGACGAGAAGGGTTTCGGGCGGACCGGTGCGAAGAATCTGTGCTGGAGGACATGGAGAACGATCGTACGTTCCCGGTCCGTTCGTGCTCCACTCGCGATCTACACGCGTACCCGTCCGGATTTCAGCCCCCGTTTGCCGACTGTTCGCACTTCGGCCCTCTCGACGTGTGGCACCGGCGTTTGGCTGGATCCGGTGCGCCGGATGGCGCCCAGAGAGGGAAGACCGATGACCAGCCGAAGGGACGCGTTCCAGGCCCGGCACCACGCCTCGAGACGACGCCGCCCGATCGCCGCGGCAGCCGCCGCGGCCGCCCTGATCCCCACCCTCTTCTCGGCCTCCGCGTGCGGCGGACCGGCCGACGCCTCCACCAACGGCGGCGACCTCACCGTGATGACCTGGGCCCCGTCCGGCACCGGGTCCGCCGACCGCCCGGGCATGACCGCGCTCGCCGAGGCGGTCGGCCAGGACGTCAACCTCAAGGGCGGGTTAAACGGCCGCCGCCTGAAGGTGATCACCTGCAACGAGCACAACACCGCGGACGGTGCCCGGGCCTGCGCCCAGCAGGCGGTGGACGCCAAGGCCGTCGCCGTGCTCGGCTCCTACAGCCAGTGGGGCGACGCCTTCATGCCGACGCTGGAGCGCGCCGGCATCCCGCTGATCGGCGGCTACGGCCTCTCCCAGCCGGAGTTCAGCAGCCCGCTGTCGTACCCGGTGGACGGCGGCATGCCCGCCCTGATCGGCGGCAGCGGCCGCCAGCTGGTCGAGGCCGGCTGCAAGGCCGTCTCGCTGGTGCGCCCCGACACCCCGGCCGGCGACAACCTGCTCGGCTACCTGGCCAACGCGCTCAAGCCGGCCGGGATCAAGCTGCTCGACGTCAAGGCGCCCGAGCAGTCCACCGACTACACCGCGGTGGCCCGCAAGGCGATCGGCCGCGACGAGTCCGGGAACTGCATCACCAGTGCCCTCGCCGCCGAGCCCACCGGCAACCTGCTGGACTCCTACCGCCGGCTGAACCCGAAGAACACCAGGATCGCCTCGGTGATCGGCAGCGTGCAGCAGTCGGTGGTCGACTCCACCGGCGGCGACTCCGGCCCGCTGGCCGGCGCGTACGTCACCAGCTGGTACCCGCCGGAGTCGGCCAAGACCTGGGACGGGCTGCGCGCGGTGGTGCGCGCCGACACCACCGGCGGCCGCACCATCGACGTCTCCGACCCCGGGGTGGAGACCACCTGGGTCGCGTACGAGGTGTTCCGCATGGTCGTCGAGAAGCTCACGGCCGCCGGCAAGCAGGTCACCGAGAAGACCATCACCGCGCTGCTGGACAGCGGCGAGGGGATCGACGTCGGTCTGACCCCGCCGCTGAACTGGGGCACCACCAACATGCTGCCCAGCACCGAGTCCCCGCGGCTGGTGAACACCTGGGTCACCTACCAGGTGGTCAAGGGCGGCCGGATGACCCTGCAGCAGCCGGGCTTCGTGGACGTCCGCTGGGTGCTCACCGGGGGCAGACCCCCGGCCTGACCGGCACACGGGGGCGGGCTCCGGCCCGCCCCTGCGCCGTCCGACCCTGCGCCGTCCGACCCCGCGCAGTCCCGCCCGGCCCGTCCGTCCGGGTCCTCAGAGGTCGCCGTCGCCGCGGCTGGGCAGCCCGGTCTGGACGGCGATCGCGTTCCACAGCGCCGAGGCCTGCTTCTTCGCGGTGGTCGCCGTGCCGCTGGCCTGCACGGCGTTCTTGTAGTGCTGGTTGTCCTGCTTCTTCGGGTCGCAGGCGCCCGGGGCCTGGGAGTCGCCCGCCCAGGCCGCGTACTCGTCGTCGGCCTGCGCCGAGGCCGTCCAGGCCGCGTTGAGCTGGTCGACCAGCTGCTGGCCGCCGGGCAGCTTGTCCGTCTTCAGCTGGCCGAGCTTCGTCTGCAGCTCGCGCCGCTTGCCGGCCGCGCCGCTGAGCGCCTGCTGCGACTCGGGCAGCTTGTCGCACTTCTGCACCGAGGAGACCGCGCCGACCACCGCCGAGCGGCTGTCGCTCGCCGTGCCCAGCAGGTCCGACAGCGGCTGCGCCTGGGCCTTGACGTCCGGGTCGACGGCCGCGCCCGAGCCGCTGGCGCTCGCCGTGCCGGGTGCGGTGCTGCCGGTGGCGGCCACCGTGCCGGTCTTCTTGTCGCCGCCGGAGGCGGTGTCGTCCCCGTTCATCAGGACCGCGACCAGCACGCCGGCCGCCGCGAGGCCCGCCAGCACACCGCCGATGACCAGCTTGTTGGAGGGGCGGCCGCCGCGGGCCCGCGCCGCCGGCGCCGCCGACGGCACCGCCTGGGTGGCCTCGAAGCCCTGCCCGTAGCCCTGGTCCTGGTAGGCCGGTGCGGCCTGCTGCGGCACGACCTGCTGGCCCGCCGGCGGGTAGCCGTACCCGCCCGGGGCGGGCTGGTGCTGCTGCGGGTAGCCGGGCTGGGCCTGCTGAGCCGGGTAGCCGCCGCCCCGCGGGTCCGCGACCGGGTACGGCGGGAGGTGCTGCGTCTCCGGCGCGTGGTCCTGCTGCGGGACGCCGTAGCCGGGCTGCGGCGCACCGGCCCACGGGGGCTGCTGGGCCGGCATGGCCTGGGTCGGCAACGCGTGCGCGCCGTCGCCGAGGTACTCCGGCTGCCCGGAGGGCTGGCCCACCGGCGGCACCGGCGCCTGGTTCTGCGGGTGGCCAGGCTGGCCCGGCTGCCCCTGGGGCTGCTGGCCGGGCTCGGGGCGGAACAGGTCGTCCAGGTTGAAGTCACCCGAGTTGGGGTACGAGCGGCGCTGGCTCAACGCGATTCCTCACCTGTGCACGACCGCGCGCTGACGGCGGACCACATCTCGTCGGTTCTTGGGAGCATCACAGTTCCTTGGACGTCACGCCCACGCTACCGGTTCGCCGAACCGGGTGGCCACGCGGGCGGGACATCCCTCACACACTCCCCTCACAGCCCCCGGACCCGGGGCTCAGAGCCTCGCCGGACGGCCCCTGGGCCGCCTGGCTGCTCCTCCCCTAGGCGGCCTCCGCGTCCGCCCGGGCGTGGAACTCGCGGACCACCCGCTGCTCCCGGTACGGCTCCAGGCGGCGCCGGAACTCGTCCAGGTACTCCACGCCGCGGTTGGACCGCAGCCCGCTCAGCAGCCGGACCGCCTGCGCCCCCGTCTCGCAGGCCCGCTCGAGGTCCCGCTGCTGCAGCTGCGCGGTGGCGAGCAGCACGAGGTCGACCGCGCGGCGGCGGACCCGGGTCGGCGGGTGCAGGTCGAGCGCCCGGCGGGCGTAGTGCTCGGCCTGCCCCGCCTGTTCCAGGTCGCGGTGGCAGTGGGCCAGTTCGTCCGCCAGGTAGGCGTCGTCGAAGTGGACGATCCAGTCCGGGTCGTCCTCCGGGCGGCGCTTCTCCATCATCTCCAGCGCCTTGGCCGCGACCGCCTCGCAGGAGCGGGCGTCCCCGAGCAGGGCGTGGCCGCGGGCCTCGGCGGCGTAGAACATGGCCATCGCCGTCGGGGTGGCCACCGTGCGGGCGCCCTCCTGGGCGGCGCGGGCGAGCTGGGCGATCTCCCGCGGGTTGCCGAGGGTGGCCGCCAGGTGGCTCATCGAGGCCGCCAGCACGTAGCCGCCGTAGCCGCGGTCGTCGGCCGCCTGGGCGAGGCGCAGCGCCTGGATGTAGTACCGCTGGGCCAGCCCGGGCTGCCCGGTGTCCACCGCCATGTAGCCGGCCAGTTCCGTCAACCTGGCCACGGCGGCGAAGAGTTGGCGCCCGGTCTCCTCCCGGTAGGCGCCGCCGAGCAGGCTGGAGACCACCGAGTTGAGGTAGTGCACCACGACCGGGCGGACGTGACCGCTGCCGAAGCGGTGGTCCAGGTCGACCAGCATGGTGGTGGTGGCCTTGATCGCGGCCACGTCGGTCGGGCCCACCCGGGGGCCGCCGGTGCGGGCCACCACCGGGTCGGGCGGGGTGATCAGCCAGTCGCGGCTGGGCTCCACCAGGGCGGAGGCCGCGACCGTCGCCCCGGTCAGGAAGTCCCGCCGGCCGACGTCGCTGCGCCACAGCTCGCAGACCTGTTCCAGCGCGGCGTTCAGGGTCGGCGCGAACTGCAGCCCGATGCCGGAGCTGAGGTTCTTGCCGTCCGCCATGCCGATCTCCTCGACCGACACGCTGCGGCCGAGCTTGCGGCCGAGCGCCTCGGCGATCACGGCCGGCGCCTGCCCGCGCGGCTGCTGCCCGCGCAGCCAGCGGGCGACGGAGGTCTTGTCGTAGCGCAGGTCCAGGCCGTGTTCGGCGCCGCAGAGGTTGACCCTGCGGGCGAGGCCCGCGTTGGAGCAGCTGGCCTCCTGGATCAGTTGCTGCAGACGCTCGTTGGGCTGTCGTGCGACGAGTGGTCTCGCGGCCATTGGGCTTCGCCTCCCCACACCCTCCGGTCCCGGCCGGCGGGCGACGCTTCTGCTGATCTGTTGCCGACTGTCCGACCGTCCAAGGAATCTGACACAAGGTTAGCGATCAGCAACGCCAGCGGGATACCCACGGTGACGAACCGCACCCCCCACGCGCCCTGGGAAATGCTCCCGTGCGCCCCCACTGCGCCCACCCCCGCCCGCCCCAACTCGGTCGGGTAACCGGATCGGGTGACATTGCCGGGATGCGCCCAACCGGCTGGCACCGGGCCGTAACCAGCCTCACACACGGTAGTTGAGCAGCGCGTGGAAGACATCCCCGACTCCCCCGACCAGGGCAAGAACGCCGGACTGCCCCCGCTGCTCATCGAAGCCGTCGGCTACGCCGAGACCCGCCACTGGGAGGTGGCCCCGGGTGCCTGGCTGATCGACGGCGACGGGCCCGCCCGCTGCTCCTGCGGCGACCCGCGCTGCCCGCTGCCGGGGGCCCACCCGCTGGACGCGGACTGGGCCCGCAAGGCGAGCGCGGGGCCCGGCGCGGTGCGGCGCTGGTGGACCGAGCGGCCGCAGGCCTCGATCCTGCTGCCCACCGGCCGGTCCTTCGACGTCCTGGACGTCCCGGAGACGGCCGGGTGCCTGGCACTGGCGCGGATGGAGCGGATGGACCTGCAGCTGGGCCCGGTGGCGGTGCTGCCCGCCGCGCCCGGCCGGATCGGTCGGCGGCTGCACTTCCTGGTACTGCCCGGGGTCGCGGCCAAGCTGCCGGAGATGCTCCGCAAGCTCGGCTGGCCGCCCGGGCGGCTGGACCTGGTCGCCCGCGGCGAGGGGGACTGGACGGTCGCCCCGCCGTCCCGGATCGGGGGCACCGGCTACGCGCAGTGGGCCCGCTCGCCCTCGGCGCTCAACCGCTGGCTGCCGGACGCCGCCGAGCTGATCAGCCCGCTCGCCTACGCCTGCGGGCGCGAGGCGCCGGCCGCCGCCAGGCCCCAGCCCGCCCAGCCGGCGGCGGTGCGCTGAGCCGGTTCGGAGCCCCGGTGCACCGGGCCGCCGCGCCGGTCGGGCGCGGCGGCGGTACGCCGGACGGACGCGGCGGTCCACCGCCCGCGGAACGGCGGCCCTACGCCTATCGGGTGAGGGCGCGCGACGCGCGACACCCTGCGCGCGACTGACGGGCCCCGTCTCCCACCGGAGACGGGGCCCGTCACACGCAGGGGCGGATAAGGCCTCGGTCTACCCGCTGGTCAACGGCGAAAGCCCCTCGGACGAGTGACAACGCTCAAGGATTGCCATGATCGGCCGAGGGGAGGATTTGCGGTGCGAGGGGACGCCGGAGGGAGCGCTCGGACGGGGAAGCCGGGCGGGGCGGTGGAGGGGACGGGAGGGAGCGGAGGGGACGGGAGGGACGGGGAGGGCGAGAGGGCCCGCTGCACGGGGAGCAGCGGGCCCTCTCGTTGTGCCCGGCGCCGTTCGGCGCGCTCCGGCCGGCGCTCCGGCCGGGAGACCGGCGGGCGTCCCGGGGGGCGCCTCAGGCCTGGGCGACGAACACGTGCTGGGCGATGTCCTTGCCGATCTCGGCCGCGTGCTCGCCGGTGCCGACGAGCACCCCGCCGACGCCGGCGCTGACCTGCACGGTGGAGCCTGGCCGGACCCCGGCCCGGCGCAGCGTGCGCATCAGCTCGCCGTCCGTCTGGATCGGCTCGCCGATCCGGCGGACCACGACGCTGGCGCCCTCGTCGCCCGGGCGGACGGTGTCCAGCGGGACGAGCGCCGCGTCGAAGCCCTCACCCTCGGCCTTGGCGTCGCCCAGCTCGTCCAGGCCCGGGATCGGGTTGCCGTACGGGGACTGGGTCGGGTGGCCGAGCATGGCGAGCACCTTGCGCTCGACCGTCTCGCTCATCACGTGCTCCCAGCGGCAGGCCTCCTCGTGCACCTGCTCCCACTCCAGGCCGATCACGTCGACGAGCAGGCACTCGGCGATCCGGTGCTTGCGCATCACGCGCACGGCGAGCCGGCGGCCGTCCTCGGTGAGTTCGAGGTGGCGGTCCCCGGCGACCTGGAGCAGCCCGTCCCGCTCCATCCGGCCGACCGTCTGGCTGACCGTCGGGCCGCTCTGCTCCAGTCGCTCGGCGATCCGGGCACGCATCGGGACGATGCCCTCTTCCTCCAGTTCCAGGATGGTGCGAAGGTACATCTCAGTGGTGTCGATCAGCCCAGACATCGCCGCTGGCTCCGTTCTTCGGTGTCCTCACCGCCAATTCTGACCTACCGGACCGACAACCGGGCCCGCACGGGGGCTCCGGTGAGCGGTTTTCGTTCCTGTTGACAGCGGTGCCGCCGGGGCGCCACGGTGCTCGCCGTAGCTTTCTCCACTGGCGGTGCGGACCACTCCGGCCGTCCCACCCGGCCGGCTCCCCCACCGGCAGAGAGCGGAGGCAACAGATGAACGACCTGGTCGGCCGGTACTTCGACGCCGCGATCGCCCACCTCCAGCGGGTCCGCGAGGAGGAGGCCGAGGCCATCGAGGCCGCCGCGGAGCTGCTCGCGGAGGCGATCGCCGAGGGCCGCCGGGTGTTCACCTTCGGTGCCGGGCACTCCGCGCTGGCCGCCCAGGACGTGGTGTACCGGGCCGGCGGGCTGGTCCCGGTGAACCTGCTGAACGTCCCGGGGATGGCCGGGGTGACGGTGATGCCCGCGCCGCTGTCCAGCGCGCTGGAGCGGGTCTCCGGCCTGGCCACCACCACGCTGGACCTGACCCCGGCCACCGGCGGCGACCTGCTGTTCGTGATCTCGTTGTCCGGACGCCAGGTGATGCCGGTCGAGCTGGCCCGGTACGCCCGGGAGCGCGGCCTCAAGGTGGTCGGGGTGACCTCGCTCGCCTACCCGGGCGAGGTGCCCTCGGCGCACCCGTCCGGCAGCTACCTCAAGGACCACTGCGACGTGGTGCTGGACAACAAGATCGCGGTCGGCGACGGCGAGCTGACCCACCCGGCCGCCGAGACCACCTTCGGCCCGGTCTCCACCATCGTGACCAGCGCGCTGATGCAGGCCGTGGTCGCCTCCGCGGTCGGCCGGCTGGCCGACGCGGCGGCCGCCGGCACCGCCGCCGCCCCGCCGCTGTTCCGGTCCGGGAACGTCCCGGGCGGCACCGAGTGGAACGCCAAGCAGATGGCCGACAACGCCGACCGGATCCTCTACACCTACTGACCGCCGGCCGTACACCTGCCGACCGCCACCGGCACCCCCCGCGACACGGAGTGTCCGTCCGGCCACCGGACGCACCCGGCCCGGACAACCACCGGGGCTTCCCGGCCATTGCGGGCCGCCCCGGACCGGGCCAGGCGTACCGGGAAGCCGCCCGGGGCAGGACAGCGGTGCGACCGGAGCGACGGGTGGGGGCCGAGCATGGCGTCTGGGGCGGAACGGGCGGGGCGGGTGCGCGAGCGGGAGCTGCTGCCGGAGTTCTTCTGGACCGCCGACGCGGCCTCGCTGCGCGGCCAGCGCCGCTCGGTGCTGCTCTCCGCCTGGGAGCTGCTCCTGCTGGTCGCCGCCGCCGCGACCGGGTCGGCCGACGGCGCCCCGTGGGCCTGGCCGGCGGCCGTCGCCTACCTGGGGGCGATCGTCCTCGCGGTGGTGATCAGCCGGCAGAACCCGCAGGGCCTCTGGTACGAGGGCCGGGCCGCCGCCGAGTCGGTCAAGACGCTGGCCTGGAAGTTCGCCGTCCGGGCGGACGCCTTCCAGCCGCCGCCGCGCAGCCTGCCGGACGCCGAGGGCCTCTACCGCTTCCAGCTCGACCGGGTGCTGGGCGCCTTCCGGGGCGGCCCGGTCGCCGTCGCGACGGCGGAGCGGCCCCCGGACCCCGCCGACCCCCCGGACCCCGCCGACCCCGGCGGACCGGCCGGCATCACGGCGGCGATGCGCGGGCTGCGCGAGCAGCCGCTGGCGGTGCGCCGCGAGGTGTACCTGCGGGAGCGGATCCAGGTCCAGCACGACTGGTACCGCGCCAAGGCCCGGTACTGCGCGCGGGCGGGCGACGTGGCCGGGGTGCTGGGCGTGGTGCTCCCGGCGCTCGGGCTGGTGCTCGCGGTGCTGCGGGCGCTCGGCGCGTTCGGCTACGACGCGCTGGGCACGGTCTCGGCGGTGGCCGCCTCGGTGACCGCGTGGGCCCAGCTGCGCCAGTACCGCCCGCTCGCCGCCGCCTACGGGCTGGCCGCCGACGAGCTGGACCTGATCCGGCGCCAACTGGCCGCGCTGGACGTGGCCTCGGACGACGCCGAGGAGCTCTGGGCCAGGCTGGCCCGGGACGCCGAGGACGCGGTGTCCCGCGAGCACACCACCTGGCAAGCCCGCCGGGAGATCCGCACCACCACCGACCGGGACCACTGAGGAGGCCGCAGGTGTCGTTACGGATGGTCAAGGCGGCGGACGGCCGCGCGCTCGCCGTGGAGTCGCTGGGCGACCCCCGCGGGCGTCCGGTCTTCCTGTTGCACGGCATGCCCGGCAGCCGGGTCGGGCCGCACCCGCGCAGCACCGTGCTGTACCGGCTGGGCGTCCGGCTGATCTCCTACGACCGGCCCGGCTACGGCGACTCCACCCGGCTGTTCGGCCGCCGGGTGAGCGCCGCGGCGGCCGACGTGCGGACCATCGCGGACGACCTGGGCCTGGACGGCTTCGCGGTGCTCGGCCGCTCCGGTGGCGGACCCCACGCGCTGGCCTGCGCGGCGCTGCTGCCGGAGCGGGTCAGCCGGGTGGCGGTGCTGGTCGGGCTGGCCCCGCACAACGCGGCCGGCCTGGACTGGTACGCGGGGATGACCCCGTCCAACGTGCACGCCTACCAGGAGGCCGAGCGCGGGCACGGCCGGATCGCCGACGCGATGGAGTTCCGCTCCCGCCAGATCAAGGACGACCCGGTGCGGCTGCTGAACGGCCTGCGGCCCGAACTGTCGCCCGCCGACCGGGAGGTGGTGGCCGACAGCGGGCTGCGGCGGATGCTGGAGAGCAACTACCGGGAGGCGTTCCGGCACGGCGCCGACGGCTGGATCGACGACGTGCTGGCCTTCACCGCCGACTGGGGGTTCAAGGTCGAGGACGTCGCGGTGCCGGCCTGGCTGTGGCACGGCGCCGACGACCAGTTCTCGCCGGTCGAGCACTCCCGCTGGCTGGCCGACCACATCCCGGGCGCCGAGCTCTTCCTGGAGCCCGGCGCCGCGCACTTCGGGGCGTTCCGGGTGCTCACCACCGCCCTGGCCTGGGCGGCCGGCTGATCCCCGACCCGGTCGGGGCCGCGCCCGCTGGGGGCCCGTGCCCGCCGGGCCGGGCACCCGTCAGGCCGGCACCGGGGTGACCGGCGCTCCCCCGCCGAGGACGGCGAGCACGTTGTCCACCGCCAGGCCGCCCATCGCCTGCCGGGTGCGGACCGTGGCGCTGCCCAGGTGGGGTGCGAGCACCGCGCGCTCCTGGGCGAGCAGCGCGGACGGGACGGCCGGCTCGTGCTCGAAGTTGTCCACGGCCGCGGCGAACAGCGCCCCGGACTCCAGCGCGGCGGCGAGCGCCTCCTCGTCCACCACCCCGGCGGTCATGCTGACCACCACGGCGCCGCGCGGCAGCAGGGCGAGCCGGCGGGCGTCCAGGAGGTGTCGGGTGGCGGCGCTGAGCGGGGCGGTGACGACCAGCACGGTGGAGGCGGCGAGCAGCTCCTCGAGCGGCAGCCAGGCGGCGCCGTCGGCCTGCTCGGGCGGGAGTTCGCGGCGGTTGTGGTAGCTGACGGGCATGTCGAAGGCGCGGGCCCGGCGGGCCACCGCCTGCCCGATCCGGCCCATGCCGAGCACGCCGAGCGGGGTGCCGGCCAGTTCCATGCCGAGCAGGAAGTTCGGCGCCCAGGTCCAGGGGCTGCCGGAGCGCAGCAGGCGCTCGCCCTCGCCGAGCCTGCGGGTGGCGGCCAGCAGCAGCGCCCAGGCCATGTCGGCGGTGGCGGTGGTGAGCACCCCGGGGGTGTGGGAGACCAGGACGCCGCGTTCGGCGCAGGCGGCCAGGTCGATGTTGTGGTACCCCACCGCGTGGTTGGCCACGATGGCGAGGGACGGCCCGGCGGCGTCCAGGAACTCGCCGTCCACCCGGTCGTCGAGGGTGGTGAGCACGGCCCGCCGGCCGCGGACGGCGGCCAGCAGCCCGGCCCGGTCCATCGCCTCGTCGGAGTCGTGGCAGGTGACGGCGTGGTGCGCGGTGAGCCGTTCGATCACCCCGGGCGCGAGGCGGCGGGTGACCAGGACCGGGGGCGGGAGCTGCTCCATGGGTCGGCAGCGTACCCGGCCCCCGGTGCCGGGCCGGTCACACCGGCTGCGGTTCCAGGTCGCGGTTGATCCGCTTCCAGCCCCGGGCGGACACCGTGTTGGGGTGTTCCTCGCCGAACTGACGGATCAGTTCGGCGATCGCGCGGGCCCGCAGTTCGGCCGCCTGGGTGTGCCGGTTGGCCGCGCGCAGGGTGATCGCCAGGTTGGCCTCGCAGGCGACGGCGTCCGGGTGCCGGGGCGTGTAGCGGTCGCAGAGGCCCTGGTAGGCGGCCCGGCCGAGCTCCTCGGCGAGGCCGATCTGGCCGTCGTCGCCGTAGGCGTTCGCCAGGTTGATCATCGCGTTGAGGGTGTACGGGTGCTCCGGCCCGACCGAGTCGGTCAGGCCCCGGACGGTGGCCAGGCCGCGCTCGATGGCGCCCTGGATGTCGCCGCTGCCGCGCAGGTAGATGCCCAGGTTGTTGGCGCAGGCCAGGGTGAACGGGTGCTCGTCGCCGAACAGCCGCCGGTGGCCCTCGAACACGGTGGCGCAGAGGTCCCGGGCGGCCTCCTTGTCGCCGGAGGCGCTGTGGTCGGCGGCCAGGTTGAGCGCGCAGGCGAGCGCGTCCGGCGCGTCGGCCCCGTAGCGCTCCAGGTAGCGCTCGTAGGTCTCCTTGGTGATCCGGCGGGCCTCGGCGAGCTGGCCCATCCGGCGCAGCGAGACGGCCAGCGACTTGGCGTTGCGCAGGCTCTCGGGCAGGCCCGGGTCCAGCCCGTCGCCGAAGTCCGCGGTGACCTCCTGGAGCAGGTCCGCGGAGCCGCGGTAGTCGCCGAGTTCGCGCAGGTCCCGGGCCAGGGCGGACTTGGTGATCAGCGTGTAGGGGTGCTTGGGGCCCAGGACGGCGGTGCGCCGGTCGAGGGTCTCCTGGTCGAGTTCGCGGGCGGCCTCGCTCTCGCCGACCAGCCGGTAGTCGATGGCCAGGTTGTTCGCCATCGACAGGGTGCGCGGGTTGTCGTCGCCGAACAGCTCGCGGAACTGGTCGAGGATCTCCCGGTCGAGGTCGAGCGCGGCCTGGAACCGGCCGAGCGCGCGGCGGTCGGCGCCGAGCGAGCCCGCGGTCATCAGTGTGTAGGGGTGGTGCTCGCCGAGCAGCACCCGCTGGCGTTCCAGGGTGGCCTCGTCCAGGGCCAGCGCCTCCGCGTAACTGCCCTGGGACCGCAGCACGTTGGCGAGCTGGAAGCGCAGCAGCAGGGTCTGCCGGTCGTCCTCGCCGAGCTTGCGGGTCCACTCGTCGTCGAGCGCGTGGCCGAGGTCGCGGGCGCGGTCGAGCTCGCCGCGCTTCCAGAGGTAGCGGACGCGGTCGATGAGCAGCTGGCGGGTGTCGGCCTCGTCGCAGTTGTGCGCCTTGGACGGCGACAGGTGCGGCCAGATCTCGTCGAAGGCGGGCCAGTTGGCGGGGTCGTCGGTGTCGCCGAGGACGGGCCGGGCGCCGGTGAGGATGCGGTGCACCTCGTGGACGGCGACCTCCTGCTCCTCGTCGGTCATCTCGGCGCGGATCACCGCCTGGACGAGCCGGTGCACCTGGAAGCTGTTGCTGCCGGCGTCGACCTTGGCCAGCGCGTACCGGCCGATCGCCTGGATCACCTTGCCCAGCATGAACTTGTCGCTGAGGTCGGCGTCGTACTTCACCAGCGCCCGGATCATCTGGTCGCTGTAGAAGAGGTTCATCGAGATCGGCTCGGGCGCGAAGAACGCGCAGAGCTGGAGCAGCCGCACGGCGGCCGGGGACTGCTGGCGCAGCCGTCCGATCGACACGTTCCAGGTGGCGCCGACCGGCGTCGGGTAGTCGGCGGGCCGGGCGACGGCCAGCGCGCGGGCGGCCTCGGCGTGCAGCTGGGCGACGTAGGTCTCCACCGGGGTGCCGGTGGTGTCCAGCCAGGCGGCCGCGACCTCGACGGCGAGCGGCAGGTCGCCGACGGCCTCGGCGACCCGGTCGGCGTCCGGGCGGGACAGTCCGCGGGCCCGCCGGCACAGGTGCTCGACGCTCTCGCCGCGGGTGAAGACGTCCACCTCCAGGGCCTCGGCGTGCCCGCTCCAGGCCTGGTTGCGGGAGGTGACCAGGATGTGGCCGGAGCCGCCGGGGAAGAAGCGGCGGATCTCGGACGGCTCGTCGGCGTTGTCGAAGATCAGCAGCCAGCGCTGGGTCGGGACGCCGCGCCGCAGCGCCTCCCGGGCGGCCTCGGCGGCCTCGGTCACCGAGTCGCCGACCCGCAGGCCCAGCCGGCGGGCCAGGTCGGCCAGCGCGGGGGCGACGAGTTCGGTCTGCTCGGCGTCGATCCACCACACCAGGTCGTAGTCGGACATGAAGCGGTGCGCGTACTCCAGCGCGACCTGGGTCTTGCCGACGCCGCCCAGCCCGTACAGGGTCTGCGGGGTGGGCAGCACGGCCGCCATGCCGCCGCGCAGCTGGTTGCGCAGCTGTTCCAGGACGGCGGCGCGGCCGGTGAAGGAGGGGTTGCGCGGCGGCACGTCCCACACCGCGGGCTTGCTCCCGGGGAAGCGCGGACCGCCGCCGTTGGACTCGGTCAGCGCGACGTCGCCGCGGCCGAGCGCGCGCAGCAGGGTCTGCACGGACTGAGCCTCGTCGCGGCCCACCAGGTCGACCGGGTTGCGGTTGCTGAACGGCGCGGTCAGCCGGACGTCGCCGACCCGGACCGGGACGAGCTGGCGGCGGGTGCCGGACGGGTCGGAGCTGACCACGGACTCCCAGAGCGCCCGGGCCTGCGGGGAGCGCTGGTAGGCGGGCGAGAGCACGGCGACCGTGCGGTAGGCGGCGTCGATGCCGCGCTCCGTCTCCTCCCGCGGGTCGGTGCCGGCGCTCAGGTCGCGCGGCAGCACCCGGAAGCCGGCCCGGGTGAGCACGGACTCGATCCAGTCCGCCCACATCCGGTCCTCGGGCACGTAGGAGAGGTAGAGGTCGGCGGGCACGGACGGGCGGCGGCGGGTGAACGCGTCCACGTAGCGCAGCCGCAGCTCCTCGTCGAGCGAGGGCAGCGAGTTGACCCGGCCCTCGGTGATCATCGAGGTGAGCCGCTCGCAGGCGGCCAGCATCGAGGTGGGGGTGCCGGTCTGGTCGCCGAAGGTGGCGAGGATCTCCTCGTAGGCGTAGAACGGCCGGTACGGGATCTCCACCGAGCCCCAGTACTGCGCGAGTTCCTCGCCGTTCAGGCCGACCGGCAAGCCGTCGAAGCGGACCCTGGCGAGCGCCCGGCCGGCGTCGGCCTTCTCCTTCTCGCCCTCGTCGATGCGCATCGGGACGGGCAGGATGCGGATGCCGCGCTCGCGGTAGCGGTCGTGGATGTGCTGGGCGATCCGCGAGGCGCCGTCGATGGACTGGTCGCTCAGGGTGAAGCAGACCACCAGGTCGTCGGGCATCTGCACGGTGCAGATCTCGGCGATGTCGGACAGGCCGGTGCGGGAGTCGATCAGCACGTAGTCGTAGCGCTTGCTCATGTCGGCCTTGAGCGCGTCGAAGAACTGCCCGCCGTCGAAGCGGTCGTAGAAGATGTCCCAGTCCAGGTGGGTGACGGCCTCGGAGTAGTCCCGGTTGAACTGGCCCGCGGAGAGGAAGTCCAGGCTGCCGCCGGCCGGGAACAGCGGCCAGGACAGCGACAGCGCGTGCGGGTGCACCCGGGCGAAGTCCAGGTGCCAGCCCTCGGCGTGCTCGACCGGGCGCAGCGCCTCCTCCCGGTACTCGGCGATCAGGTCCATCATCCCGGTGGTGCCCGCGAGCGAGGCCGGGTCGAGGAAGGGGTGGAAGAACTTGGCCAGGCCCGGCGCCTCCAGGTCCCAGTCGACGGTGAGCACCCGGAAGCCGTTCGCCGCCAGGATCCAGGCGGTGTTGGCGAGCGCCATGGTGCGGCCGGTGCCGCCCTTGTACGAGTAGAAGGTGATGATCCGGCCGTTGCGGTCCTGCTCCCCGCCGTGGCGCAGGGCCTCGCGTTGCGCGGACTCGCGCTGCGCGGCCAGTTCGGCGGCGGTGAGGCCGCCGACGCGGAGGTTCCTGGTGCGGTTCTCGCTCATCTGAATCCTCCCACGGGCGCCATCCCGTCATCGGGGTCATCGCCGTCGTCACGGTCAGGGTGATCGTCGTGGCCGTAGCGGTCCGGGTGGCCGGCGGGCCCCGCGCCCGGACCGCGCCGGAACGCGTCCCGCAGGCTGGGCCGGGGCGGCGCCGGGTCCTCCGGTTCGGCGCGGGTGCGCCCCTCGAAGGCGTACTTGGCCTTCATGGCGGCCCGGGGCAGTGCGTCGTCGAAGTCCTCCAGGGTGTTGAGCCCGGTCGGGCCGGTGACGCCGAGGAAGCTGGGGCGGCTCGCCCGCCGGGTGATGCGCAGCGTCTGGTCGCTCAGGTCGCCGAGTTCGCCGCCGCGTTCCTCGCACTCGGGGTCCTCGGTGTTCCACGGCTCCAGGACGCTCACCCAGGTGGCGTCGGAGCGGTCGAAGCGGCGGACGAGCTCGCGGCGGTCCGGGTCGCACAGCGCCCAGCGGTCCAGCAGCAGGAGGCCGGGTGCGGCGGCGTCGCCGCCGATGATCGACTCGACCTCCTCGTCGAACTCGTGCACGGTCGGCTGGAACCCCAACTGCCGCGCCAGCCGCACCGCGTGCTGCGCGATCGGCGACCCGGCCGGCCGGTACGGGTGCCAGTCGGTGCGCCGGGCGCCGTAGAAGTCGGGGTTGCGGTCGGCCGGCAGCTCGCCCTGGTGGTAGGCGAGCACCGAGATCCGCAACTGCTTCGTCGGCGCGGTGACGTTGAACGCGCTGGGCAGCCCGTTGAAGTCGAGGCGCCGCCCGACCGGGATCACCGTCTCCTCGGCCACCTGCACGATCCGCGCGGCCAGCCGGTGCACGGCCAGTTCGTAGGCGGAGCGGAAGTAGCTGAGCTTCATCAGCGCGTACAGGCCCTCGGTGGCGTAGTCCGGCCCGAAACTCGCGTGGTTGAACTGCAGTTCACCGGCCACCCCGGGCAGCCGGTAGCGGCTCATCGGCGCCCAGAGCACCGGCACGATGCCACTGGTGCGCTCCGAGTCCATCGTCGCCGGGTACACCGGGCGGCGGGTGAAGGCGTGCCACTCCTGGCCGCACGGGACGCTGTTGAAGTACCGCGGCGAGTACAGCGGCACGAAGACCCGGCAGGTCGCCAGCTCGTCGGCCAGCCGCTCGGCCCACAACTCGCCCTGGTGCATGGACTCGTCCATGAAGCCGACGGGCACCCCGGCCGGCACCGTGGTCAGCTGCAGGACCGCCTCGCAGAGGTCCCGGTACAGCTGGCGCACCCAGTGGTTCGGGTCGCCGGCCCCGCGGGCGCCGGCCTTCGGGGTGTGCGCGTAGGAGAGGAAGAAGTACGGCCGGGCGTCGTCCTCGTCCCAGCCACGGTCGTTCACACGCGCCTCCCCCGGGCCCGTCGGCAACCTGGTTCCCGCAGCCCCCGTGCGCGGGGCTTCAGTGTAGGAACGACTGACGCCCCAGGGGAATAGCACAACGACTCGCACGAATTGACATGACCGAAACGATGGCGGTCCGACGTGCGGTCGACCGCGGTCGCGCTAGGACTTCTTGATCGTCGACAAGTCGATGATCTGGTCGGCGGGCGGCATCGTGACGGTGACGGGCGCGTCGTAGTCGGAGAAGTCCATCGTCACGCCGTCCGTGGCCCCCTCCAGGCGCATCGACTCGACCCGGACCGGTCGCGCCGGGCCCTCCACGGCGACGTACCCCCGGTAGCTTCCGCCGTCCTGCGAGCCCGAGAAGATCGCCACCGTCTTCTGCCCGTTCACCGTCTGGGCGCCGTCCGAGTTGACCAGCTTGTACCAGTCGCCGTCGCCGAACACCGGAGTGCCCTTCAGGTCGCAGAAGGACCCGACGACGGACAGGTCGTCGCCCGCTTTGGCCCGGATCCACCGGCCCTTGCCCAGCTCCGCCGCGGCGGCGCCGGCCAGCTTGGCGAGCAGTGCGGCGTCCTCCTTGACCAGGGTCTGTCCCGCGGTCCGCAGGATCTCGGCCTTGCCGTCCGCCCCGAAGTCGAACGTCCCCGCGCAGTCGCCGTTGGCCGCGGCCGACGCCGTGAAGGTGACCTTCTGGCCCCCTTCCACCGAACTCCCGGTGATCTTCACCGACTTCGCCCGGGCGAACTCCTTGTGCGCCTTCTCCAGGATCGTCCCGCCGGTCGCCGACTCCAGCCGCTCCGCGCTCGCGCTCGCGCTCGGACTGGCGCTCGCCGCACTCCCCGCCGTGTCGCCTCCCCCGCACGCGGCGACCGCACCCAGCGCGACCACGACGACACCCGCAACAGCAACCCGCTTGACGCTCACGCCGAACCCTTCGTGGAGTGACCAACCCCGCGGATCCTACGTCCCGGGCCCGCCGGGCCCGCGGGCGGGGCCCGGTCCGACGACATGGACATGCCCGACGACCGCGGGCGCGCAGGAAGTCGGCCGGACCGACTTCCTGCGCACGGGCGGACGGGCGGACGGGGGCAGGCCCGGACGGGCGTGCCGCCTAGCGGTGCCGGCGGAGGAGGTGTTCGGCGAGGTCGACGGCCTCGCGGACCGGGACGAGGCGGCAGTCGGCGCCGCCGATGCGGCCGGTGGTGACCTGCCGGGCCTCCGCGAGGAAACGTTCACCCAGGGAGCCGAAGTGGAGGTCGTCCAGGTCGGGGGCCTTGAAGGTGATCCAGCCGTCCGGGCCCGCGCAGTGGTACTCGCGCAGCGGGACGTCCGGCATCCGCTGGTCGGCGAGGTGGAAGGCGGTGAAGCGGGACATCGGGACGCCGAGCATCAGCACCCGCGCGTCCAGGTCGTAGAGGCGCCCGAGGGGGGACGCGGGGCCCAGGTGGGAGGTGAGGGGGTGGTCGTGGGTGATCTCGCGGGCGTGCCGCCCGAGGGCGGCCCAGGAGGTCTGCGGGTGGCTGCTGCGCAGCGCGCCCGGGCGGGTGCGGACGGTCTCGGAGAGGGCCCCCATGGTCGTCGAGCAGGGCGTGGCGTCGGGGTCGAAGGGCGGCATCCGGGCCTGGTAGGCGGTCACCTCGGCCGGGGAGAGACCGGCGGTGGCGGCCTTGTGGATCCGCGAGGTGGCGGAGTTCTCGGGCGTGGCGGTGTAGGCGACCAGGGTGCCCCGGTCGCCGAGCACGTCGAGCAGGGCGTCCACCACGGTGTCGGCGCCGCCGTCCACCGGGCCGAGGGCCCGCAGGGAGGCCTGGACGTGCAGCACCGTGCCCGGGCGGACGCCGAGCCGGACGAGGTCGTGGACGAGTTTCCGGCGGGAGAGCGCGGCGGCGACGCTGCCGGCGCGGGATTCGGTCAGGATGACGGTTCCCCGGGGTTGGGCCCCGGGTGAGGGTGTCCCGAGGCGGGCTGGTGTGGTCAGGTGGCGGCGCGTTCCCGCCGGGCGCGGTCGGCGGCCCGTTCGGCGGCGGCGGGCAGCGGCACGGCGAGCCACGGGGTGACGGTCTCGCGCATGCCGTCGGCGAACCGCGAGCCGGCCGCGGTCAGCGATCCGGAGCCGGCCAGCCGCTCGACGGCTTCGGCGGTGTACCGCCGCCAGAGCGCGAACTCGCGCCGCGCCCGGTCGGCGGCCTCGCCCGGCAGACCGTCGTACGCGAGTGCGCGGGTTCCCCAGTACTCGGTGACGGCCAGGTGGGCGTAGGTGCCTTGGAAGAGCCCTTCGAGCGGCCGGGGGTCGGGCCGCCAGGGGGCGAGGTAGAGCGTAGCGTCGCCGCGGTCGAACAGGTCCAGCACGTCGAGGACGGCGCCGAGTTTCACGTGCTGGAACTCGTGGGCGAGCAGCAGGGCGAGGGTGGGTGCGGTGGCGGGCCGGGCGATGGCGACGGCACCGAAGGCCTGGCGGGCGGCCGAGCTGACGTCCCGTCCGGCCGGCCCGGGGCGCAGCGGGGTGACGGTGCCGAGGCCGGCCCCGACGCCGTCCGCGTAGCCGGGCAGGTCCCGGCCGAGCAGCTCCCAGGCCTCGCGCAGGGCGCCCGTCCAGTCGAGCAGTTCGGCGTCGGTGAGGCGGCCGGACACGGGGTGGTCGTGGCTGTCCCGCAGCGGGTCGACGTCCTCCAGCCGGACGGTCCACCCCCCGGCGAGCCGGACGGTCCGCAGCGGTTCGTCCAGCACCGTGCGCACCGTGCCGTCGGCCGCCCGCACGGTGAGGCCCTCGGCCGTGCCGGTGACGACCGCCTCCCCGGCGGGCAGCGCGATCCGTCCGAGGGTCGGCAGGTGCAGCCACCCGTCGCGCACCGGTACGGCGACGGAGTCCCCGCGGCCGGCCCGCACGGCGGCGGCCGCGGCGAGGGCGGCGAGCGGTCCGAGGTCGGTGCCGAGGTCCCCGGCGAGCCGGCGGGCGGCCCAGGCGCGGGCGTACGGGTGGGCGAGGACGGCGTCGACGGCGGCCGGGGCGGCCGTGTCGAGGGCGGCGAGCAGGGACCACGCCTCGCCCCGGGACTGCCCCGAGGCGTCCCAGGCGGCGGCCAGCATGGCCCGGGTGAGGGCGAGTTGGGAGCGGGTGAGGGCGCGCACGGTGTCCGCGCCGCCGTACCCCCGGGCGAGTTCGTCGAGTTGCGGCGGGGTGAGCGCGGTCGGCAGCACGGGTTCGCCGCTCTGCGCCGGCACCGCCGCCGGAGCGCCGTGGGCCGAGATGCCGTTGATCAGGGTCATGAGGTCCCCGCAGTAGACGGAGGGATGGTCGAAGCCGCCCCCCTCATCGTCGCTCCGGTAGCGGTGGGCGTACAGACCGCCTCCGCAGGAGCGCACGACGGGGCAGGCGCGGCACTGTGCGGCGAGCCCGGCGAGGCCGGACTGGCGGGCGGCGATGCCGGGGTGCCGGGCGAGGTCGTCGAGGCTGTGCTCGAAGACGTTGAGGCCGGTGGCGGGCGCGCCGTCGTATGCGGTCTTCAGACTGTCGGCCTGCTCGAAGGTCCCGTCCGTCTCCAGGACGGCCAGGTCGGAGGGTTCCAGCCCGAGGGACTCGGTGAGGCTGGAGAGGCCGCGCCGGGTGCGGTGGACGGATTCGAAGGTGCGCACGGCGAAGGGCCGGCCGCCGGTTTCCCACAGCCTGTGGACGGCGAGCAGCCAGTCGGCGTACGGGGTCTCCCCCAGGGCGGCGGGACGTTTCGGCGGCTCGTCCCAGGTCGCGTGCGGGAGCAGGAAGTCGACCGCGGGGGGTTCCAGTGCGGCCAGCGCGCCGTACACGGCGACCGGGTCGTTCTCCACGTCGACGGTGCACAGCAGCCCGGCGTAGAGGTGCCGGTAGGCGGGTTCGCGCAGCAGCGCGACGGCCCGCAGGACCTGCGGGTGGCTGCTGCGCCCGTCGGCGAAGCGCCGGTGGCGGTCGTTGGCGGCCTTGTCGCCGTCCAGGGAGATGCCGACCTTGACGCCCGTCTCGGCGAACAGGTCGCAGAAGGCGCGGCTGAGCAGCACGCCGTTGGTGTGGATGCGGGCGTCGAGGACGCATCCGGGCGGGAGCGCCGAGCGGAGCGTCGTGACGGCACGGCGGAGCCGTTCCGGGCCGGCGAGCAGGGGCTCTCCCCCGTGCAGGACGACCCGGACGACGGGCAGCCGGTGGGTGGCCGCGTGCTCGCCGATGCGTTCGGCGGCCTTGGCCAGGATCTCGTCACCGACGACCTTGGGTCGGCTGCGCCAGCTGCTGTCGGCGTGCTCGTAGACGTAGCAGTGGTCGCATGCGAGGTCGCACCGGCTGTGCATCTTGATCACGAATTGCGTGAGGGGCAGCGGAATTCGCGTCGTCATGGATCTGGTTCGGTCGAAGCTCGGTCTGGGATCCCGTTCGGGTCTACGGAGCAGGTCAGATCGACGAGTTGAAGGCCGCGACCGGTACGAGACCGGAGTCCGCGCCGGGAAGCGCGCGGCGCAGCTGGTCGGCGATCTCCTCCGCGCCCAGTGCGGCCAGATCAGCGAGGGAGAGGCGCTCCGGGGCTTCCTGAGGGTCAGTCAGGTTGCCGGCCGGCAGGGTGCTGGTTACCGCTGTCATATTCGTTTCCTTATGCACGGTTAGGCACGGCCGAGGGTGGGAAGAGAAACCACCCAAGATTGAGTGGCACCACGATAAGGCTCCGGCGCACCCGAAGACGGCGCATCGAGGTCTCAACTTCGCTTCCCCTGCCGCTCCGCGCCCTGCGGAAGCCTCCACAACCCCAAAAATTCACCCGTTCAGCGGTCGCGCGCTTCGCCCTGGCGCGCGCCGAAGCGCGTCCGCCAGGCCGGCCCGCCACCCCGCACCGCCGCCGCGGAGCGACCGGCGCACGCCCCGGGCGGGCGACCACCACCCACGGCCACCACCGCGGCCGCGACACCCGCCGCCGGCACCGCTGCCGCCGCGCCCGGGCCCGCCGCCCGCCCGGGGTCAGCCGGCGACCCCCAGGGCACCCGCCGCCCGCGCCAGCTCGGCCGTGAACTCCGTTCCGTCGGGCGTCAGTTCACCACTCCCCAGGAGCGTAGCCGCGGCCGCGACGGTGTGCGCCCGCCAGCAGTCGAACTCCCGCCGCGCCCGGGCCCGGTCGCCCTCCCCCGAGCCCGCCTCGGCGCACCAGAAGTCCGCGACCCCCAGGTGGGCGTACGTCCCCTGCAGCAGCGCGCCGACCGGGCGCAGGTCGGGCCGCCAGGGGGCGTGGTAGACGGCCGCGCCGTTGGGCCGGTGCAGCGGCACCAGGTCGAGCAGGGCACCGAGTTGGACGTGCAGGAACTCGTGCACCAGGGCCAGCGCCAGCAGCACCGGATCGCCCGGCAGCGAGGCCGCCACCCCGCCGTAGGCCCGCCGGGCGGCGGCACTGACCGCCGCCCCGCCCGGGGCCGGGCGCAACGGCACGATCACCCCCACGCAGGCCGCGACGGCCCGCGCGTACCCCGGGTGCCGGCGCACCAGGATCCGCCAGGCCCGTTCCAACTGATCCTCCCAGAGCCCGAGTTCCGCAGCTCCGAGCGGACCGGCCGGCGGCCGCCCGTAGTCCACCCGGCGCGGCCCGGCGTGGTCGATCACCGGGCTCCAGCCCAGCCCGTCGCACTCCAGCGCGAGCGCGGGGCCCGACCCGGCCCGGAGGAACGCGGCCAGCCCGTCCAGCGGAACGCGTTCCCCGGCGGCTAGGCCGCGCAGGCAGTCCGCCGCCCAGGCGTCCAACTCGGGCCGCAGCAGCACCTCCTCCCACCGCGCCCGGTCGGCCCGCTGCAGCTCCCGCACCTCGCCGTACGCCGCGCGGTAGCCCTCGTCGTCCGGAGCGGCCCGCCGCAGCGCCAGCAGCAGCAGCGCCCGCTTGCTCAACTGCCCGGCACGCAGCGGTCGGACGGCCTCCGCTCCGCCGCGGGCGGCCGCGATCGCCCGGAACGTCGCCCGGTCCAGCCCGTGGCGGGGCAGCCCGTCCGCCCCGCGCGCGCCCGGCACTCCGGCCGCCACCGCCTCGTCCGTACCCGCCACCGGTCGTCCTTCCGCTAGGTCTGCTGGGCCCGTCGGGCCCTCGCCCCGGCCGCTCCGGCCAGGTCCGCCCGCAGTCTCCCCGCGATGTGGCGGATCAGCCGGTCCAGGTCCGCGCAGTACACGGACGGGTGAGTGAAGCCCCCGCCGGCGCCCCCTGCCGCACCCCCTCCGACGCCCACTGCCGCACCGCCCGCGCCGCCGCCCCCGCCCGCGCCGCCGCCCCCGGCCGCACCGCCGCCGCCCCCGGCCGCGTACCGGTGCGCGTAGAGCCCCCCGCCGCAGACCCGGGCCAGCGGGCAGCCGGCGCAGACCGGGCCGAGCCCGGCGAGCCCCCGCTGACGGGCCCGGAACGCCGGGTGCGCCGCCGCCTCGGTGAAGCCGTGCCGCCGGACGTCCAGGCCCGTCCCGGCGGCCCCGTCGAAGGCCACCTTGAGGCTGTCCGCCTGCTCGATCGTGCCGTCCGCCTCGACCACGACGAGGTCGACCGGCGCCAGGCCGACCGCCTCGCTGGCCGCCCGGCCGCCGAGCAGCAGCACGGCCAGTTCCTCGAACAGCCGCACGCCGGTCTCCCGCCGGGGGGCGCCGTACCAGCGGTCGAAGGCCGCGATCAGCCACTCCCCGTAGGGCGCGGGCTCCGTGCCGGAGGGCGGCGCGGAGGGCGGCTCCCGCCGCACCCCGGCCGGCTGGGCGGCCCAGGTCGCGTGCGGCAGCAGCAGGTCGAGCCGGGGCGGCGCGAACTCCAGCAGCGCCTCGTAGGTGGCCACCGGGTCGGCCCGCAGGTCGACGACGCAGAGCAGTCCGGCGAACAGCTCCCGGTGCTCGGCCGAGCCGAGCAGCCGCACCGCCTCGGCCGTGCGGTCCCAGCTGCCCCGGCCGGAGGGCAGCAGCCGGTGCCGGTCGTGGTCGGCCCGGGTCCCGTCGAGCGACACCCCGACCGCGACCCGGTACCGGTGCAGCACGTCGAGCAGCGCGGGCTCGTCCAGCAGCCGCAGCCCGTTGGTCTGCAGGCTGAACCGGATCCGCGGCCCGGCCGCGGCCAACTCCCCCAGCAGGGCGTCCAGGTGGCCCGCGCCGACGAGCAGCGGCTCGCCGCCGTGCAGCACCACGGCGACCTCGTCGAGCCCGTGCTCGGCCGCGTGCTCGGCGATCCGCCGGGCGGCCCGGCGGACCGTCGGCAGCGCCATCCGCCGCGGCCGGTCGCGCCAACCCTGGTCCGCGGCCTCGTACATGTAGCAGTAGTCGCAGGCCAGGTTGCACCGGCTGTGGATCTTCAGCAGGAACTGCCGGAACGGCACCATGCGGGTGAGCCTAGGTCCTCTCCCCCGGATTCGCCGGATCCGGCGGGGATCCGCACGAGGGGGCCCGGCGCCGGGCCCCCGGCACCGGACCGGCCGTCACACGTGCGGGGGTTCGACGTCGGAGTCGAGCCGGTGCCCGGCCTTCACCGCCACCGTCGTCGGGTGCTCCTCCCCGAGGGTCACCCGGGCCCGGCGGATGCAGTCCGCGCGCAGCTCGGCGGCCCGTTCGGTCAGCCCGACCGCGGCCAGGGACAACGAGAGGTTGGAGTTGATCCCGATGGAGTCGTAGTGGTCGGGGCCGAGGGTCGCCGTCATCAGCGGTGCCGCCTCCTGCTCCACGGCGAGGGCCGCCTCGGTCTCCCCGGCCAGGGCGAGGTCGTTGGCGTGGTTCATCATCGCGATCGGGATGTAGAGGTGGTGGTCGCCGAGGACGGTGCGGAACTGCGCCAGGGTCCGCCCGGACAGCTCGCGGGCCTCGGTGGCCCGGCCGGCCAGCCGCAGGTAGACCGAGAGGTTGTTGGCGCCGGCGAGCGTCACCGGGTGGTTCTCGCCCAGGTAGTCGCGGTAGCGGGCGAGGGCCCGTTCGGCGAGCGGGATGGCCCGGTCGGTGTCGCCGAGGGCGTTGAGGTCGCTGGCCAGGTTGGTGGCGGCGGCGAGGGTGTCGGGGTGTTCGGCGCCGTTGATGTCCAGGTAGCGCTGGTAGATGTCCTCGTCGATCTCCAGGGCCTCGTTGTAGCGGCCGGCCCGGCGCAGTGCCACCGCGAGGTTCTTGCGGGCGCGCAGGGTGTCGGTGTGGGCGTCGCCGATGGTCTGCTGGTAGATCCGGACGGTCTCCTCCAGCAGGTCCAGCGCCTCCCGGAGCCGGCCGGTCTCGCGCAGGTCGCGGGCGTAGTTGCTGGCCGAGGAGAGGGCGTAGAGGCTGTGCGCGCCGAGGGCGTCGCGCTGCTGGAGGTAGTTGCTGCGGTGGCGTTCGAGGGCGGCCCGGCGGTCGCCGGCCAGGTAGTCGGAGACGGCCAGGTTGTTGGTGATCATCAGGGTGCGCGGGTGGTCCGGGCCGAGGGTGCGCCGGGCGGCGTCCAGGGTGCGCCGGTCCAGCGCCCGGGCCTCGTCGTAGCGGCCGAGGAAGCGCAGGTCGGCGCCGAGGCTGTTGGCGACGGCGAGGGTGTGCGAGTGCTCGGGGCCGAGGGTGGCGGTGAACCGCTCCAGGATGTCGCGGTCCATCTCGTACGCCTCCTGGAGGGCGCCCTGGGAGCGGCGGATGTTGCTCAGCTGGGTCCGCAGCATGAGGGTCTGGGCGTCGTTGTCGGCGTCGAAGCCGGGGCCGCCGTAGCCGTCCCGGCGCCAGTGCTCGAGGGTGCGTTCGGCGAGCTCCCGGCCGGACTCGTGCAGGCTGCGCTTCCACTGGTAGCGGACCGAGTCGATGATCCACTGCCGGACGTCCTCGTCGGCGCTGTCGACGGCGCCGGACGGCCAGAGGTGGGGCAGGAGTTCGGCGTACTCGGACCAGTTGGCGGGGACGTCCGGGTCGCCGGGGTTGGCGGTGGCCAGCGCGGCGTGCACGACGGCGCGCAGTTCGGCCCGGCGCTCCTCCTCGACCTGGTCCCGGAGCACCGCCTGGACCAGCCGGTGCACGGTGATGGTCTCGCTGCCCTGGTCGGTGCGGGCGAGCCCGAACCGGTTGATGGCGCGCAGGAACTCGCCGATCGCGAGCTTGTCGCGGGGCGCGCGCGGGGGCAGCCGCAGGGCCCGGGTGACGGCCCGGCTGTAGAGCAGCCGCATCGGGATGGCGTCGGGCCCGAAGAAGGCGCAGATCTCCAGGATCTGGGCGGCCGGGGCGTTCATCCGGCGCAGTTCCTCGACCGAGATGCGCCAGGTCGCGGCGGCGGAGTGCGGGTAGTCGGCGGTGCGCAGCCGGGTGCGCTCGAGCATCTCGGTGAGCTCTTCGTCGAGCAGTTCCAGGTAGGTGGCGATCGGCATCGACGTCTCCTGGAGCCAGACCGCGGCCTGGCCGACGGCGAGCGGCAGGTCGCCGAGCCGCTGCGCGACTTGGTCGGCGTCCTCCGGGGAGAGGCCGCCGTTGAAGCGGCGCAGCAGCCGGACGCTCTCCTCGCGGAGGAAGACGTCGACCTCGACGAGACCGGCGTGCCGGGCCCAGCCCTGGTTGCGGGAGGTGATCAGCACGTGCCCGCCGGAGGAACCGGCCGGCTGCCAGGGCGCGAGCTCCTCCGGGGTGCCGGCGTTGTCGAAGACGAGCAGCCAGCGCCGGTAGGGGTGGCCGCGGCGCAGCGCGTCGAGCACCGCCGCCGCGGTGTGGGCGACGTCGTCGCTGCTCGGCACGCCGAGCCGGGGGGCGAGTTCGGCGAGCTTCTGCGGGATGTTGGCGGGCTCCTCGGCGGGCACCCACCAGACCACGTCGTAGGCGGCCTTGAAGCGGTGCGCGTACTCCGCGGCGATCTGCGACTTGCCGGCGCCGCCGAAGCCGTAGAGGACCTGGCTGAGCACCGCGGCGGGGCCGCCGGTGAAGCGGTTGCGGAGGAGTTCGAGCAGCTTGCCGCGGCCGATGAAGGAGGCGTTGCGCGAAGGCGCCTCCTGGACCTGCGGGGCGGTCCCGGGGAAGCGGGCGGGGGCGGCGAACTCACCGCTGTCGGAGTCGCCCTGGCGGGTGCCGCCGGGGGGCGGGCCGAGCTCGCCGTAGAGCTGGGACTCGGCGGCCACGGCCGAGGAGCGGACCAGGTCGGGCGCGGCCTGGCCGACGAACGGGCGGGGCACCGGCTCGTCCGAGTCCTGCAGTCGCAGGGCGACCAGCGCCGGTGAGCCGGAGGCGAGTTCGCGTCCGTTCAGCAGCTGCCAGACCTCGGTGGCGCGGGCGAGCGCGGTGTACTCGGGCGAGAGCAGGGCGAGCAGCCGGCCCTGGCCGTCGAGCGGCCCGGTGACCTCCGGCGGCCGGTTGCCGGTGTACGGATCGGCCGCGTTGTGCAGCGAGGCCTGGTAGCCGAAGCGGGTGAGGGTGCCGGCCGCCCACTCGGCCCACATCCGGTCCTCGGGCGCGTAGCTGACGAACACCTGGCGGGGCACCGCGCGGGCGGAGCGCAGGTAGGCGCCGTAGAGCCGGCGGCGGGTCTCGGAGGTGAGCGGTCGCAGGGTGCGGACCCGCCCGTCGGTGATCCACCCGGCCAGCCGTTCGAAGGCGTTGAGCAGGCTGCGGGCCTCCTGCGGGCGGTCGGCGACGGTGGCGGGCACCTCCTCGTAGGCGTAGAAGGGCTTGTACGGCACCTCGACGTCGGCCCAGTAGCCGGCCCGCCGGTCGGCGCTCAGCCAGCGGCCGAGGTAGGGCGCGAAGGACTCCCGGGCGTAGTCGCGGCCGGCCTCCAGACGCTCCTGCTCGGCGTCCTCGACCCGCATCGGCACCGGCAGGACCCGGATGGCCCGTTCCTCGGCCTCGGCGATGGCGCGGGCGGCGTCGACGCCGCCGCGGATGTTCTGGGCGCTGAAGGTGAAGCAGTCGACGACGGTGTCGGGCATCAGGACGGTGCAGATGCCGGAGGTGTCGCTGACGCCGGTGCGGCTGTCGATGAGCACGTAGTCGTAGCCGCGCGCCCAGCGTTCGCGCAGTTCGCGCAGGAACTCGCCGCCGCGGATGTCCCGGCCGTGGTAGAAGCTGCGCCAGTTGAAGCTGGTGACGGCGGCGGCGTAGGCGGCGTTCTGCCGGCCTGCGGGCAGGAAGTCGAGCCGCCCGCCCGGGGGCAGGTCGAGGGCGAGGCCGCAGATGTAGCCGTCCAGCCGGCCGGGTTCGTCCAGCCAGGCCGCCGGGGGCAGGCCGGTCGGTCCGAGGGCGGAGGGCAGGGCCTGCCGGACGTAGGAGCGCAGCAGGTCGATCAGGCCCTCGGTGGAGTGCAGTTCGGGGTCGACCAGCAGCGGGTGGTAGTAGCGGTGGAGGCCGGGCGCCTCCAGGTCCCAGTCGACGACCAGCACCCGCAGGCCCCGGCTGGCGAGGATCCAGCCGACGTTGGCCAGGGCCATGGTCCGGCCGGTGCCGCCCTTGAAGGAGTAGAACGTGACGACCGATCCCGGTCCGCCGCGCTCCCGCTCTGCACCGGGCTCAGTGATCATCGTCCTGGTCTCCCCTCAGCGGCTCCGCCTCGTCCTGGTTGCGGCGCGGTCTGGGCACGTCGTCCCGGCCCGGGAGCGGGTCGGGTCGGGCGATCGGGTCGTGGCGCGGGCCCCGCGGGGCGGGCGGGGCGGACAGCCCGGGCATCGCCGGGCCGCTCCCGCCGTCGGGGCCGAGGCCGAACGCGGCTCCGCCGCCATCGTCCTCCCAATCGAAGTTGTCGTCCATGAGCTTGTTCTGGGCGACCGTCACCATGATGGTGAGGTCGGTGTCGAAACTCTCCCGGTTCACTTTGACCCGGAACAAGTGCTCCGGGTCGCTCCGGCGCAGCCAGTTGCGGCGGAACACGCCGCGCACGCCGGCCCACAGCGCGTCGTGCTCCGGCCCGTCGCCCGGGTCGCCGCTGCCGTCGGGGACCATCACGCCGGTGACCGGGTGGTTGTGGTCGTCGTACTCGCGCAGCGCGGAGCGGTAGCGGTCGGCGGCGGCCACCCACGGGTCCACCAGCAGGACGCTGACCTGGCTGTCCTCACGGGCCTGGTCGAGCTGCTCGCCGAGGCCGGCGCCGATCTCCTCCAGGGTGGTGGTGTGCCCGGCCGCGGTGATCACCTGCTGGGCGCGAGCGGCCAGGGAGGGCCGGACGGGCGGGTGGTAGGGCGCCCAGTGCCAGGGCTTGGCCCCGTACCAGCCGCCGGCGTACGAGCCGCCCGCGGCGGCGTCGGAGGCCTGGCCGGCGGCGATGAAGAGCCGGACCATCCCGGGGCTGGGCGCCGGCTCGATGGGGGCGGGCCCGGGGAAGTAGCCGCGCACGGCGCCGAGGTCGAAGTCGGCGAGTTCGGTGAGCCGCCGCGCGGCCGCGGCCCGGACGCGTTCGGCGACCACCCGGACGACCTGGAGGTAGGCGTCGCCCTGCGGCCCGGTGCGCAGCAGGGCGCGCAGCCCGTAGCGGGCGTAGGCCTCGCCCATGTCCGGCTGGGCCCACTGGATCTTGGTGACCTCCTCGGCCAGCTCCCCGGGCGCGACGGGCTCCCAGAGCACCGGGACGAGGGCCGGGATCAGCTCGCCGTGCTCCTCCTGGTGGCGCCGGACCCTGCCGCGGAAGGCGGTCCACTCCTTGCCGCAGTAGAGGCTGGCGAAGTAGGCGGGGGAGTAGAGCGCGACCATGGTCCGGCTGCGGCCGAGCATCCGGGCCAGCTGCTGGGCCCACTCGTCGCCGAGGCGCAGCTGTTCGGTGTCGCGGTAGGCGATCTCGTCGGCCCGGGCGGCCGACTCGATCCGGCCGAGTTCGTCCCTCAGGTCGTTGAAGAACTGGTCGACGAAGGCGTCCTCGGCCTCGTAGTCGCGACGCGCGTAGCTGAAGAAGAAGTAGGGCTTCCGCTGGTCCTGCTGATGCTCCGACACCTTTTCCCCCCGGGCCCGACGGTGCCTCGACGGCGCTGGTTTGATACCCAGCATGTCGTGAACTCCACCAACCTCGCGGGAAGTTGTCGAACTCCGCGGGCCACCTGGGGTTTAACCGGCGGTCAGCCGCCGGTCGGGTCAGCGGTCGAGGGCCGACTGGAAGGCGGCGAGCGGCTCGGCGCCGGGGGTCAGGGCGTCCGCGACCACCCGGCGCAGCAGGTCGCCGAGGACGGTCTCGGGCAGGGCGTCGAGTTCGTCGAGCGGCAGGGCGGCGACGTCGACCAGGTCCGAGCCGAGTCCAGCGGCGGTTTCCGTACCGGTGACGCCCATCAGTCCCTCACTCGATCGTGCCGGCACAGCGGGCTGCCGGCCGGAAGAGCCTCGACCCGGGCACCGCGCGACGGGCAGCACATTGTTACACATCGGGCATGACGGGTCATCAGTTCCGTGGTGACGCCGCGCGCCGGGAGCGCCGGACGGGCCGGGGCGCCGGGATGCGGGATGCAAGATGCGGGATGCGGGATGGGCCGGACGGGCCGGACGAGCCGGGGCGCCGACGGACCGGGAGGTCGCCCTACGGGCAGAGCCGCTCGACCCGCCACCCGGTGGGGGCCGTCGGCTCGGCGAGGTAGCGCAGTCTGTCGTGCAGCCGGTTCTCCCGGCCCTGCCAGAACTCGACGCTCTCCGGCACCACCCGGTATCCGCCCCAGAACGGCGGCACCGGCACGCCCTCGCCCTCCGGGTAGCGGCGCTCCAGTTCGGCGTAGCGCTGTTCGAGGACCTCGCGGCTGCCGACCGGGCTGGACTGCTCGCTGGCCCAGGCGCCGAGCTGGGAGCCGTGCGGCCGGGTGCGGAAGTAGGCGGCGGTCTCGTCCCGCCCGACCTTCTCCACCCGGCCCTGGACGATCACCTGGCGGGCCAGCGCGACCCACGGGAAGAGCAGTGCGGCGTGCGGGTTGGCGGCGAGCTCGGCGCCCTTGCGGGAGCCGTAGTTGGTGAAGAACACGAAGCCGCGCAGGTCGTACCCCTTGAGCAGGACGGTGCGCGAGCTGGGCCGCCCCGCGGCGTCGGCGGTGGAGAGCACCATGGCGTTGGGCTCGACCAGTCCGGCGTCGTCGGCCTCGTGGAACCAGCGGGTGAACTGGCCGATCGGCTCTGGCGCGAGCTGCTCCTCGACCAGGCCCTCGTGGGTGTAGTGCTTGCGCATCACGGTGAGGTCCGGGCCGGGGCGGGCCTCGTCGGCCAGGATCCGGGTGGCGGGGCTCTGGGGCGTCGACTGGGCGCGTTCCGGGGTCTGCACGTCAACATCATCCCGTACGACAAGCAACCGGCACCGCTACCTCCGGACAAACCGCGGTGGGAGATAAGGTGTCTCGCCACCGCTTGACCGCCCGTCGTACGGTGAATTGTCCGGAACCAGACGTTTGGCTCCGGAGATTTCCCGGGCACGACCGACCCTCGGCGGAAAAGTCAAGCGGGCCCATGGGCAACATCACCGCGGTGGTGTATGGCGCAATGCACCCCGTGCCTGTCACTCTGGCACCGAGTGCCAACCACCATTCGGTCACTGGCGTGCCCGCCCCACCACGGCGGAGCGCCGATCGCAGAACTGAAGGAGCCGTCGCATGTCCGACTTCGTACCCGGACTTGAGGGAGTCGTCGCGTTCGAGAGCGAGATCGCCGAACCCGACCGTGAAGGCGGCGCCCTGCGGTACCGCGGTGTCGACATCGACGACCTGGTGGGTCACGTCTCCTTCGGCCACGTCTGGGGCCTGCTGGTGGACGGCAAGTTCAACCCCGGCCTGCCGGCCGCCGAGCCCTTCCCGATCCCCGTCCACTCCGGTGACATCCGGGTCGACGTGCAGTCCGCGCTCGCCATGCTCGCCCCGGTCTGGGGCCTCAAGCCGCTGCTGGACATCTCCGCCGAGCAGGCCCGCGACGACCTCGCCCGGGCCGCCGTGATGGCACTGTCGTACGTGGCCCAGTCGGCCCGCGGCCAGGGCCTGCCGATGGTCCCGCAGAGCGAGATCGACAAGGCCGAGACGGTCGTCGAGCGCTTCATGATCCGCTGGCGGGGCGAGCCGGACCCGAAGCACGTCAAGGCCATCGACGCCTACTGGACGTCCGCCGCCGAGCACGGCATGAACGCCTCCACCTTCACCGCCCGCGTCATCGCCTCCACCGGCGCCGACGTCGCGGCCGCCCTGTCCGGTGCGGTCGGCGCGATGTCCGGCCCGCTGCACGGCGGTGCGCCGTCCCGCGTGCTCGGCATGATCGAGGAGATCGAGCGCACCGGCGACGCCACCGCCTGGGTCAAGAACGCGCTGGACCGCGGCGAGCGCCTGATGGGCTTCGGCCACCGCGTCTACCGCGCCGAGGACCCGCGCGCCCGCGTGCTGCGCCGCACCGCCAAGGAGCTCGGCGCGCCGCGCTTCGAGGTCGCCGAGGCGCTGGAGAAGGCCGCGCTGGAGGAGCTGCACAACCGCCGCCCGGACCGCGTGCTGGCCACCAACGTCGAGTTCTGGGCCGCCATCATGCTGGACTTCGCCGAGGTCCCGGCGCACATGTTCACCTCGATGTTCACCTGCGCGCGCACCGCCGGCTGGTCGGCGCACATCCTGGAGCAGAAGCGCACGGGCCGGCTCGTGCGCCCCGCCGCGCGCTACATCGGCCCCGGCCCGCGCCGCCCCGAGGAGATCGAGGGCTGGGGCGCCATCGCCCACTGAGTCGACCGGCCGCACACCGGTCGACCGCCTGCGCACCGCCTCTGAACAGCGGGTCCGGCCTCCGCCGGGCCCGCTGTCCGCACGTCGGGGGGCAGCGAAGATCACAATCTCAGGAGGCGGACGACCGTACCCCGGGCCGGTTCCCGGCCGGTAGGCTGCGCGCGTGGCTCAGATCCAGATCCCCGCTGACATCAAGCCCGCAGACGGCCGTTTCGGCTGCGGACCGTCCAAGGTGCGCCCCGAGGCCCTGAGTGCCCTCGCCGCCACCCAGACCTCGCTGCTCGGCACCTCCCACCGCCAGGCCCCGGTCAAGAACCTGGTCAAGCGCGTGCGCGAGGGCGTGAGCAGCCTCTTCTCGCTCCCCGAGGACTACCAGGTCGTCCTCGGCAACGGCGGCTCCACCGCCTTCTGGGACATCGCCGCCTTCGGCCTGGTGCGGGAGAAGTCCCAGCACCTGGACTTCGGCGAGTTCTCCTCCAAGTTCGCCTCCTCGGTGAAGGCCGCGCCCTGGCTCGCCGAGCCGACCGTGATCAAGACCGCCCCGGGCACCCACCCGCTGCCGGTCGCCGAGGCCGGCGTGGACGTCTACGGCCTCACCCACAACGAGACCTCGACCGGCGTCGCGATGCCGATCAAGCGCCCGGTGGGCACCGACGAGGGCTCGCTCGTCCTGGTGGACGCCACCTCGGGCGCCGGCGGCCTGCCGGTGGACATCACCGAGACCGACGTCTACTACTTCGCGCCGCAGAAGTCCTTCGCCTCCGAGGGCGGCCTCTGGCTGGCCGCGTTCTCCCCGGCCGCCCTGGAGCGCGCCGCCGAGATCGCCGGCTCCGGCCGCTACATCCCGCCGTTCTTCGACCTGCCGACGGCCATCGACAACTCGTCGAAGGACCAGACGTACAACACCCCGGCGATCGCCACCCTGTTCCTGCTGGCCGACCAGCTGGAGTGGCTGAACGGCAACGGCGGGCTGGACTGGGCCGTCGCCCGGACGGCCGACTCCTCGTCCCGGCTGTACTCGTGGGCCGAGAAGTCCTCCTACGCCACCCCGTTCGTGGCCAACCCGGCCGAGCGCTCCCAGGTGGTCGGCACCATCGACTTCGACGAGTCGGTGGACGCCGCCGCGGTCGCCAAGGCACTGCGTGCCAACGGCATCGTGGACACCGAGCCGTACCGCAAGCTCGGCCGCAACCAGCTGCGCATCGCGATGTTCCCGGCCATCGACCCGGCCGACGTCGAGGCGCTCACCGCCTGCATCGACCACGTGGTCGAGCAGCTCTGACGGGCTCCACGCACGGCTGAGGGCCACCGCCCGGCGGGCGGTGGCCCTCAGCCGTCCCCGGGCGGCCCCGGGGGCGTCCGGGGGCGCCCTAGCGGCCGGACAGCGAGCTGATCAGCACGACGACCAGCAGCAGCACCAGGGTGCCGGTCACGATACGCATACGAGTCTTGGGATCCACGGTCAACGAGGGTACCTCCGGCCCACACCCGTCCGGACGCCGAGGCCGGTCCGCTCCCCCGCCGCCGGGCCCGCGGAGCGCCGCCGGGCCCGCCCGCGGGGCGGTTCAGCACCAGTCCGCCAGCGGCCAGGAGCGCAGCGTGGTGTAGCGCGCCCCGCCGCCGTCCGGGTCGCTGCGCACCAGGTGCAGTTCGGCGGCCTCCCACTCCGGCCCCCGGTAGTCGGCCAGCACGGCCGCCAGGGCGTCCAGCTCGGCCGCCGTGACCCGCTGGACGGCCCGCCGGTGGCCGCGCGAGGAGCCCGCCCGGGCCAGGGTCAGGTGCGGGTGGAAGGCCTCGGCACCGGCCGCCCCGGCCACCTCGGCGACGGCCCCGGACACGGCCTCCGCGAGCCGGCCCAGCGCCCTGGCCTGCCCCTCCACCCCGACCCAGAGCACCCGGTCGCCGAACCGGCCCGCCCCGGACAGCCGCAGCCGGTGCACCGGGTGGACCTCGGCGACCCCGGCCAGGCCGGCCTCCAGCTCCGGCACCCGCTCGGGCGCCACCTCGCCGAGGAACGCCAGGGTCAGGTGCCACCCGTCGACGGCGGTCCAGCGCAGCCGGTCCGCCCCCGGCAGCCCGCGCAGCGGCTCGACCGCGGCGGCGAGCCCCCGCAGCGCCCGGTCCGGCGGGTGCACCGCCACGAACAGCCTCATGCCGCCATCCTCCCCCGCGCCGCCGCGCCCCCGCTTTCCCGCGGGAGGCCGTCCGGGTTAGAACGTCCCATGACCGATTCCCTTGGCGTGACGATCCGCACCGGCGGCCCCGACGACATCCCGGACGTGCTCGCCCTGCTCGACGGCGCCGTCGCCTGGCTGGCCGGCCAGGGCCGCACCGGCCAGTGGGGCGACCAGCCCTTCAGCACCGTCCCGGCCCGGGCCGGGCACGTCGCCCGGTACGGCGCGGAGCCGTTCCTGATCCGGCTCGCCGTGGACGGCGAGGGCCGCACGGTCGGCTCCTGCGTGCTCTCCGAGGAGCGCGGGCCGCACGTCCCGCCGGCGGACGAGCCCGAGCTGTTCATCCGCAACCTGGTCACCGACCGCAGCCGCAAGGGCTCGGGGATCGGCGCCGCGCTGATCGCCGACGCCGTGGCGCAGGCCCGCCGGCGCGGCCTCGGCCTGCTGCGGGTGGACTGCTACGCGGGCGCGGACCGCAAGCTGGTCGGCCGCTACCGCGCGCTCGGCTTCACCGAGACCGAGGGCTTCGAGGTCGCGCAGGGGGACGGCGTCTGGCCCGGCCAGGTCCTCGCCATCCGGCTGTGACCGCGGGGCCCCGGGGGCACTCCCCCGGGGCCCGGCGGCCCGTCAGCAGGCGGCGGCCAGCTGGGACTTGCTGGTGGTGCCGGTGCGCGGCACGAAGGCCACCACCCGCCCGCCGCGGCCCGGGTGCAGGTCGAGGCGCAGCCGCAGGTCGGCGCTGCGGGCGAGCACCAGTCCGACCACGCCGGCGGCCAGCGCGGACACCAGTCCGCAGGCCAGCAGGCCCAGCCGGGGCCCGTACGAGGCGGTCACCCAGCCGACGACCGGGGCGCCGATCGGCGTGCCACCGGTGAAGACCAGCACCAGCAGCCCCATCACCCGGCCGCGCATCGCCGGGTCGGTGCCCAGCTGCAGCGCGGAGTTGACGGAGGTGTTGAAGCTGAGCCCGAACACCCCGATCAGGGTGAGCAGCACCGCGAAGGTCCAGTAGTCGGGCGCGAACGCGGCGACCACCTCCAGCGTGCCGAAGGCCAGCGCGGCCCCCACCAGCCGGCGCAGCCGGGGTGCGCCGCGGCGGGCCGCGAGCAGCGCGCCGGCCAGCGAACCGACCGCCATCGCGGTGTTCAGCAGGCCGTACTGCCCGGCGCCCACCTTGAAGGTGTCGTGGGCGAAACCGGAGAGCAGCGTCGGGAAGTTGAAGCCGAAGGTGCCGATGAAGCCGGCCAGGACCATCGGCCAGAGCAGCTCTGGCCGCTCCTTCACGTACCGCAGCCCCTCCTTCAACTGCCCCTTCTCACGCGCGATCGGCGCGGTCGGGCGCAGTTCGGACTCGCGCATGGCGAGCAGCCCGCCGATCACGGCGGCGAAGGACAGCGCGTTGACGGCGAACGCCCAGCCGCTGCCGACCGCGGCGATCAGCAGGCCCGCCACGGCGGGGCCGACCAGGCGCGCGGTCTGGAAGTTGGCGGCGTTCAGGCTGACCGCGTTGGAGAGGTCCTTGGGGCCGACCATCTCGGAGACGAAGGCCTGCCGGGTCGGGTTGTCGACCACGGTGACCAGGCCGAGCAGCAGCGCGAAGGCGTACACGTAGTACGGCGTCACGACGCCGCCGATGGTCAGGACGGCCAGGCCGGCGGCGAGCAGGCCCATCGCGCCCTGGGTGTAGACCAGCAGCCGGCGCTTGGGCATCCGGTCGGCGAGCACGCCGCCGAACAGGCCGAGCAGCAGCATCGGCAGGAACTGCATGGCGGTGGTGATGCCGACGGCGAGCGGGCTGCCGGTGAGGCTGAGCACCAGCCAGTCCTGGGCGATCCGCTGCATCCAGGTGCCGGTGTTGGACACCACCTGGCCGGCGAAGTAGTAGCGGTAGTTGCGGACGCGCAGGGAGGAGAACATCCCCCCGGGCCGGGTGAAGCGGGCTCCGGTGGGGGACGTGGCCGCGTGGCTGCGGCCGGGAGCGGCGGGGTCGTCCGCCGCGGTGCGTTCGTCGGGGTCGTCGTCGCCGCTGCCGGGCAGCCCCGTGGGGGCGGGTGCCTGGAGGTCGGCGGCCGCGGCACCGGCCGCGGTGGGGTCGGTGGTCACGTCGTCGGTGCGGACGGCGGCGGCGCTGGCTGCGGCCGGCGGTGTCAAGGTGGTCTCCCCTCGCGGCGCGGCGGCCCTGGCGAAGGCCGTCGCGCTCCTGGTTTCGGTGGTCGGTCCTGCGGTGATGCGGTGCTCCTTCTTCTTCCGGCCGGCTCGCCGGAGTGGGTGTGCCTAGAGGTGTGCGAGCTTGTAGAGCACGGGCGCGGCCTCGCGGAGGACGGCCCATTCCTCCTCGTCGAGCCCTTCGGCGAGCTCGGCGAGCCAGACATTGCGCCGGCGGCGGCTCTCCGCGAGGATCGCCTCCGCCTGCTCGGTGCTGCTGACGACCACCTGGCGGCGGTCCTCGGGGTGCGGCTCGCGCCGCACCAGCCCCTTCTCCTCCAGCATCGCGACGATCCTGGTCATCGACGGGGGCTGCACGTGCTCCTTCCGGGCGAGCTCACCCGGTGTGGCCTTCCCGCACCGGGCGAGGGTGCCCAGCACCCCCATCTCGGTGGGGCTCAGCGACTCCTCCACCCTCTGGTGTTTGAGTCGACGGGAGAGGCGCATCGTGGACGACCGCAGCTGGTTGACCGCTGCGAGGTCCTGCTCGGACATCTCGGGCATGTCCTTAGCCTATCTCATTACTCTCGCTAAGGAAAATTGGTTCCCGCCCGCCCCGCCCGCCCCGGCGGCCCCGGTACCCGACACCGCCGCACGCACCGCGGCACCCCCCACCCGGCGGCCCCGCGCCACCCTCTCCCGCACGCACCGCCGCGCCGGAAGATCGCCCCGGTGCGATGCTGGTCGTAGGCCACGATCCGACGCGCCGCCGGGTGCCCGCTCCCCCTTCCGCAAGGGCCGACACCACTCCCAGAAGGGCCGACCACACATGTCCGACCTCGCCACCGAGCAGAACGACACCGGCTTCGCCCGGCTCGCCATGGTCACCATCGACTGCGCCGACCCGGTCGCGCTGGCCGCGTTCTACGGCGAGCTGCTCGGCTGGGAGACCCGGCACTCGGACGAGCACTTCGCGATCCTGGACAACCCCGAGGGCGGCAGCCCGCTCGGCTTCGGCCGGGTCACCGACTACCGCCCGGAGCCGTGGACGGAGCCGGACGGCAGCAAGCACTTCCACCTCGACTTCTACGTGGACGACCTCGACGAGGCCACCGCGAAGGCGCTGGAGCTCGGCGCGACCGAGCCGACGTACCAGCACGGCCGGACGCTCAAGGTGCTGATCGACCCGGCCGGCCACCCGTTCGGGCTAGCCCCCCTGGAGTAACGCACCAACCGGCCCGGGGGCCGTGCGCAGGCGGTGTCAGGGCTTGGTGCCAAGATCATGCAGACCGCGTAAAGGGCCATCCTGACCTGGGATTTCACGAAAACCCCGAACATTGTGCCGCCGCCGGGCAGTGGCTACTGTCCCCGTTGTCAGGGGCACCACACGCCCAGGTCTCCCCACGGCGGAGCCCTCGTCCTCCCGCGCCCACCCGCGCGTTCCACCGGCCGACCCGTTCCGGCCCACCGCCTCCGCCCGAGCCCTGGCGCCCGCATCCCCTCATCCCTCCAGGGAGCTCTCTTGGGTGAGATCCACCATGCCGACCACGGCTGGGTGACACCGGCGGTCTCGTACTTCATCGCCTGCGTGGGCGCCTTCGTCGCGCTGCGCAGCGCCCGTTGGGCCCTCGTCTCGCAGGGCCGCACCCGCGCGGTCTGGCTGCTCTTCGCCTCCAGCTCGCTCGGGGCCGGCATCTGGTCCATGCACTTCATCGCGATGCTCGGCTTCTCCGTCAGCGGGGTCGAGATCCGCTACCGGCCCGGGCTCACCGTGCTTAGCCTCGTGGTCGCCGTCGCCGTCGTCGGCGTCGGGCTGTTCACCGTCGGGTACAGCCGCAGGCCCGTCCTGTCGCTGCTGGCCGGCGGCCTGACCACCGGACTCGGCGTCGCCGCCATGCACTACCTGGGCATGGCGGCGATGGTCCTGCCCGGCCACCTCGGCTACGACCACGTCACCGTCGGACTCTCCGTCGGGATCGCGGTGTTCGCCGCGACGGCGGCGCTCTGGGCCGCCCTGAACATCCGCGGCACGCTCGCCGTCCTGGCGGCCGCGCCGGTGATGGGCGTGGCGGTCTGCGCGATGCACTACACCGGCATGGCGGCGCTCTCGGTGCGACTGGACCCGGCGCAGTCCGTCCAGAGCGGGGTGATGGCGCTCCAGTTCATCTTCCCGCTGGGCGTCGGGCTCGGCTGCTACGTCTTCTTCGGCTCGCTGGCCTTCGCGGTCTCCCCCAGCCGCGCCTCCTCGCAGCCCCTGCTGGCCGGACCGGCGGCCCCGCTGGTGCCGCGGCAGCGGCGGCCGCTGAACCGGGTCGGCGCCCAGCGCTGAACCCCCGGCGCGGCGGCGCCCGGCCGGGTCCCCCACCCCGGCCGGGCGCCGCCGCGCGATGACCCCGGCTACTCCGGACGGCCGAGCAGTCCGGTCAGGTGCGCCGGCGTGGCCACCGGGCAGACCTTGTGCACGAAGTCCCGCCGCAGCGCGTGGTACGGCTCGCCGGCCCGGTAGAAGTTGGCGTGCATCCGCCGCAGTTCCTCCGCCCGGTACTCGGCCAGCGGCTTCGCCTCCTCGTCGGCGGCCCGGCGGCGCTTCTTCTCCACCAGTCGCCCGGCGAGCTCGGGCGAGCCGCCGAGCCGGGCGGCCTCGCGGGCCACCCAGCGGCGGAAGGCCGCGGCGTCCCCGCCGCGGGTGCGGTCCACCAGCCCGATCCGGCGGGCCTGTTCGGCGCCGACCGGCAGCGCCTCCGTGGTGAGCCGCTCGGCCCGCTCGGCGCCGACCCGGGCGGGCAGGGTGTACGTCCAGTACTCGGAGCCGTACAGGCCCATCAGCCGGTAGTGCGGGTTGAGCACCGCCGACTCCCGGCACCACACCTCGTCCGCGGCGAGCGCCAGCATCAGGCCGCCGGCCGCCGCGTTCCCGGCCAGTGCGGCGACGGTGAGCTTGTCGGTGGTGGTGAGGACCGCGTGGACGAGGTCGTCCATCGCGTTGATGTTCTCCCAGGACTCCAGCGCCGGGAAGGACGCGCCCTCGATGACGTTGAGGTGGATCCCGTTGGAGTAGAAGTCCCGGGGCGCGCCGAGCACCAGCACCGAGGTGGGCCGGTCGGCCGCCTCCACGTAGGCGGCGAGCAGCCGGCGGCACTGCCCGGTGTCCATCGCACCGCCGGCGTGGGCGAACTCCAGGAAGCCGACGTCGCCCTCCTCGCGGTAGCGCAGCTCCGACCAGGTGTCCCGGCGGGCCGCCGACGACGGGCTCACCGGCACCTCGCGGACCCGGTGCAGCCGGTCGGCGAGCACCGTCGCGGCCGGCAGCTTGAAGGTGGCCGGGCCGCCGGGGGTGCGGCGCGGGCGCAGCTGCGGGATCCACACCGCGCCGTCCGTGGTGGCCCGGCAGATCGCGCCGTCGCGGGTGGCGAGCACGGCGCCGGGCACCGGGCCGCGCAGCTCGTCCTCGGGGTGGCCGCCGTGCAGGAAGTACTCGCGGCCGTACAGCTCGTCGAGCACACCGGGCTGGGAGTCGGCGGCCCGCAGCTTGCGCAGCACCGTCGCGGTGTCGTCCGCGGCCCAGTCGATCCGCCGGTCCCCCTGCCGGAGCGGCGGCCGCAGCCTCCCGTGGACGTCCGGCCGGCCGTAGTCGAGCGGTTCGGGGGTGAACAGCCCGCCCTGGAAGCGCTGGACGGCGAGCAGGACGGCCTCGACGGCGGCGTCGGCGACCTCGCCGCGGTACAGCTCGCTCTTGCCGCAGGCGGTGACGGGGAACTCGACGGACGCCCAGACGTCACCGGCGTCCATCTCCTCGACGGCCTGCAGGACGGTCACGCCCCAGCGCTCCGCCCCCTCGGTGATCGCCCAGTCGAGCGAGGAGGGGCCGCGGTCGCCCTGCGGGCCGGGGTGCACGATCAGGACGGTCCGGGTGGACCAGATGTCCTCCGGCACGGCCTTGGTGAGCATCGGGCAGACGATGAGCTCGGGGTCGGTGTCGGCCACCGCCGCCCGCATCCGCTCCTCGTCGAGGGCGAGTCGGACGGCCACCCGGTGGCCGCGCTCGCGCAGCTCGGTGTGGACGCGCTGGGTCAGGCTGTTGAACGCGCTGGTGATCAGGAGAATGCGCAAGAAGGGCCTCCGGGCAGGACTGGGGGTCGCGCGGAGGCGATGAAACCAGGGCATGGACACGTAATGATTACGTTCCGCGGCTCCCCGCCCGACCCTCACGCACCCCGCACACCTGTGCCCCCGGGATGGTCCCTGCTTCGCCGGATCTCCCCAGCCCCTCCCCCGAGTTGACGCCTCCCGGCTACCTCGGGAACGCCCGGCGGGCCCGCCAGGTGGTGTGCTCGCGGGACACCGCGTCCTCCGCCTCGGCGGCCAGCCGGGCCCAGCGCGCCTCGGCGTCCGGCGCCCGCAGGTCGAGGTCGGAGAGCTGGTTGCCGACGTTCTCCAGCTCGCGCGCGGCCAGCTGGTAGGCGGCGGCCAGCGGGCGCAGCTGCTTGAGCTGCGTCCAGGCGATGACGGCGGCCGCCGCGGCCGAACTGGCCCCGAACACGTGCACCTGGAGGGCTCCGGTCGCCTGGGCGATGGCCGCCGCCGCACCGATGATGATCAGCGCGGCGATGCCCAGCCCCCAGGACACCGCCTGCGTCTCGCACGCCTCGGCCCGGGCGCGGTACCAGGTGCGCTGCCCCTCCACCCGGGTGCGCAGGTAGAGCGTGCGGCGGGCGGTCAGGCTCCCGGCCCGCACCCGCCGCATCTCCTCGGTGATCTCCGGGACGGAGCCGGGCGGCACGATCTCCGAGTCCTCGAAGGCCCGCAGCACGTCCTCGAGCTGGAGCAGGTAGCCGCGGTCGACGTCCGCGGAGTCCGCCCCGCCGTCGAACGGCCGGGCCCGGACGGTGTACTTCCAGGCCAGCGTCTTGACCGACTCGGCCGCCGCCCTGGCCTCGTACCACCGGCCCTGCGGGTTGCCGCGGCGCAGCCGCGACCAGAAGTAGCCGGCGACCAGGAAGGCGGCCACCGAGAACAGTGGCGTGATGTCGCTGTCGCCCTTGTGGTCCGGGCCGGGGAACGAGCCGATCACGGCCGCGATCACCAGCATCGCGATCAGTCCGCGGTACCAGCGCAGCGTCTCGCGCTGGCCGTCCAGCGAAGCCTTGTCCGCCGTCCAGAACAGGTCCGGCAGCAGCTTCGCCTCGTCCCCCCCGGGCGGATCCTGTTGCACCATCGGTCGCGTCCCCTCCCCGTGTCCGTCCAGGCAGTATTCCCACCGCCAACTGCCCTCAACAGTCGCCTTTTTGACATTGTGCGAGCCGGTCGTTGCCCGCGCCCCGCGACACCGGTAGAACCGGTTACATGCCGCTGCACTGGAAGCTCGTCATCGACTGCGCCGACCCGAACCGGCTCGCCGCCTTCTGGGCCGCCGCCCTCGACTACGCCCTCGAGGAGCACACCGCCCTGATCACCCGGCTGCTCGACGCCGGGGCCGTCGCCCCGGACGCCGTCACCGAGGTCGACGGCCACCCCGCCTGGCGCTCCCTCGCCGCCGTCCGCCACCCCGACGACCCGTACGACCCCGCGACCGGCACCGGTCTCGGCCGCCGCGTGCTCTTCCAGGCCGTCCCCGAGCCCAAGCAGGGCAAGAACCGCCTCCACCTCGACGTCCACCCGGGCCAGGGCGAGCGCGCGTCCACCGTCGCCCGTCTGAGCGCGCTCGGCGCCACCGTCCTGCGCGACGTCGAGGAACCGGGCGGCGCCTGGACGGTCATGGCCGACATCGAGGGCAACGAGTTCTGCGTGCACTGACCCGGCCACCCGCCCCGGCGGGAAGTCAGTCGGCGGATCCGGCCGGCACGACCCAGCGAGCGGGCTGCCCGGTGATCGACGCGATCATGTCGTAGTCGCCGTCGTAGTGCAGCACCGTGACCCCGTGCCGCTCGGCCGTGGCGGCGATCAGCATGTCGGCCATCGACAGGGCGCGGTGGTGGCCCCGGAACAGCGCACGACGCTGGACGTCCTTCGCCCGGTCCCAGACCTCGTCGGTGCACGGCAGGTAGTCGAAACCCCTGAGCAGGTGGCTCAGCCGGTCCGCCTCCGCCGCGCTCCGGGCGCTGTGCAGCACCTCCATCTCGACCGCCGCGCTGACCGCCAGGAGCGCGCGCTGCGAGAGGTCGTCGAGAACCGGCCGCACCGTCGGCTTCCCCCAGCGCGCCAGGGCCGACTTGTCGATCAGGTAGCGCTCCCGGGTCACGCCGCAGCCGACTCGCCCGGCTCGGCGAGGAGGTCGAACTCCCCACTGGCGATGGCGTCGGCGAGCTCTATCCGGCGGGCCAGCTTCACGGCCTCCAGCAGCGCCGCATTGACCGTGGCGACCTTGGTGGTCGTGCCGAACAGGCGCTGCGCCTCGGCCAGGAGGTCGTCGTCGAGGTCGATCACCGTACGCGTCATGGCCGTTCCTCCCTGGGGCGACAACAGAAAAACGATATCAGCCGCGGCGCCTTCGCGATATCGAACGGCCCCGCGCTCCACGGGGAGCACGGGGCCGCGGGCGTACCGGAGCCGTCAGAGCAGGCCGAGCGCCGGCATCAGGTAGTAGAAGGCGAACACCGCCGCGACCGCGTACATCGGGACGGGCACGCTGCGGCCCCGGCCGGCCGCCAGCCGCAGGATGCAGAAGGCGATGAACCCGAAGCCAATGCCGTTGGTGATCGAGTAGGTGAAGGGCATCATCACGATGGTCAGGAAGGCCGGGATCGCGATGGTGTAGTCCGCCCAGTCGATCTCCTGGACGGAGTTCGCCAGGATCAGGAAGCCGACGGTGACCAGGGCCGGGGTGGCGGCCTGGGCCGGGACCATGGTGGCGAGCGGGGTGAGGAAGAGCGCCACCGCGAACAGCAGGCCGGTGACGATCGAGGCGAAGCCGGTGCGGGCGCCCTCGCCGACTCCGGCGGTGGACTCGACAAAGCAGGTGTTGGCGGAGGAGGAGGTGGCGCCGCCGGCCGCGGTGGCGATGCCGTCGACCATCAGGATCCGGTTGATGCCCGGCAGGTCGCCCTTCTCGTCGAGCAGGTGCGCCTCGTCGGCGACGCCGAGGATGGTGCCCATCGCGTCGAAGAAGCAGGACATCAGCACGGTGAAGACGAACAGCACGCCGGTCAGCACGCCGACCTTGCCGAAGCCTCCGAACAGGCTGACCTGGCCGACCAGGCCGAAGTCCGGGGCGGCGACCGGGTTGCCGGGCCAGGCCGGGACGGTCAGGCCCCAGCTGAGCGCCGGGACGTCCGCGAACTTGTCGATCACCACGGCGAGCACGGTGCTCGCGACGATGCTGATCAGGATCGCGCCGGGCACCTTGCGGACGACCAGCACCAGGGTGAGCACCAGGCCGAACACGAAGACCAGCACCGGCCAGCCGAGCAGGTGGCCGGTGGCGCCGAGCTGCAGCGGGACGGTGGTGTGCGCGGCGTCCGGGATGCGGCTGACGAAGCCGGAGTCGACCAGCCCGACGAGGGTGATGAACAGGCCGATGCCGATCGCGATGGCCTTGCGCAGGCCGAGCGGCACCGCGTTCATGACCCGCTCGCGCAGACCGGTGGCGACCAGCAGCATGATCGCGAAGCCGGCCAGCACGACCATGCCCATGGCGTCCGGCCAGGTCATCCTGGGGGCGAGCTGGAGCGCCACGATGGTGTTGACGCCGAGGCCGGCGGCCAGTCCGATCGGGACGTTGCCGATCACGCCCATCAGCAGGGTGGTGAGGGCGGCGGTGAGGGCGGTGGCGGTGACCAGCTGGGCGCTGTCCAGGTGGGCCCCGGTCATGTCCGTGGCGCTGGCCAGGATGATCGGGTTGAGCACCAGGATGTAGGCCATGGTGAAGAAGGTGGCCACGCCGCCGCGGATCTCCCGCGGCAGGGTGGAGCCGCGCTCGCTGATCCGGAAGAAGCGGTCCAGGACGCCGGTGGGGGGATTCGGCGTGCTGGAGGAGGGGTCGGGCGACTCGGTGGCCGGCTGGACCACAGGCATGCGTGCGTCCTCTGTGGGGGAGCTGAGGAGGGGGAGAACGCCCGTGGCGACGGTGGCCGGGCGCGGAACTTCAAGTATGGTTTCCCGATCGCACACGCGCTATCTTCGCGCGTAGAAAGACACTTGGGGCAGGAATCCGCGGAGATCCGGCGCGCCGACCGCCGGAATCCGGTGCGCGCGGCACGGCTCCGACGAGCGCCCGGCACGGATCCGGCGGGTGCCGGGCACGGATCCGGCGGGTGCCGGGCACGGATCCGCCGACCGCCCGGCGAGCGGCTCCCCGTCCCGGGGCGGCCGACCACCCGCCGCACCGTACGCTAGGCCCCATGCCCAAGACGCCGCTGCACCCCTCGCCCCCTCCGCTGGAGGCCAACGACGTCGCCATCGTCGGCGGTGGCACGGTGCTGTGGTTCGTCGCCTTCCTGGCCCTCCTCCCCTTCCAGGGCACCCTCTCCGACCACGGCCACGGCACCTGGCCGTGGATCTGCCTGTCCGGGGGCCTGCTCGGCCTGATCGGCCTCTGGTACTGCCGCGCCCGCCGGGACGCGATCGCCCGCGACCGCGCCGCCGCGGCCGCCGCGGGGGCGGTCGGGGACGGCGGCCAGGACCCGGCCACCCAGTCGGACTGAATAGTCCTTTAGTAGCACGCATCGGACATAAGGCACCCGTAGAGTCGGTGCCATGACGCAGCCTGCCCACTCCTCGGAAGAGCAGCCCGCGGACGGCGCCCGCCCCGACGGTGCGCACCCGCTCGGCCTGCTGCCCGGCCGACGCGGCGGCCTGACCGCCGCCGAGGTCGCCGAGCGCGTCGCGCGGGGCCAGGTCAACGACGTTCCCGTCCGGTCCAGCCGCTCCACCAAGGAGATCGTCCGGGCGAACGTCTTCACCCGCTTCAACGCGATCATCGGCGTGATGTTCGGGATCATCCTGGTCGTCGGTCCGATCCAGGACGGTCTGTTCGGCCTGGTCATCGTCGCCAACACGGCGATCGGCATCGTCCAGGAGCTGCGCGCGAAGAAGACCCTGGACAGCCTGGCCCTGATCGGCGAGGCCCGCCCCCAGGTGCGCCGCGACGGCGCCGTCGAGCAGATCGCCGTCGGCGGGATCGTGCTCGACGACACCGTGCTGCTGGGCATCGGCGACAAGGTCATCGTCGACGGCGAGGTCACCGAGGCGGACGGCCTGGAGATCGACGAGTCGCTGCTCACCGGCGAGCCCGACCCGGTCCTCAAGCAGCCCGGCGACCAGGTGATGTCCGGCAGCTTCGTGGTGGCCGGGGCGGGCGCGTTCACCGCCACCAAGGTCGGCCGCGAGGCGTACGCCGCACAGCTCGCCGAGGAGGCCAGCCGGTTCACCCTGGTCAAGTCGGAGCTGCGCAGCGGCATCGACAGCATCCTGCGGTTCATCACCTACCTGCTGATCCCCACCGCCATCGGTCTGATCATCAGCCAGCTGGCCGTCGAGGGCCGCGACTGGCGCGAGGCGGTGCGCCGGATGGTGGCCGGCATCGTCCCGATGGTCCCCGAGGGCCTCGTCCTGCTGACCTCGGTCGCCTTCGCGATCGGCGTGGTCCGGCTCGGCCGCAAGCAGTGCCTGGTCCAGGAGCTCCCCGCGATCGAGGGCCTGGCCCGGGTGGACACCGTCTGCCTCGACAAGACCGGCACCCTCACCGAGGGCGGCATGGACGTCGTCGACCTGCGGATCCTCTCCGACGGCGCTCCCGGAACGCCCGCCCCGGCCGCCGTTGAGCACGCGCTCGGCGTGATGGCCGGCGCCGACGCCCGCCCCAACCCCTCCATGCAGGCCGTCATCGACGCCTACGGGCGCGGCGACGACGGCCGGGGGGACGGCTGGCGGGTGATCGAGGCGATGCCGTTCTCCTCCGCCCGCAAGTGGAGCGGCGTGCAGCTGCTGGAACCGCACGGCGGCGAGGCCAGCTGGCTGCTCGGCGCCCCGGACGTCCTGCTGCCCGCGGGGCACCCCGCGCTCGCCGAGGTCGACGAGCTCGGGGCCAGGGGCCTGCGGGTGCTGCTGCTCGGCCGCTCACCGGCCCCGCTCGACTCCCCGGACCCGGCGGCCGGGCTCGTCCCGCTCGCCCTGGTGGTGCTCCAGCAGCGGCTGCGCCACGACGCGGCCGACACCCTGCGCTACTTCGAGGGCCAGCGGGTCCAGGCCAAGGTCATCTCCGGCGACGCGGCCGTCGCGGTCGGCGCGGTCGCCGCCCACCTCGGCCTGCCCGGCGCCGACCACCCGCTGGACGCCCGGACCCTGCCCACCGAGCCGGAGGCCCTCGCGGACACCGCCGAGCGGACCACCGTCTTCGGCCGGGTCACCCCGCAGCAGAAGCGCCAGCTGGTCGGCGCCCTGCAGTCCCGCGGCCACACCGTGGCGATGACCGGCGACGGCGTCAACGACGTGCTCGCGCTCAAGGACGCCGACATCGGCGTGGCCATGGGCACCGGCAGCGACGCCACCCGGGCCGTCGCCCAGATCGTGCTGCTGAACGACTCCTTCGCCACCCTGCCCTCGGTGGTCGCCGAGGGCCGCCGGGTGATCGGCAACATCGAGCGGGTCGCCGGCCTGTTCCTGGTCAAGACGGTCTACTCGGTGCTGCTGGCGCTGCTGGTGATCTTCACCCACTCGCCGTACCCGTTCCTGCCCCGGCACTCCACCGTGCTCTCCACGCTCACCATCGGTGTGCCGGCCTTCTTCCTCGCCCTCGCCCCCAACAACGAACGGGCCCGCACCGGCTTCGTCCGGCGCGTGCTCAGGCTCGCCGTCCCCGGCGGCGTCATCGCCGGGACGGGCACCTTCGTCGCCTACTCGCTGGCCCGTGCCGACCACGCCACCGACCTCAAGGCCGACACCAGCGTGGCCACCCTGACGCTCTTCCTGATCGCCCTCTGGGTGCTCGCCATCGTCGCCCGCCCGTACAACTGGTGGCGGCTGCTGCTGATCGGCTGCATGGGCGGCGCCTTCGCCCTGGTCCTGCTGGTGCCCTGGCTGTCGGACTTCTTCCAGCTCTCCCTGGTCGGCACCCGGGACCCGTGGATCGGCGTCGGCGTCGCCCTGGTCTGCGGGGTGCTCCTGGAGATCACCTGGCACTTCGTGCAGCGCCGGGCGGACGACTGACCGGCGCGGGGCCGGACCGGCCCGCCCCACGACCGGGACCGGACCGGACCGGGCGGCCGCCCCGCCTGCTCAGCCGGCCCCGCCCGGTCAGTCCGGTCAGCCCGTTCGGCCCGGTCAGCCCTCGAAGTCCCGCGCCGCCGACAGCTCGTAGGCCCGGTCCGGCTCGCTGAGCGCGGCCAGCACCTCGAAGCGGCGGTGCCACTGCCCGACCGACCAGGCCAGCCCGGCCGCCAGGCCCTCCGGGGTGGCCGCGTGCAGCAGTCCGGGCACCGGCGGGAGCTCGAACTCGTCGTCCTCGTCGGCGGCCTCGGCCGTGTCCGGGTCGTACGGCGCCTCCGGCGCGTCCGCCCCGGTGTCCCAGCGCCAGTCCACCGCGGCCTCGGCGCCGTCCGGCCCGACCACCAGCAGCTCCTCGTGCTCCTCGTAGGCGACCGGGCAGCCGGGGAGCAGCTCCCGCACCACCGCGGGCACCCGGTGCAGCGTCCCCTCCGAGAGCACCCGCCCGCCGGCCACCTCGCTGGCGAGCGAGACGTGCAGCCGCTCGGCCAGGTCGGCGGCGAGCGCCGGGGCGACCGGCAGCAGCGGGTAGCCGTGCAGCAGCTGGACCAGGTCGGGGGCGTCCGCGACGACCGCCTCGGTGGCGTCGACGATCACCGTGTGGGCCGGGCGGCGGCCGGTGTCCCGGTCCAGCGGCGGCAGCGCCCGCACCACGTCCAGCGGTTCGATCCGCTCCGCGTCGACCCGGGCCAGCGCACTGTGCACGCCGTGCAGTTGGCGGTGCCCGATCTCGGACGCCGGGTCGGTGAGCCGGTCCAGCACCTCGTCGGGGCCGTGCGGCTCGGCCAGCAGCGCCGCCAGCGTGGTGCGCACGCCCAGCGCGTGCAGGAACTGCTCGTCCAGCGTGGTGCGGGCCTCGTCGTAGAGGCCGCGCAGCAGCGGGTCGGCCCCGGCGGCGCGCAGCCCGGCGGGCTCGCGGCCGTCGAGCACCGGGTGGTCGCGCAGCCACCAGGCGGTGTAGGGCGGCAGGTCGGCGTAGGAGCCGTCGGGCAGCAGGGTGCGGACGGGGTTGACCACGGCGTCCCGGTACGGCGGGCGGGCGAGGGCGGCGAGCGCCTCGGGCCACGCGTCGTCGTCGACCAGATCGAGGTCGCGCACGGCCAGCAGTTCGGCGGCCACCGGCGGCACGCCCACCGCGTCGTCGGCGTGCAGGGTCTCCAGCACCTCCTCGGCCCACTCGGCCAGGCCGTCGGGCGCCTCGTCGAGCAGTCCGGTGGGGTGGCCGCCGGCCGCGCGGTCGGCGGGGGCGGTGGGGTCGAGGCGCTCCAGGTCGTCCGGGTCGAGCACCACGTCCTCGGCGCGGACCAGCACGAAGTCGGCCAGCACGCCGACGGCGGTCAGCACCTCCGGGCCCCACCGGTCCAGCAGCTCGTCGTCCACCCAGCCGGCGTCCTCCTCCCGGGCGAGGGCGGCGAACGGGCTTCCGGGCAGGACGAGTTCACCGGCCCGGGCGGGCTCGCCCTCGTCGTCGAGCAGGGCCAGCCGGGCCAGCCAGGGGTGCTCGCCGGGGGCCGGGGCGGCGGCCCTGACCAGCGCCAGGACGGCGTCGGCAAGGTCCGCGGCGGCGTCCGGGTCGTCCTCGGCCAGGTCGTGCGAGCGGGCGACGGCGGCGCGCACCTCGGGGGTGTCGAGGACACCGGCCGGGGTGGCGGTGCCGGCGCCGAGCCGGGCCAGCAGCGGGTGGGCGGCCTCCGGGTGGGCCAGCCGCAGGTCGAGGGCGGCGAGCGCGCCGGCCAGCGACTCGGGGTAGCCGGGGAAGGCCGCCCAGTCCGCGTCCTCCGAGGGCAGCAGGACCCTCCGGGGGCCGGTGACGGTGCGGCCGTCGGCGAGCGGCACGGGCAGCGCGCCGAGCGCCTCCGGGTCGGCCGCGCCCAGCGCCGCGTACAGGTTGCGCCACCAGGCGGGCTCGCGGTCGAGGCCGCCGAGCTGGTCGACCACGTCGGCGAGCGGCACCCGGCGCACGTTCAGCACCCGCAGCTCGGTGCGGCGCTCCAGGCCGGCCGGCAGCAGCCCGGGGAAGATCGGCGCGAGCGCCTCGACCACCGAGCCGTCGGCGCCCTCCAGCAGGGTGGCGTCCCGGGGCCGCAGCGCGGGCGTGCCCTCCTCCACCGGGGCCGGGTGGGGCAGGAACGGGGTGCCGGGCAGCCGGGCGAGGACGGCCGCCCGCAGCGCGCTGTCGAGCGCGCCCCGGCCGAGCGGCCCGGGGACGAGTCCCAGCGAGCCGAGGTCGGCGCCGCGGGCCCGCAGCAGGTCGGCGTAGCTGTCGGCGGCGCGCTCGGTGAGGAAGTCGGCGAGCGGGCCGGCGGCCACGTGCCGGCGGGTGGAGTCCAGCGGGTAGGAGGCGATGAGCAGCGCGGGCAGGCCGATCGGCTCGTCGCTGGGGGTCGGGGCGTGCAGCACCGCGGCGATGCCGGGCGGCTGCGGGGTGCCGTCCGCGGCGACCGGCACGGCCCAGGTGACCGTCCAGTACGGGCGGGCGCGCTCCTCCGTCGGGCGGTCGGCGAGCAGTTCGGGGGCCAGGGTCCCGGTGGCGCCGGCGGTCTGCCAGACGGTCTGCCGCAGCCGGCCGCCCGCGTCGTCGGTGACGGTGACCTCGGTGACGCCGTCGGGGCGCGGCTCGGCGGCGGCCCGGGTGAGCGTCCGGGTGCCCTCCGGGGTCTCCACGACGACCTCGGCGAGGCCGGGCAGGGTCAGCAGCAGGGCGTCGTCGACGCCGGCCAGCAGACGGCGGGTCAGGTCCTCGGCGGCGGCGTCGCGCAGCGGCAGGACCACCACCGTGTCGTAGCCGTCCGGGGCCGGGCCCTCGGCCGCGAACGGCAGCCGCAGCAGCGGGACGTGGCCGTCCCGGCGGCGCAGTTCGTCGGCCAGCGCGGGCTGCGCGTCGGCCAGCGAGCGGGCCTCGCCGAGCGACCAGCGCACCCCGCCGGCGGCACCGAGCACGGCCGGCTCGTCGGTGACGGCGAGGACGGCGGCGAAGCCGACGCCGAACCGGCCGACGGCGGGTGCCTCGCCGCGCTTGGAGGAGGCGCGCAGGGTGGACAGCGACTCGACGGCGGCCGCGTCCAGCGGGGCCCCGGTGTTCGCGGCGGCCAGCACGCCGTCCGCGAGGGTGAGCCGCAGCCGGCCGGGACCGCGCCCGGCCCGGACCGCCGCGTCGGCGGCGTTCTGCGCCAACTCGACGACCAGGCGGTCGCGGTAGCCGCCGAGGGCGAGCTCCTCCTCGGCGTTGGCGTCCTCCCGGAACCGGGCCGGCGAGGCGGCCCAGGCGTCCAGCACCCGTCGGCGCAGCGCGGCGCTCCCGAAGGGGTCCGCGAGGTGCTCGTCCGTGCCGCTGCCGATGATCCGAGGTTCCACTGGACCCGCCGCCTTCCGCCGCCCTGTACTTCGTACGGGGGGCATTCTCCCCCGCCGCGCCCCCTGCTCCGGACCGCGCCCCCGCCCGCGCCGCCCGGTCCGGCCCGCGGGCCTCCCACCTCCGGAAACGGAGCGGCCCGCCCCACCGGTTCGGTGGGGCGGGCCGCGGACCGCGTGCTCAGGAGTGCCCGAGCTCCTCCGCCGGGGCGTCCGGCTCGACCGAGCCGGAGGCCCGGTCCGGGTGCAGCTGCAGCGGCTCGACCACCAGCTCGTCCAGGATCAGCTCGGACGGCGCCGGCGGGGCCGGGATGACGGCCGCCTCGGAGTGCCCGCCGCAGCCGTAGGCGAAGGAGACGATCTGGCCGTCGGCCGGGCCGAACTCGTTGCCGCACACGCCGAAGGCCTGACCGAGCGAGCCGCCGATCGGGATCAGGAAGCCGCAGCTGCCGCACGCGGCGGGCGCGGCCTGCGCCATCGGGGTCTGCGGGCCGTGGGCCTTCTCCCAGCGGTCGGCGGCCAGGTGCAGCCCGAGCCGGGAGAGCACCCGGCTGCGGCCCATGCCGAGCTCCTCGGCGACGGAGTTGATCTGCGCGCGGGCCGGCGCGGGCTGGATGCCCGGGTCGGTGACGACCAGGTCCTCCTCGGCCGCCAGGACGACCGCGGAGTTCGGCGCGGGCTCGTCCTCGCCGCTCCAGCCGGGCTCCAGACGGGCGTCGTCGGCGCCGGTCGGCAGCAGGTCGCCGGGGCCCATGTCGCCGGGGCGCAGCCGCTCGCTCCACGGCACCCACTCGGGGGCGAGGACGGCATCGGGGCCGGGCAGCAGCACGACCTCGTCGAGCGTGACGTTCTTGGCGCGCGGGGCGCGGGCGACGGTCACCGCCCAGTGCCAGCCGCGGTAGGCCGCGTCGAGGCACTCGAAGGTGTGGGTGACGACGCGCTCGGCGTCCGCCTGGGCACCGAGGTGCGGCCCGACGGTCTCCGGTCCGACGGCCTCCTCGGCTGCCTGACGGGCGAGTTCGACGGCGTCGGCACAGAGCCGGTCGGGGGTACGGCTTCGCATCGCAGCACTCACGGCGTCGATTCTCTCCCAGTTCTTCTGTCGCCCACGGCGTGTTGCCTGTCCCGTCGCGGCTCGGTAGTCCCTCGTCCATTCTGCGCGACCGGAGGCCGCCGCGGGTACCGGCCGCGCCGCCCGTCCGGGCCTGCAGGGGCCCTGGCGCCCGATGACCGGACCCTGGGCAGGCTACCCGTCGGTCGGTGCCGCGGCACAGTCCGGGGCGGTACCGGCCGTTCCGGAGAGCGTGCCGGGCCGCGCCGAACGGGGTCGAATCCCGCGTCACCACGGCGATTCTGGGGCAGGATGGGCAATGTGGCGGACGAGAACCCGTCGCAGCACCCACTGCGCGCCTCGCAGGCCGGCAGCCCCGACGAGGCGACCGCCGTGCCGCGACAGCAGCCCCAGGTCCTCGCTGCGGGCGAACCGCAGCCGGGGGGCCGTCCCGCGCCGCCCACCGCCGTCGTGAGCCTCCTGAAGACCGCTCCCGACCCCGGCCCCGGCCGGGGCGACGGGCCCGCCGGACACCCCGCGGACGACGCGGACGACACGGCGGTGCACACCCGGCACCTCACCGCCCTCGACGAGGACCTCGCCGAGGAGGCCGCCGAGCCGCACCGCAACCTGCTGGTCCGCACCGCCTCCGCGGCCGGCGCGCGCACCGGCCGGGTGGTGCACGGCACCGGCCGCCGGATCCGCAAGGCGACCTCCGCCGAGGGCGCCGGCGAGTCCGGCCTGGCGAAGCTGATCGAGCTGCACGCGCTGAACTCCTTCGGCGACATGCTGATCACCATCGCGCTGGCCTCGACCATCTTCTTCTCCGTGCCGACCGGCGAGGCCCGCGGCCGGGTCGCGCTCTACCTGCTGATCACGATGGCCCCGTTCGCAATCCTCGCCCCGGTGATCGGCCCGCTGCTGGACCGGCTGCCGCACGGCCGCCGGGCGGCGATGGCGATGTCGATGCTGGCCCGGGCGGTGCTGGCCTGGACGATGGCGGGGGTGATCGCGGGCGGCGGCCTGGCGCTGTACCCGGAGGCCCTGGGCGTGCTGGTGGCGTCCAAGGCCTACGGGGTGGTGCGCAGCGTCGTGGTGCCCCGGCTGCTGCCGAAGCAGCTGTCGCTCGTGAAGGCGAACTCCCGGGTCACCCTGGCCGGGCTGCTGGCCACCGGGGTGGCCGCCGGAGTGGGCGGCCTGCTGCACCTGATCGGGCCGGGCTGGCCGCTGCGCGGGGCCTTCCTGGTCTTCGTGATCGGCACCCTGATGGCCTTCCACCTGCCGCACGAGGTGGACTCGGCGAAGGGCGAGCAGCGGGCCGTCCTGCACGCCGAGGTCCACGGCGAGCACGCCCGGCCGGGAGCCAAGGCCCCGAAGGCCTCGCTGCGCACGGTCGGCCCGTCGGTGATCCTGGCGCTGCGGGCGATGTCGGCGCTGCGCTGGCTGGTCGGCTTCCTGGTGATGTTCCTGGCGTTCCTGCTGCGGGACGAGCCGATCGGCGGCCTGCAGCCGACGCTGGCGCTCGGCCTGGTGGCGCTCGCCGCGGGGACGGGCAACGCGCTGGGCTCGGTGCTGGGCTCCTGGCTGCGCACCCGCGGCCCGGAGGCGACGGTCACCGCGATGCTGCTGCTGGCGACCTGCGCCACCGCGGCGGCCGCGCTCTGGTACGGCGCGGTGACGGTGATCCTGGTCGCCGGCGTCGCCGGGGTGGCGGCCTCGCTGGGCAAGCTGGCGCTGGACGCGCTGATCCAGCGGGACGTCCCGGAGGCGGTGCGGACCTCGGCCTTCGCCCGTTCGGAGACGGTCCTGCAGCTGTCCTGGGTGGCGGGCGGCGCGGTCGGCATCGTGCTGCCGCTGAACGGGACGCTGGGGCTGTCGGTGGCCGCCGGGGTGGTCGGCCTGATGCTGCTGTGGACGGTCCACTCGCTCTTCCGGGTGGGCCTGCGCCGGCGCCCGGCGGCACCCCGGGTGGCGTGACCGGGCTCCGGGCAACACGCGGTGGCCGACCCCCGCGTAGCGTGATCGGCGAAGCCCGGTAGATTCTGACGCATGAGCCTCAATACCCGTGTCATCGCCGCCCTCGGCGCCGTCGTCGTGGTCGGTGTCGCCACGGTCGGCACCTCCGTCGCCATCGCGAGCGACCAGACCGAGCACAGCTCCCACCGCGCGACCATCACGGTCGGCAACTCCTCGATCGCCGCGGACCCGCTCTGCTTCAACGGCGGCAGCCCGATCACCGAGGACCTGCAGCAGGAGTGCCAGGACAAGGCCACCCAGGCCCTCAAGGACGGCACCCTGCCGACCTCCGACGTCGTGGTCAGCGACAACGTGGGCGTCGGCGTCTCCCCGAACGTGGCCGACCGCGGCTGGTGGGCCTTCACCAACGGCGGCTCGCAGGGCCAGGGCGGGCGCTACAGCCTGTTCTCGTACGCCAAGGGCGCGACCTACTCCGGCTCCCAGCAGGCCGCCAAGCTGCTGAACGCCTCCGGCAAGACCCTGGTCACCGTCGTCGAGGGCGACAAGAACTCGGACAACCCGGTCGCCGTCTGGTACTTCCAGCTGAACACCCAGGACAACTGACGGTCCTGCGATGACCGCGCACGCGCCCGCCGACGGGCGGAACGAGCAGTCGGGCCCCGGGCGGGCCCGGCTGCTCGTCGTCGTCGCGGTGCCCGCCGAGGCCGAGGCCGTCCTGCGCGGGCTGGGCGGCACGGCCGCCGCGCTGCCGCTGCCCGGCGGGGGCCTGCACCGCGCCCAGGACGCCCCGGTCGACGTGCTGGCCGGCGGGGTCGGCCCGGCGGCCTCCGCGGCCGCCACCGCCGCCGCGCTGGGGGCGCACGACTTCGCCCTGGTCGTCTCCGCCGGCATCGCCGGCGGCTTCGCCCCGCACGCCCCGGTCGGCGCCACCGTGCTGGCTTCGGCGATCGTCGCCGCCGACCTCGGAGCCGAGACCGGGGACGGCTTCGCCGACGTCACCGAGCTCGGCTTCGGCACCGTCCGGCACACCCCTCCCGCGGCGGCCGTCGCCCGCGCCGCCGGGGCGCTCGGCGCCCTCACCGGCCCGGTGCTGACCGTCTCCACCGTCACCGGCAGCGCGCGGCGGGCCGCCGAACTGGCCGCCCGCCACCCGGGCGCCCTCGCCGAGGCGATGGAGGGCTTCGGCGTGGCCGAGGCCGCCGCCCGGCACGGCGTGCCGGTGCTGGAGCTGCGGACCGTCTCCAACCCGGTGGGCCCGCGCGACCGGGCCGCCTGGCGGATCGGCCAGGCCCTGGGCGCCCTGGAGGCGGCCTTCGCCGCGCTGCCCGTCACCGAACTGATCGAGGAGGCCGGCCGTGGCTGAACGGCTGAGCATCGCGTACTCGCCCTGCCCGAACGACACCTTCGTCTTCCATGCGTGGGCGCACGGCCTGGTGGCCGGCGCGGACGCCCCCGAGGTGACCTTCGCGGACATCGACGTCACCAACGGCCTGGCCGAACGCGGCGAACTGGACGTGCTGAAGATCAGCTACGGCGCGCTGCCCTGGGTCCTCGACGAGTACGCCCTGCTGCCCTGCGGCGGCGCGCTGGGGCGCGGCTGCGGCCCGCTGGTGCTCACCCGGCCCGGGACCGCCGCGCCAGCGGACCTCACCGGGAGGACCGTGGCGGTGCCGTCCGAGCGGTCCACCGCCTACCTGCTGTTCCGGCTCTGGGCGGCCGGGGCGGTGCCCGGCGGGTTCGGCGAGATCGTCGTCCTGCCGTTCCACGAGATCATGCCCGCCGTCCGGGACGGCCGGGTGGACGCCGGCCTGGTGATCCACGAGGCCCGCTTCACCTACCGGCAGTACGGGCTGCACAGCCTGGCCGACATGGGCGAGGCCTGGGAGCGGGAGACCGGGCTGCCGATCCCGCTCGGCGCGATCGTCGCGCGGCGCTCGCTGGGCGCCGAACGGCTGCGCGAGCTGGCCGGGACGATCCGCGCCTCCGTCCGGCAGGCCTGGGACGACCCGGCGGCCAGCCGCGGGTACGTGCTGGCGCACGCCCAGGAGATGGACCCGGCCGTCGCGGACCAGCACATCGGCCTCTACGTGAACGAGTTCACCGCGGACCTCGGCGAGGAGGGGTACGCGGCCGTGCGCGCGCTGCTCACCCGGGCCGCCGCGGAGGGGCTGGTGCCCCCGCTCGACCCGGGTGCGCTGGCGTTCTGAACCCGGCCGCCACGGCCGGGGCCCGCGGGCCTCAGACGTCGAACTGGTCGGCCACCGCGCGCAGCAGGCCGGCCAGCTTCTGGCCCGTCGGCTTGGCCGGGTAGCGGCCGTGCTGCAGGCCCGGCAGCACCGCGTCCAGCGTGGTGATCAGGTCCTGGACGATCGGCGCCATGTCGTCGGCGCTCTTGCGCTGGGCGGCGGCCACCGACGGCAGCGCCTCCAGCAGCTGCACGGCCATCGCCTGGTCGCCGCGGTGGCCGGCGACCACACCGAACTCGACCCGCTGGCCGGGCTTGAGCACGGTGACACCGGCGGGCAGCGCCTTGGTGTGGACGAAGACGTCGCCGCCGTCGTCGCGCGACAGGAAGCCGAAGCCCTTCGTCTCGTTGAACCACTTGACCTGGCCGGTGGGCATCTCGAACAGTCCTCGAATGGGTGTGAGGGATCCCGGCCCTGGCCGGGGATCACTGGGTGGTGGGAAAGGCGGACGACCTCGGCTCGGCGCCCGCGGGCGCTCACGGTCGGCACGCTGTCAGGAGCAGACTAACGGTCCGTCACTGCCTCATCCGCGTTCCGCGGAAGATCCGCGACCGGGGCCCGGAGCGGGCGGTGCGGACGCGGCGATCTCGCTGTCGCGGGCGACCCGGCCCTGGCACGGCCGCGGCGCGACTCGGCGCGGTCCATCGGCTCACACCCCCGGGTCTGAGGACACGGGGCGCACCTGTCGCACCCCTCGGCACCCCCTGCATACCCCCGCTCAGCAGGGATCAAAACGTTCAGCTTCCGAGAAACTGCGCAACGTGACCGGACCGCTCCGGTGGGCGGGCCCGGCCGCCGCTCTGCCAGACTGGACGCCCCGCCGGGCACCGTGCCCGCCAGCCCCGAGGAGCGAGCAGACGTGAGCAGCCAGAGCGCCGACCCCGGCGACGTGTACGTCAAGGCCGGCACCGTGGTGTTCGGCCTGGGCGCGCTCGCCACCCTGGTCACCTTCGTCCCGCTGTTCCTGCACCTGACGCCGCTGCCGACGGCCGCGTACTGGCTGAGCATGCTGATGCCGGCCGGGTTCCTGTCCGCGCTGGTCGGTCTGCTGCGCAACGCGCGGGCCCAGCGCCGGCGGGCGGAGTCCGCCGCCTAGCGCGTTCCCGCGAGGTGGGCGGCGAGCCAGGCCGGGAACCCGGTGAGGTCCGCCAGGACCACGTCCGCGCCCGCCGCGCGCAGCTCGTCCGCGCCGTAGGGGCCGGTGGCCACGCCGACCGCGACGGCGTCCGCGTGCCGGGCGCCCCGGATGTCGCCGAGGTGGTCTCCGACGTAGACGCTCGCACCGTGCTCGCGCAGCGCGTCGCCCTTGGTCTCCGCCCACAGGTCGCCGACCAGCGCGTCCGCGTGCAGGCCGGCGTGCTCCAGGTGGAGCCGGGCGTTCGGCTCGTACTTGCCGGTGATCACCGCGACCCGGCCGCCGTGGCTGCGGACCGCCTCGACGGCGGCGTGCGCGCCGGGCAGGGCGACGGTCGGGGCGAAGGCGTGGTCGCGGTAGAGCTCGCGGTAGCGGGCGGCGGCGCGCTCCACCTCCTCCTCCGGGAACCAGTTGCGGATCTCGTCCAGCAGCGGCGGGCCGAGCCGGGTGACCACGAGGTCGGCGTCGATGGGGGTGCCGGTCTCGGCCGAGAGCGCCAGATAGGTCGCGTGGATACCCGGCCGGGTGTCCAGCAGCGTCATGTCGAGGTCGAAACCGACGGTGAGCGGGGCGGCGGAGGTCTCGGGCATGCCGCCAGGCTATCCAACCGCCGGCGCCCCCGACGAGGGGATTTGCCCCGGCTTCGCGACGGAACTTAGGTTTGCCTGAGTTGTCTGCGGAGAGGCCTCATGACCGACACCACCGACACCACCGACACCACCGCGCCGCCCGGCGCAGGACGGACGCCGCACCGGCGAATACCGTGGCTCGCCGCCGCACTGGCGGTGCTGGCCGTCGCGGTGCTGCTGAGCCTGGCGGTCGGCAGCCGCACCGTCCCGCTCGGTGACACCGTCGACGCCCTGCTGCACGGCGGCGGCACGGCAGACGCCGTCGTCGTGCGCGAACTGCGGCTGCCGCGCACCGTCGTCGGACTGGCCGTCGGCGCCGCGCTCGGCCTCGCCGGCGCCGTCATGCAGGGCCTCACCCGCAACCCGATCGCCGACCCCGGCATCCTCGGGGTCTCCCAGGGCGCGGCCGCCGGCGTGGTCGTCGCCATCTCCGGGTTCGGCGTCTCCACCCTGACCGGGTACGTGTGGTTCGGCTTCGCCGGGGCCGTCGTCGCCACCGTGCTGGTGTACGGCCTGGCCGGGCGCGGCCGGGGCGGGGCCACCCCGGTCAAACTGGCGCTGGCCGGCTCGGCGGCGTCCGCCTTCATCGCCTCGCTCAACACCCTGGTGCTGACCACCGACGCCGCCACCATGGACCGGTTCCGCTTCTGGCACGTCGGCTCGCTCTCCGGGCGGACCTCGGACGTCGCCTGGCAGCTGCTGCCGTTCCTGGCGGTCGGCACGGTGCTGGTGGTCGCGGTCGCGCGCGGTCTGGACGCGCTGGCGCTCGGCGAGGACACCGCCAAGGGGCTGGGCGCCAGGACCGGCCTGGTCCGGGCGGTCGGCGCGCTCGGGGCGACGGTGCTGACCGGCTCGGCCGTCGCCGCGGCCGGGCCGATCGCCTTCGTCGGCCTCGCCGTCCCGCACGCGGCCCGGGCCGTCGCCGGGGCGGACCACCGCTGGGTCCTCGCCTTCTCGGCCGTGCTCGGCCCGGCCCTGCTGCTGCTCGCGGACACGCTCGGGCGGGTGCTCTTCCCGCCGTCCGAGGTCCCGGCCGGCGTGATGACGGCGCTGGTCGGCGTACCCGTCCTGGTGGCCCTGGTCCGGCGGCGGAAGGTGGTCGCCGCATGAGCTCCGTCTCCCTGCCGGGGTACACCGCGCTGCGGGCCGGACGGGCCTCCGTCCTGCTGCACCGCCGCTCGGCGGCGGTGGCGCTGGGCCTGCTGGTCGCCCTGGCGGCGGCCGCGGTGGCCTCGCTCTGCCTCGGCGAGTCCGCCGTGTCGCCGGTCGAGGTGGTGAAGGTGGTGCTGGGCCGGCCGAGTCCGCACGAGCTGGTGGTGGGCGAGTTCCGGCTGCCGCGGGTGGTGGTCGGGCTGCTGGTCGGCACGGCGTTCGGGCTGGCCGGGGCGCTGATCCAGACCGTCGCCCGGAACCCGCTGGCCAGCCCCGACGTGGTGGGCGTGACCTGGGGCGCGACCGCCACCGTGGTCGGCCTGACGGCCTACGGCGTGGTCGGCTCGACCGGGCAGGCGCCGTACGCGGCGGTGGCCGGCGGCCTGGCGGCCGGCTCCCTGGTCTACGCGCTGGCCTGGCGGCGCGGCCTGCACGCGCAGCGGCTCGTCCTGATCGGCATCGGGATCAGCGTGGCGCTCTCCTCGCTCACCTCGGTCTTCCTGACCAAGGGAGACGCCTTCCAGGCACAGGCCGCGAAGGTCTGGATGACGGGCAGTCTGAACGGCGCCGGCTACGACCAGGCCGGCTGGCTGGCGCGGGTGCTGCTGGCGGCCGTCCCGGTCGCCCTGTGGGCGGCGCGCGCCCAGCGCTCGATCTCCTTCGACGACGCGACGGCCGTCGGCCTGGGCCTGCGGCTGGACCGGATCCGGCTCGGCACGGCACTGCTGGGCGTCGTGCTGGCCTCCTGCGCGGCGGGCGCCGCCGGCCCGGTCGACTTCGTGGCCCTGATGGCCCCGCAGATCGCGCTGCGGCTGGCCCGGTCCGCGCAGGTCCCGCTGTTCTGCTCGGCGCTGACCGGCGCGCTGGTGGTGGTGCTGGCCGACCTGATCGCCCGGCGGCTGCTGGCACCCACCGAACTGCCGGTGGGCGTGGTGACCGGGCTGGTCGGCGCGCCCTACCTGATGTGGCTGCTGATCCGATCCCGTCGTGGAGGTTCCTGATGACCGCACACCGCCTGGAGGCCCGGGGCCTCACCCTGGCCTACGAGGCGCGCACGGTCGTCGACGGCCTGGACGTGCGGATCCCGGACGGCCGGGTGACCGTGATCGTCGGCCCGAACGCCTGCGGCAAGTCGACCCTGCTGCGCGCGCTGGGCCGGCTGCTCAAGCCGGTCCGGGGCACGGTGCTGCTGGACGGCGAGGAGCTGGCGCGGATCCCGACCAAGCGGATCGCCCAGCGGCTCGGCCTGCTGCCGCAGTCGCCGACCGCCCCGGAGGGCATCTCGGTGGCGGACCTGGTCGCCCGCGGCCGGCAACCGCACCAGAGCTGGTGGCGGCAGTGGTCGGCCGAGGACGAGGCGGCCGTCGCGGAGGCGCTGGAGCGGACGTCGACGGCGGACCTGGCCGCGCGCAGCATGGACGAGCTCTCCGGCGGCCAGCGCCAGCGCGCCTGGATCGCGATGGCACTGGCCCAGGGCACCGACATCCTGCTCCTCGACGAGCCGACCACCTACCTGGACATCGCGCACCAGGTGGAGGTGCTGGACCTGGTCCGCCGGCTGAACGTCGAACGCGGCCGGACGGTGGTGGCGGTGCTGCACGACCTCAACCAGGCCGCGCGGTACGCGGACCACCTGGTGGCGATGCGGGACGGCCGGGTGGTGGCGCAGGGCCCGCCCGGGGAGGTGGTGACGGCCGGGCTGGTGCGGGAGGTCTTCGGGCTGGACTCGGTGGTGGTGCCGGATCCGGTGACGGGCACGCCGCTGGTCGTCCCGGGCGCCCCCTGGGCGGCGACGGTGGACGCCTGACCGACCGGCGCAGGGCCCGGGGGCGGTCGGGCGGCCCGTTCGTGGCGGGGGGACGGCGGGGGACACGGCGGGGGGACGGCGGGCACGCCATCGGCACGGCGCGGGTACTTAACGGAAATCCAGCCACCAACCCGGACATAATCGACGCGCCCCCGAAGTCCGACCGTCCGAGGACCGCCGATGCACCGGATCACCCGCCGTTCGTTCCTCACCGGCCTCGGCGGGGCCGCCGTCGGCGCGACCGGCCTGACGGCCTGCACGACGGGCCGGCCGGCCCCGCCCACCACCGACAGCGTCGGCACCGACCCCTCCGCCTCCCCGACCCCGCCGCCACCCGTCACGGTGAACACCGCCACCGGCCCGGTGGTGGTGCCGGGCGCTCCGCTGCGGGTGGTCGTCCTGGACACGGACGCACTGGACTCGGCCCTGACCCTCGGCATCACCCCGGTCGGCGCCGCGCTCCCCGCCGCCGACACCCGGTTCCCGGAGTACTGGCCGGACTCCCGGGTCGCCGGGATCCGCCTGATCGGCCCGGCCGGCGCACCGGACCTGACCGCGGTCCGGGCGCTGCGGCCGGACCTCCTGCTGTCCAACCAGACCCGTGACGGCGACCGGTACGACCGGCTGCGGGAGATCGCACCGACCGTCCTCACCCAGACCAGCGGCGCGCCGTGGAAGGCGAACGTCCAGCTGCACGCCCAGGCGCTGAGCCGGGAGGACGCGGCGGCGGCCTTCGCCGGCGCCTACCAGAAGCACGCCGGGCAGGTGGCGCAGTCGCTGTCGGAGGCGAAGCTGTCGGGCCGCCGGGTGAGCCTGGTGCGGTTCGTCGAGGGCGGCGGGATCCGGATGTTCGGGCGGCAGAGCTTCCCCGGGACGGTGCTGGCCGACGCCCAGGTGGCGCGACCGGACGCCCAGAACGTCGACCAGTCCGACGTCGAGGTCCCGCTGGACCAGATCGGGCGGGCGGACGGCGACCTGCTGCTCTACGCCACGTACGGCGACCCGGAGCGGGCGGGCACCGCCGCGGCGCTGGCCAGCCCCGGCTGGCAGGCGCTCGGGGCGGTGCGGGCGCACCGGGCCTTCCCGGTGGACGACCAGCTGTGGTTCCAGGGCATCGGCTACACCGGCGCCAACTTCGTGCTGGACGAGCTGCAGCGCTTCCTGGGGGCCTGAGCCGCGCCCTGGCGCGGGGCGGCGACGCGCGGCGGTCCAGCGCCGCGGTCGAGTGCGGCCGTTCAGCGCGGCGGTTCCCCGGCGGGGCCGGCCAGCGCCGCGCGCAGCCTCGCGTACAGCAGCCGGACGGCCGGCGAGTGCTGGTCGGGGCGGGCGGCCAGGCCGAGGCGGGAGCGCGTCGCCGCGTCGACGACGGGGACGGCCCGCAGGCCCTCGCCGTCCATGGAGGACGGGCTCAGGACGGCGACGCCCGCGCCGCGCCGGGCGAGCAGGAGCAGGGTGGCCGGGGAACTGGCGTCGATGTCCACCCGCGGCTCCAGGCCGAGCAGTCCGCAGGAGTGCTCGTAGGCGGCACGGATGCCGGTGCCCGGGGAGAGGCAGAGGATCTTCTCGTCGCGCAGGTCGGCGAGCGTCAGCCCGTCCCGGTCCAGGCGGTGGCCGACCGGGACGACGGCGGCGACCGGCTCGTCGAGGACGACGGTGACGTCCAGGCCGGGGGCGGGGTCGCCGGCGAAGCCGATCAGGGCCAGGTCGAGGGCGCCGGCCAGCACCTGCGCCTGGAGGCGCTCCGAGTGGCCCTCGTGCAGGCTCAGTTCGATGCCGGGATGGGTGCGGCCGAGGTCGGCGACGACGTCGAGGAACGGCGGGATCGAGCAGCCCATGATCATCCCGAGCCGGACCCGGCCGCGGACGGCGTCGGCGAACTCGGCGGCGGTGTGCCGGATGGCGTCCAGGGTGGCGAGCGCGTCCTTGGCCAGCGGGAGGACCGCCTCCCCGGCCGGGGTGAGACGGACGCGACCCCGCCCGGAGCGGTCGACGAGCTGCTGGCCCAGCTCGCGTTCGAGCTTGGCGACCTGGGTGCTGACCCCGGACTGGCTGACGTGCAGACGCATCGCGGCGGCCGTGAACGATCCCTCGTCGACGACGGCGGCGAAGTAGCGCAGCTGATGCATCTCCATAATCAGGAACGATAGTCGGCATCTGATCCATCTGTTGGACGGATCGATCGGGCGGGCAGAGGATGGATCCATGACGACGACGAGGACTGCACGCGAGATTTCCGAGACCTACTTCGCGGCCTGGGAGGCGGGCGACTTCGAGACGCTGCGCGGGCTGCTGGCGGAGGACGTCGACTTCGTGGGGACACTGGGCACCGCCTCCGGGGCGGAGGAGGCGCTGAACGGGCTGCGGCGGCTCGGACAGGTGCTGGAGCGGATCGAGGTGCACGGCCGGGTGGCGGAAGGCGACGACGTGATCACCTGGTTCGACCTGCACACCTCCGTCGCGGACCCGACGACGACGGCGAACTGGACGCACGTGGAGAACGGGCGGATCGCCCGGATCCGCGTCACCTTCGACCCGCGCGGACTGCTGGCGGGCTTCGACCGCTGACCGGGCCGCGGCGGCGGGCGGAGCGGCGGGCGGAGGAGGCTGCGGAGGCCGGTGCCCCACGGGGGCGGGCACCGGCCTCCGCGGTGCGGGCCCGGGATCGCGACCCCGGCAGTGATCCACGAGGCGCGCCCCAGCTAGGCGACCGACCGGCCGGTCCGCCACAATGGGCGCGCTCCATCCGCACCACCTCGGGGGAATCAACAGAGTGTCAACTTCCATCGCCCCGGCCGCTCCCGCGCGCAAGGGCAAGGCCGCCGCGCTCGGTTGGCTGGTCAGTCTCACCTTCAACGTCGCGGCGCCGATCCTCATCTACAACCAGCTGCACGACCACGGCTACAGCGAGTCCGCCGCCATCCTGCTCTCGGGCCTCGGACCGGTGCTGGACACCGTCATCTACCTCGCCTGGCACCGCCGGATCGACGAGTTCGCCGTGGTCTCGCTGGTCTTCGTCGGGCTCTCGCTCGTCGTCGCGCTGATCGGGCCGCAGGACCCGAAGATGCTGCTGGCCAAGGACTCGTTCGTCTCGGGCCTGCTCGGGGTGTTCTACCTCGCCTCGCTCGCCGCGCCCCGGCCGATCATGTTCTACTTCGGCCGCAAGTTCGCCACCGACGGCACCCCGGAGATGGTCTCCTGGTGGAACGGCATGTGGCAGTACCCGGGCTTCCGCCGCGTCCAGCGCAACCTGACCATCGTGTGGGGCACCGCCTTCGTCCTGGAGGCGGTCCTGCGGATCGCGCTCGTCTACACGATGTCGCACGGCACCGTGGTGACCGTCAACAGCATCCTCCCGTACGCGGTGCTCGGCGGTCTGGTCTACTTCACGATCGCCTACGCCAAGCGGGCCGGCGCCCGCGGCCGGGCCCAGGCCGAGGCCGAGGCCCAGGCCCGGGCGGCCGCAGCCCCCGCCGCGGCCTGATCACGACGGACGACCCGCAGCGCCTCCCCGGCCCGCGCCGGGCGGGGCGCTGCGCGCATCGGACGGTCCGGGCGCGGGCGTCCGGCCCGGAGCCGGACGGCCGGGCTAGAGCCGGCCGCCGGGCGCGGACGGGCGGAAGAGCTCGTCCAGGTGGTGGGTGAGGACGGCCAGCGCGGCGCGGCCGTCGCGCTGACCGCCGAGCACGCTCGACCCCAGGCCGTTGACCATCGCCAGCAGTCCGGCGGCCGTCATCGCGGCGTCCCGCTCCCGGTCGATCCCGCCGCTCTCCTGCGCCGCCCGGAGCTGCCGGGCGAGGAAGCCCTCCAGCAGGTCGGGCTGACCGGCCCCGGTACGGCCCATCACCTCGGGGTCGTCGAGCACCAGCGCGTAGTAGGCGGTGTAGGTCCGGGTGATCCGGCGGCTCTCCTCGTCCGTCGGCAGGATGCTCGACAGGATCGCCGTCACCACCTCCCGCGGGGCGCGCGCGTCGCCGATCCACCGCTGCATGCGGGCCTGGAGCTGGGTGCCGAGCCGGGCGAAGGCGTCGAGCAGCAGCCCCTCCTTCGTCGTGAAGTAGTACTGCACGAGGCGCAGCGAGACGCCGGCCTCCGTCGCGACGGCCCGCATGCTGGCCGACTTCAGGCCGTCGGTGGCCGCGATCCGCAGCAGCGCCTCGGCGATCTGCCGCCGGCGCTCCTCGTGGTCGGGCTTCGTGGTCATGGTGCGGCCTCCGCTCACCGACTCCTGGTACATCCGTATCATGCCTGTGATACATCTGTACCATGCGAATCAGCGAGTTCCGGAACACCAAGACCGAAGACCGCTTCCGCGCCGCCTACGAACGCGCCCTGACCCAGCTCTGGCCGGGCCACCGCACGACCCTCGACCTGCCGACCGCCTTCGGCACCACCCGCGTCTACCGCACCGGCCCCGACCGCGGACGGCCGCTCGTGCTGCTCCCCGGCTCCGGCGGCAACGCCCTGATGTGGCACCGCTACGTCGCGCCGCTCGCCGAGCACCACCCCGTCATCGCCGTCGACACCGTCGGCGAACCCGGCGCCAGCATCCAGACCGCCCCCGTCCGCGACGGCCGCGACGGAGCCGCCTGGCTCGACGAACTCCTCACCGCCCTGGGGCTGTCCGACCCCCACCTGGTCGGCTGCTCCTACGGCGGCTGGCTGGCGCTCCAGCACCGGCTCCACCACCCCGGCCGCACCGCCGGCCTCACCCTCGTCGACCCGGCCGGCCTCGCCGACCCCGGCCGACGCTTCTACACCTGGCTGATCGCCGGCGGCCTCGCCGCCACCGCCCCGCGGCCCCTGCGCCCCCGACTGGCCCGCCTCGTCGACAACAGCACCATCCTGGAGACCGAGCTGATGACCCTCGTCCGCGCCTCCCTCGGCTTCCGCCGCGCACTCCCCCCGGCCACCACCCTCGACGACCGGGAGCTCGCCCGGCTCGCCGGCCTCCCGACCCTCGTCCTGCTCGGCGAACGCAGCGCCCTGCACGACGCCCACCGGGCGGCCGCCCGGCTCGCCCCGCACGCGCGGGTCGAGATCGTCCCCGGCGCCGGCCACGCCCTCCCCACCGACGCGCCCGGGCTCGTCGTCTCCCGGATCCTCACCTCGGCCGCCGGGCAGGCCGCCTGACCCCGCGCCGTCCCCGCCTCAGCCCTCCCCCGGACCGTCACCGCCTCGCTCGTCGGGTTCCTCGTCGGGGCCCTCGTCATCGTCCTCCGCGTCGTCCTCCGGCGGCGGCGCGAGGACGATCGGCCGGTCGTCCCCGGCGGCGAGCGCCTCCTCGACCGGGGTGCCGGCCGCGGCCCTGACCACCAGCGTGCCCTCCCAGAGCCGGGCGGCGAGCTCCGGCCCGACGGCCGCCTCGACGCGCAGCACCACGACGGCCCGCGGGTCGACGGCCGACCGGACGGGGAAACCGGCCGGATCGACACCCACCTGCTCCAGCGCGAACGGGTACACCGCGACGTCCACGGCCAACCGGCCCCCCGCCCACGCGTGCTCGGCCCAGCCGTCGGTCTGCACCAGGTGGAACACCCCGTCGCCCTCGTGGCAGTACGACCCCAGCCGGTTCAGGGCGCGCTCGCCGGGGCCGCCCTCCGGGTCGACGAGCAGCACGGCCACCGGCACCAGCGGTGCGTCGGGGTACAGGCCGGAACGGACGGACAGTCGGGCCATCGGCCACCTCCACGGCACGGGAGCGGTTCGGACCGGTGCGGGCCACCGTCGGCACGGGCGGGTGCCGACACCGGTGCGGAGCCAGTACACACCGGCCCGCCGACACCCCGGCCGGCCCCGCGTCACGACTGCGCATCGGCAGCGCCGACGGGCCGCCCGGCGCACGCCCGGGCTGCGAGGATCGGTCGGGAACACGACCGGGGAGGGGACGGTGGCCGCACCGAACGGAACGCCGGCGGACGCCGACCGGTGGTCGGCCGCCGAGGCGGAGATCACCCGCCTGAACACCGCCGGGCTCTGGATGCCCGGCCCCACCACCGTGCTGGACGTCCTGGGGACCGACCGCAGGGAACGCTCGCACCAGCTGCTGATCGGCTGGCTGCTCGACCCCCGCCGCCCGCACGGCCTCGGCACCGCCGTCCTCGCCGGGCTGCTCGCCACCGCGGGACGCGCGGACCTCGCCGCCGCCGACGGGCTCCACCGGGCCCGGGTCGAGCTGGAGGTGGTGCGGGCGCGGTCGCGCGCGGACATCGTCGTCACCGCGCCCGCGTTCAAGCTGGTGATCGAGCTGAAGGTGGACGCCGCCGAGGGCCCCCGGCAGACCGAACGCCTCGCCGACGACCACGCCCAACCGCAGCCGCTCGTCCTGCTGTTCCTCACGCTCGACGGCGACGCTCCCGCCGACGGCCGCTTCACCGCGGTGTCGCTGCGCACCTTCGCGCGGGTGCTCCGCCGCGCCCTCGCCGACACCCCGCGCCCCGCGCACGCCCACCGCGGCCGGGCGACCGCCGCGGACCTCCTGGAGACCTTGGAGAGGATGACCGGCATGGCTCCGGCGAACCAGGCGGCAGCCCGGCTCTGGCTCGGTCACGGCGAGCACCTGCTCGACGCCCGGGCGGCGGCCCGCGACGTGCTCACCCGACTGCCCGCCGCCGTCGGCACCGCGCTCGGCGGGCTCGGCCTGGCCGGGCCGGTGCGGGTCGTCGCCCCGTTCGACTACCGGGCCGAGGGCCGCACCAGGACCGGCGGCGAGCCCGAGACCTACCCCGAACGCGCCGTCCTGCTGACCAGACCCACCTGGTGCACCGCCGACGGGAGGCCGCGCGCGGGCATCGGCCTCGGCTCCCGGGCCAAGCCCGACCCCTTCGAGAAGCGGGGGCAGTTGCGCCCGTTCCTGGGGATCCGGGCGACGGATCCGGCCGTCTACGACCACCTGGACGACGCCTGCGAGCCCCTCGTGGGGGAGGCGCCCTGGGACTGGTGGCCGCGCTGGGAGTACCTCGACCTCGCGCTGCCGGCGGACGACGAGGACCTGGTCGAGGCCTACGCGATGCGGGCGGCCGTCCGCATCGCGGACTGGTGGGAGCGCCACCACGCGCTGGTGGACCGGGCGCTGCGGGCGGCGGGGCCGGCGTAGCGCCCGGTCGGGTCGTGGTCGGTCGGGCCGCGTCGCGCTCGGGCGCAGCGCGCTCCGTCAGGCCGCGTCGTGCTCGGCCAGGTCGGCCGTCCGGTCCGCCTTCGGGCGGGTGACCAGGCCGCGGGCGGCGTGGACCGCCGCGGCGAGCGCGAAGCCGTAGACCGCCACCAGGCCGTGGCCGTTGTCCTGGGCGAGCCACATGGCCAGGCCGAGCACCGGGACGCCGACCGCCAGGGCGCGCTCCTTGGCGAGGCCCGTGCGGGTGAGCAGCGCGAGGGCGAGGGTGGCGCCGAGGAAGTAGGTGGCACCGGAGCTGCCGGCGAAGTTGCGCGGGTCGGTGCTGGGGCCGTCGCCGAAGCCGAGCAGGTCGTCGATCCGGCCGGGCAGCAGGATGCCGGCGAGGAAGAAGGCGAGGGTGAGCGGGCCGCCCCAGTACCACTGGGCGAGCGCGGCGACGGCGGCGAGGGTGGCGAGGTTCCAGAGGCCGCCGCCGAGGCCGCCGTTCTGCATGAACACCGAGGTGAACTCGCGCCACCAGCCGGACTTGGCGGGGTCCGCGTCGAGCGCGTCCATGGCACCGGACCAGAGCAGCTGGAGCAGGACGCCGCCGACGGCGATCGCCGTCAGCGCGACGGCCGCCCAGGGGACGGGCCGCCCGCGCAGGGCGTCGCGGCCGACGACGCCGAGCCCGCAGTTGACCATCATGACCATCAGTGCGGCCGTGGTCACGTTGAAGACGATCGCCTCCATGTCCTGGCCCTCCCCCCGGTTGCGGCGTTTTCCAACACCGTTCGAAACCTGCTGGCGCAAAGCTAGCACAGTTTTCGAACGGTGTTGGAAAAGGCTGTACGGTGGTCCCCATGAAGCTCACCAAAGAGCGCATCGTCGCCGCGGGCATGGCCGTCTTCGCCGAGGTCGGATACCACAACCTGTCCATGCGTCAGGTCGCCGACCGCCTCGACGCCCACGCCGGAAGCCTCTACTACCACGTGCGCGGCAAGGACGAACTGCTCGCGCTGATGGCCGACCGGGTCTGCCGACAGGCCTACGACGCCGGCACCGAGGCCCTGACCTCCCTCCCGCCCACCGCCACCTGGCAGGACCGGATCGAGGCCCAGGCCACCACCCTGCGCCACGCCATCCGCCGGCACCCGGGCGGCGCGCTGCTGCTCGCCGAGAGCCCCGGCGTCCTCAGCACCGGCGGCCTGTCCCTGATGGAGCGCCTGCTGCGCACCCTCCTCGACGCCGGCCTGCCCGAAGCCCACTGCGGCATCGCCGCCGACACCCTGCTCAGCCACGCGACCGGCTTCGTCCTCCAGGAGCAGAACCAGCCGGCCTCGCCGCCCGCCGTCACCGCCGAGCGCTACGCCGACCTGTGCGCGCGGTTCCCGCTGATCATGGGCGGGGCGATGCCCCGGCTGACCCAGGACGAGAAGTTCACCCGGAGCATCCGCCAGCTCTGCACCGGCTTCGCCGCCCTCGTGCCGAAGGACGGCGCGGCCGACGGGTGACCGCCGGGCCCCCGGCTGACGAGCCAGCCTGCGGACGGCTGCCCGTCAGCCCTGCTGCGGCGGCCGGCGCCGCAGGCTGAGCAGCAGCAGGACCACCGCCGACAGCACCGCCGCCAGCCGCAGCACTCCCGGCGCCGCCGACCAGCTGATCTGGGTCAGCTGGGAGCCCGCCTGCACACCGGCACCGCCCTGGGCGCCCTGCTTGGCCTGCATGGCGTGCAGGGTGGCCGCGCTCATGGTGATCAGCGGCACCCCGAGGATGGCGAACTTGCGCATCAGATCCGAGAGTTGCCTGGACAGGTAACCCAGCGCCCACCCCACCAGCATGGCCGGGAAGAAGCTCGACACCGCACCGCCGACCAGCATCCCGCAGGAGAGCAGGATCAGCAGCGACGGCCGGCGCACCCCCGCCGCGGCGCCCGCACCCGGCTGGTCGGCGGGTGCCGGGCCCGCGGCCGGCTTGGCCTTGGCCTGCTCCGCGGCGGCCGCCTTCGCCCGGGCCTTCCGCTGCTTCCGCCCCTTCCCCGCGGCCGCGTCGGCCGTCCCGGCGGCCGCCCCGGCCCCCGCCGCGGGCTCGGCGCCGGCCCGCTGCTCGGGGACGGCCTTCGGCGGAGCCGGCGGCGCGTCCGAGAAGTTGAGCAGCACCAGGTCCCAGCCGTTGGCCCCCGAGCTGTACACCTGCGGTGGCGGGAGGGCGTCCGGGTCCTGCTCGGCCGCCGCCTCGAAGCGGGGCTTGTCCATCGACACCGGGGAGCTCGCGGCCGTCCGCGGCGGGTCCAGCGGCACCGACGGGGTCGCGCCGCCCGCGCCCCCGGTGGCCGGCACGTCGTAGACGCCGTCCCCGTCGGACGCCGCGGCGGCTCCCCCGGCGGCACCGGCGCCGTCAGCCGGCCCGGGCACGGCCGGGCCGCTCCCGGCCCCGCCCCCCGAACGGTCGCTCCACGGCCCGCTCTTGCGCCACCACTCGCCGTCCGTCATCACCGACACCCCGCCTCGCGCCCGAACCCCGGCCCACCGGACCACCCTCGGCCGTGACGCTACCCACCCCGCCCCCGACCACGCGAGTCCCCGCGACCGGAACCCCGCCCCGAGCCCCCGCGCGGAACCCCGGACCGGAGCACCCGGCCGACCCCCCGACCGGACCGGCGGCCCGCAACGCCCGGACGGATGCCCGGCAGCCCCCGGCCTGACCCACCGAACAACCCCGGCTCCGCGGCCGCCGGACGGACACCCCGCCGCCCGCCCGCCCGACTAACCTAGGTCGAATGACCACACAGCAGGGACCTCAACGCCAGGGGCGGTCCGCCGCCGGCCCCCGCACCCTCGCCGAGGAGCTGCGCGCCCGCCCCGACGACGCGCTCGCCACCCTGCTCCGCTCCCGCCCCGACCTGCTCAACCCCGTCCCCGGCGACCTCACCCAGCTGTCCGCCCGGCTCTCCTCCCGGGCCTCGGCCCTGCGCGCCCTGGAGCGCCTGGACCGCTTCACCCTGCAGGTCGCCGAGGCCCTGGCCACCGCACCGGACGGCACCGGCCTGGCCGCCGTGCGCACCCTGCTGACCGGCCCGGCGAAGGTCCGGCCGCACCCCGGCGCGACCCCGCTGACCCCCGCCGACCGGTCCGCGGTGGCCGCCGCCCTGCCCCGGGCGGTCGCCACCCTGCGCGACCGGGCCCTGCTCTGGGGCCCGGACAACGGCCTGCGGCTGGTCCTCGCGGTGCGCGAGGCGCTCGCCCCGACCGCCGCCAACCCCGGCCGCACCGGCCTCGGCCCGACCCTCGCCGACGCCACCATCGGCATGTCCCCGGCCCGGCTGCAGCAGTTGCTCGCCTCCGCCGGGCAGCCCGCCACGCCGGACCCGGTCACCGCCGTCGCCGCGCTCACCGCGCTGCTGAGCGACCGCGCCCGCTGCTCGGCGCTGCTGGAGACCGCCCCCGAACCCGCACTGCGGCTGCTGGAACGGCTGGTCTGGGGCCCGCCGACCGGCACCGTCCCGGACGCCACCCGCCCGGTCACCGCGGCGGACGCGCAGAGCCCGGTCGAATGGCTGCTGGCCCGCGGCCTGCTGCTGCCCAGCGGCCCCGGCAGCGTGGTGCTGCCGCGCGAGCTGGCCCTGCACCTGCGCGGCGGCCGCACCCACCGCACCGTCGAACCGGTCCAGCCCGAGCCCGCGCCGGCCGCCCCCGCGCGCGATCCACAGGCTGTGGACAACGCCGCCGCCGGCCAGGCCCACACCGCCGTCAGGACCGTCGAGGAGCTGCTCGACGGCTGGGGCCTCACCCCGCCGCCCACCCTGCGCGCCGGCGGCCTCGGCGTCCGCGACCTCAAGCGGACCGCCCAGACCCTGGAGACCACCGAGCAGCAGGCCGCCTTCTGGCTCGAACTCGCCTACACCGCCGGGCTGCTGGCCCCCGACGGCGACGCCGACGAACGCTGGGCCCCGACCCCGGCCTACGACACCTGGCTCCAGCAGGACACCGCCGAGCGCTGGTCCCTGCTCGCCGGAGCCTGGCTCGCCGCCACCCGCGTCCCCGCCCTGACCGGCACCCCCGACGGCAAGGGCAAGCCCCGGGCCGCGCTCGGCCCCGAACTCGACCGCACGCTCGCCCCCTCCGTCCGCCGCGCCGCCCTCGCCCTGCTCGCCGAACTCCCGCCCGGCACCCCCGCCACCGCGGCCGAACTGCTGCCCACCCTGCGCTGGCAGCGGCCGCTGCGCGGCGGACCGACCGGCCCGGACGGCCACGAGCTGCGCGAGGACCTCACCACCTGGACCCTCGCCGAGGCCGAACTCCTCGGCATCACCGGCCGCGGCGCGCTCGCCGCCCCGGCCCGTGCGCTGCTCACGGCCGAGTCCGACCCGGCCGAGGTGCTCGCCCCGCTGCTGCCGCGCCCGCTCGACCACGTGATCCTCCAGCCGGACCTCACCGCGATCGCCCCCGGCCCGCTGCTGACCCCGCTCGCGCAGGCGCTCGCCCTCTGCGCCGACATCGAGTCCAAGGGCGGCGCCACCGTCTACCGGTTCACCCCGGTCTCGGTGCGCCGCGCCCTGGACGCCGGCCGCACCGCCGCCGACCTGCGGGCCTTCCTGGAGCAGCACAGCCGCACGCCCGTCCCGCAGCCGCTCGGCTACCTGATCGACGACGTCGCCCGCCGGCACGGCGTCCTGCGCGTCGGCGCCGCCTCGTCCTACCTGCGCTGCGACGACCCGTCCCTGCTGAACGAGGTCCTCGCCGACCGCCGCTCCGCCGACCTGCGCCTGCGGCTGCTCGCGCCCACCGTCCTGGCCGCCCAGGCCGCCCCGGACGTCCTGCTCGCCGCCCTGCGGACGATGGGCTACGCCCCGGCCGCCGAGTCCGCGGAGGGAGACGTCCTGATCACCCGCCCGGACAGCCACCGCACGCCGCCGCGCACCGCCCCGACCCCCGTCCCGGACGGCCCGCCCACCCCGGACGACGTGCTGCTCGCCGCCGCCATCAAGGCCGTCCGGGCCGGCGACCGGGCCGCCACCGCCAACCGTCGCGAACCCGCCCCCGACCCGCGCCAGCTGCCGCGCACCGCCGCCGCCGAGACGCTGGCCGCCCTGCAGACCGCCGTCCTGCTCGGCGAGCGGATGTGGATCGGCTACCTCAACGCCGAGGGCATCGCGAGCCAGCGCATCATCGACCCGGTCAAGGTCGAGGGCGGCTTCGTCACCGCCTTCGACCACCACGCCGACGAGCTCCGCACCTTCGCCCTCCACCGCATCACCGGCGTCGCCGAGCTGGACGAGTAGGCCCGGCGGGCGCCCCACGCTAGGGCGTGTCTTTCGGATCACGTCGGATCAGCGGGCGTCGTTGGGGTGCGTGCATCGGCGGCGCCGAGGAGGGAGTCCATGCGGTGGGGGCACCTCCCGGCCGCCAGGCTGGGGGCCATCGGCGACTGACGAGAAGCCGGCGTGGGGGTACCCCCGGCCGAAGGCTGGGGGAGTGCGTGCCCCGGCGGCGATCGCCTGGCGTGATCCGAAAGACACGCCCTAGTGCCCCTTCGCCTCCTTCACCTTCTCCTTGACGGCCTGGTCCGCCAGGGTGCCGATCTGCCCCTGCCCGACCGGCAGCTCCCCGCCGCTGACCACGTCCGCAAGCAGGAAGCCGGGCGCCGCCAACGGCCCGCCGGGCCCCTCCCCGATCCCCGCGAGGGCGTGCGCGGAGCCGGCGGAGGAGGCGGTGGCCGCGAGGGCCGAGCCCATCAGGGCGAGGGCGGTGAGGACACGCTTCGACTTGTTCATGACCGGCTCAACGAGCGATGCGCGGGCGGGTCACCCGGCGCGATTGCCCACCGCGCACACCCGGCGCAGGCTGGAACCGGGGGATGGCGAGAGGAGGCATCATGCTCGGCGAGCAGATAGCGGAGTTGACCACCACCGAGACCGGCCGGCGCGTCCTGGCGACCGTCGGCGGCCCCGCCGTCGAGGTCTCGATGACCGGCACGGGACAGCTGCTGGGCGTCCCGGTCCGGGAGTTCGTCACCTACGAGTCGGAACTGCGGCCGGACGGCTCGCTGTTCGGCGAGGGCCAGGGCGTCGGCATGACCGAGAAGGGCGAGACCTACAGCTGGCACGGCAACGGCATCGGCCACTTCACCGAGGGCGGCGCCGTCAGGTGGCGCGGCAGCATCTACTTCGAGAGCGGCGCCGACACCTTCCAGCGCCTCAACGACCTCGTCGGCGTCTTCGAGTTCGAGAACGACCCCACCGGCGCGGGCCGGTCCGTGCTGTACGAGTGGAAGTAGCCCGTCCCCGTTCCGCGCGGAATGCGCGACACTGGAGGGTCTGCGTCAGTCCAGCCTGTCAGCCAGTGGAGGGCACCCCCGCGTGAACGACGGACCGCTCATCGTCCAGAGCGACAAAACTCTTCTCCTGGAGATCGACCACCCCAGGGCCGCCGACTGCCGCCGTGCGATCGCGCCGTTCGCCGAGCTGGAGCGCGCGCCCGAGCACGTGCACACCTACCGGGTGACGCCGCTCGGGCTGTGGAACGCCCGCGCGGCGGGGCACGACGCCGAGCAGGTGGTGGACGCCCTGGTGACGTACTCGCGCTACCCGGTGCCGCACGCGCTGCTGGTGGACGTGGCCGACACGATGGGGCGGTACGGGCGGCTCCAGCTGCTCAAGCACCCGACGCACGGGCTGGTGCTCGCCACCACCGACCGGCCGGTGCTGGAGGAGGTGCTGCGCTCGAAGAAGATCGCCCCGCTGGTGGGGGCCCGGGTGGACCCGGACACCGTGGTGGTGCACCCGTCCGAGCGCGGCCAGATCAAGCAGGTGCTGCTCAAACTCGGCTGGCCCGCCGAGGACTTCGCCGGCTACGTGGACGGTGAGGCACACCCGATCGACCTGGACGAGGACGGCTGGCAGCTGCGCCCGTACCAGGCGCAGGCCGTCGAGGGCTTCTGGCACGGCGGTTCGGGCGTCGTGGTGCTGCCCTGCGGCGCCGGCAAGACGCTGGTCGGCGCGGCCGCGATGGCGCACGCCAAGTCGACCACGCTGATCCTGGTGACCAACACGGTGTCGGCCCGGCAGTGGAAGCACGAGCTGGTCAAGCGCACCTCGCTCACCGAGGACGAGATCGGCGAGTACAGCGGCACGCGGAAGGAGATCCGCCCGGTCACCATCGCCACGTACCAGGTGATGACGACCAAGCGGAAGGGCGTCTACGCGCACCTGGAGCTGTTCGACGCCCGCAACTGGGGCCTGGTGGTCTACGACGAGGTGCACCTGCTGCCGGCGCCGGTGTTCAAGTTCACCGCCGACCTGCAGGCCCGCCGCAGGCTCGGCCTGACCGCGACGCTGGTGCGCGAGGACGGCCGCGAGGGCGACGTGTTCAGCCTGATCGGCCCCAAGCGCTTCGACGCGCCGTGGAAGGAGATCGAGGCGCAGGGCTACATCGCGCCCGCCGACTGCTGCGAGGTGCGGGTCACCCTGACCGACTCGGAGCGGCTGGCCTACGCGACCGCCGAGCCCGAGGAGCGGTACCGCTTCTGCGCCACCACGGCGACCAAGCGCCGGGTGGTGGAGGCGCTGGTGAAGAAGCACGAGAAGGACCAGACGCTGATCATCGGCCAGTACATCGACCAGCTGGACGAGCTCGGCGAGGTCCTGGACGCGCCGGTGATCAAGGGCGAGACCAGCAACGCCCAGCGCGAGAAGCTGTTCGACGCGTTCCGCAACAAGGAGATCGGCGTGCTGGTGGTCTCCAAGGTCGCCAACTTCTCGATCGACCTGCCGGAGGCCACGGTGGCCATCCAGGTCTCCGGGACGTTCGGCTCCCGCCAGGAGGAGGCCCAGCGGCTGGGCCGGGTGCTGCGCCCCAAGGCGGACGGCCACGCGGCGCACTTCTACTCGGTGGTCGCCCGGGACACCGTGGACCAGGACTTCGCGGCCCACCGGCAGCGCTTCCTGGCCGAGCAGGGCTACGCGTACCGCATCATCGACGCGGACGACGTGCTGTAGCCGGGGCCCCTCGGGGCCCGCGGGACTCAGTAACGGACACCGTCGCGCCCGAGGAAGACCACGCGCGCGGCGGTGTCCAGGGCGATGCCGAGGTTGCGGACGGCGGTGGCCAGCGGGTTGCGGTGCCGGCCGGGGACGGCGGTCGCGCCGGCGGGGGAGGCGGGGGTTCGGTTCGCTGTGCTCATGTGTTCCACGGTAGGCACCCGAACGGCCGAGGTCATCACTCCAAAGGCCGCATCCGCCGGGTCACGGGTCGTCCTGCGGGTGTACGGCCGCCCCCGAGACCTGCGGGGGCGGACCCCTGAGACCCGGCGGGGTCGCCCCCCGGGTACCGCCGGTCCGGGGCCCCTGGGACCCCCGGGACCTGCGGGGCTGGAACCCCGGGGCGCGCGGGTCTAAGATCGTCCGTCTGCCCCCTCCCGAACCGTGGTACCTGCTGAAGTCGCGCAGGCAGCCGGGGGAGGCGCCGACCGTCCGAAGGGCCCCTCCTTGCCCGTCGCCGGGCAAGGAGGGACGGTCGGCTGTCCCCACCGTGAGCTCCATCGATCCGCTGTGCCCGTCCGGGGCCAGCCGGGAAGGTTCGCCGTGCCCGCCACCCCCACCACCGACCCCCTCCAGCGCGAACGCGACCACCTGGCCGCGTCCCGGTCCGCGCTGCGCGCGATGCGCGAGGACGTCCAGGCACTGGACCTGCGCGACGTGACCGGCACCTGGGTGTCCGCCGTCGTCCTCCAGAACCAGATCGAGGCCCGGATCGCCGCCCTGGCCGACCTCGCGCACACCCCGCTGTTCTTCGGCCGCCTGGACTACCTGCACGCGATCAGCGAGGAGCTGAGCGAGGGCGGCGGCGGGGAGAGCTTCTACATCGGCCGCCGGCACGTCCACGACGCCGACGGCGACCCGATGGTGATCGACTGGCGCGCGCCGGTCTCCCAGCCGTTCTACCGGGCCAGCCGCACGGAGCCCCTGGACGTCGAGCGCCGCCGCCGCTTCGGCTACACCGGCGGCGAGCTCACCGCGTACGAGGACGAGCACCTGAGCGACCCGGCCGAGACGGACACGGCCTCCGCCCTGCTCGCGGCCGAGATCGAGAAGCCCCGCGTGGGCCCGATGCGCGACATCGTGGCCACCATCCAGCCGGAGCAGGACGAGATCGTCCGCTCGGACGTCACGGGGACCATCTGCGTCCAGGGCGCCCCGGGCACCGGGAAGACGGCCGTCGGCCTGCACCGCGTCGCGTTCCTGCTGTACGCGCACCGCGAGCGGCTGGCCCGCACCGGCACGCTGGTGATCGGGCCGAACAACGCGTTCCTCTCCTACATCGAGCAGGTGCTGCCGGCGCTGGGCGAGCTGGACGTCGCCCAGGCCACCGTGCAGCAGCTGGTCGGGCACGTCGAGGTCCGGGGCGAGGACACCCCGGAGGCGGCCCGGCTCAAGGGCGACGCGCGGCTGGCCGAGGTGCTGCGCCGGGCGGTGCGGGCCGGGATCACGCTGCCCACCGAGCCCTGCGTGGTGGTCCGCGGCTCCCGCCGCTGGCGCGTCCCGGCGTACGAACTCGTGGAGATCATCGAGGAGTTGAAGGGCCGCGAGATCCGCTACGGCGCCGCCAGGGACGCCCTGCCGCAGCGGATCGCGCACGCGGTGCTGCTGAAGATGGAGCAGGGCGGCGAGGCGCCGGACGACCGGGTGCAGGACGCGGTGGCCCGCAACGCCGCGGTCAAGGCGGTGGTGAAGGAGTGCTGGCCGGCCGTCGACCCGGCCAAGCTGGTGCTGCGGCTCCTCTCCGAGCCGGCGTTCCTGGCCGAGTGCGCGGAGGGCCTGCTGACCCCCGAGGAGCAGCTGGCGGTGCTCTGGCCCAAGCCGGGCCGCTCGGTGCGGACCGCCCGCTGGACGCCGGCCGACGCCGTCCTGGTCGACGAGGCGACGGACCTGGTGCAGCGCACGCCCTCGCTCGGCCACGTGGTGCTGGACGAGGCGCAGGACCTCTCCCCGATGCAGTACCGCGCGGTCGGCCGCCGCTGCACCACCGGCTCGGCGACCGTCCTCGGCGACCTCGCCCAGGGCACCACCCCGTGGGCGACGGCGAGCTGGCCGGACGCGCTGCGCCACCTGGGCAAGCCGGACGCCCACGTCGAGGAGCTGACCAAGGGCTTCCGGGTGCCCGAGGAGGTCATCGCGTACGCCTCGCGGCTGCTCCCGGCGATCGCCCCGGGGCTGGCCCCGGCGTCCTCCGTCCGCGAGGCTCCGGGCTCCCTCGCGGTGCGCCGCGTCGAGGAGGACGGCTCGACGGAGGCCGTGCTCGCGGCCTGCCGGGAGGCGCTGGAGCACGAGGGCTCGACCGGGCTGATCGCCGCCGACGCCCGGATCCCGCGGCTGGCCGAGGCGCTGACCGCGGCCGGGCTGCCGCACCTCTCCCCCGGTGAGGAGACCAGCGAGCAGGCCCGGCTGACCCTCGTGCCGGCCTCGCTCGCCAAGGGTCTGGAGTACGACTACGTGGTGCTGGACGAACCGGCCGCGGTGGTCGCCGGCGAGCCGGACGAGCGGACCGGACTGCGCCGGCTGTACGTGGCGCTGACCCGTGCCGTCTCCGGCCTGACGGTGCTGCACAGCGAGCCGCTGCCCGAGCAGCTGCGCTGACGGGGCGGGGTCGGCCCCGGTACCCACCGGGTCCGGCCCCGTGCGCGCCCGGTCGGACCGGCCCCGCGCGCGGCGGGCACCCGGTGCCCGCTCAGGCGTCGATCAGCGCCCGCCACTCGGCCACCTTGGCGGCGTCGACCGGCGTGTCCCAGCCGGCGACCCGTACCGCGCCGCCGACGTGGAAGGCGTCGAAGCCCTCGGCCCGCAGGCCCTTGAGGTGCTCGGCGCGCAGGCCGCCGCCGATCAGGATCCGCTGCCCGTACCCGGGCTCGCCGGCCCGGGCGGCTTCGGCCCGCAGCACCTCCCGCCCGGCGTCCACCCCGGCGGCCGCGCCGGAGGTCAGGAAGGTGTCCAGTCCGGGCAGCGAGCCGACGGCGGCCCGCAGGGCGGCCCGGTCGGCGCTGTGGTCGATCGCCCGGTGGAAGGTCCAGCGGCAACCGGCGACGGCCTCCGCGACGGCCTCGGTGGCAGCCCGGTCGACGGCGCCGTCGGCGTCGAGGAAGCCGAAGACGAACTCCTCGGCACCCTCGGCGCGCAGTGCGGCGGCCCGGGCGGCCAGCGCGTCGAGGTCGCCCGGGGCGAAGCCGTCCCTGATCCGGAGCATGACCCGCAGCGGGATGCCGACCGCGGACCGGATCCGGGCGAAGTCCTCGACGGACGGGGTGAGCCCGTCCGCGGCCATGTCGGTGACCAGTTCGAGGCGGTCGGCGCCGCCCGACTCGGCGGCCTGGGCGTCCTGGGGCGTCAGCGCGATGACTTCGAAAATTGGTCTAGACATGCCGGACAGCCTGCCACATCGCCCGGCCCCCGGCGAGACCCGGGCACCCTCCCTGCGACGGGACCGGGGCGCCCCCTCCGGGGCCGCCCGGCCCCCGGTGGTCACGCCAGGCCGGGCCGCTCCTCGACCCCGTCGCCACCACCCACGCCGCCACCCTCGCCGTCACCGGGGCCGGCGCCCCGGCCACCACCACGGCCGGCCGCACGCACGGCCACCGCCACCAGCACCAGCAGGCCCGCCGCCGGCGCCACGACCGGCAGCACCTGCGAGATCCCGCGGCCCTCGCGCCAGATGTTGAACAGGCCCGCGAAGGTGGTCAGCGACAGCACCGCGACCCCGATCGCGGCCGGCACCACCCGGCCGCGCAGCACGGTGAACGTCAGCAGCAGCGGCACGAGCAGCAGCAGCACGAACCACTGGACGTCCAGCGGGAAGTTCGTGTCGTCCCAGCGCTGCAGCGCGACCAGCAGACCTCCCCCGGCCACCGAGGCCAGCACCACGCCCCGGGTGCGCCAGTCGGGTGCGGGCAGCAGCGCGGTCGGCGCCGCCAGCAGCAGCACCGCGGCCACCGCGGCCGGCAGGGTCGCCATCCCGACGTACCCGGCCCACCAGAGGTCGAACGCCGGCCGGACGAGCGCCTGCGCCAGGACGCCCAGCCCCATGACGGCCTGCACCACCGCGATGACCCGCACCGCCGTCCAGCGCCCCAGCAGCGCCGCCACCGCGAGCAGCAGCGCGACCACCGGCGGCGCGATCGTCTGGGCGTAGGTGCCGTACGAGTGGTCCCAGGTCAGCTTCCAGGCGGCCCGGTCCGGGTCGAGCACCCACGGCACCAGCCCGGCCCCGGCCAGCGCGCCGGCGACCATCGGCGCGGCCAGCGCGAGCACCCGCCCCAGCACCGAGGAGCCGGTGAGCCCGAGCCGCACCCGCAGTCCGTACAGCGCGAGGTCGAACACCTCGCGGGCGACGGCGGAGCGGCCGGCCTCCGCCGTGGTGTCGGCGAAGACCGCGGCCATCTCCTCGCCGCGCTCCCGGCGGTAGTGCGCCGGGTAGAGCTGCAGCGCGGCCCGCAGCGCCGCCGAGGGCGCCCCCAGGATCGGTGTGGTCATGCGAAACGCCCCCTCTTCGTGGACCTCCCCGGCGACTCCGCCGGCTTCCCCTGCAGCATCGAGCGGACCGCCGAGAGCCGGCGCTCCGCCTCGGTGGCCACCGCCCGCAGCCGCTCGGCCTCGGTGGCGAGCGCGGTCCGACCGGCGGCGGTCAGGGCGTAGCTGCGCCGGGCCCGGCCGTCCACCACCTCCTCGGCCGCGACCTCGATGAGCCCCTGCTGCAGCAGGCGGTCGAGCGCGCCGTAGAGCGTGCCGGTGCGCATCGTGACCCGGCCGTCCGAGATGGCGGCGATCTCCTGGATGAGCGCGTAGCCGTGTCTGGGGGCGTCGGCGAGTGCGGTGAGCAGCAGCAGCGTGGGCTCCTGCATCGAGCGTTCAGTCATGTGACTACATATATCGTCGATCTACCTATCGGTCCAGTGCGACGGCGCCGCGAGAATGGCCCCCATGCCCATCACCGAGGAACGCGCCGGGGACCACACCGACGACCGCGCGGACGCCCTGCTCGCCGACTGGACCGCGCTGCTGCACCGCTGCGCCGCGACCGAGGACCCCGAGCCGTACGGCCGGGAGCTGCTGCGCCGCTGGGCCGAACCGCAGCGCCGCTACCACACCCCCGAGCACCTGCGGGCCGTGCTGCGGCACGTCGACGAGCTCGCCGGGCACGCCGCCGACCCGGACGCCGTCCGGCTCGCGGCCTGGTTCCACGACGCCGTCTACCGGCCCGACCGCTCCGAGAACGAGGAGCGCAGCGCCGCCCTGGCGGTCCGCGCGCTCACCGCCGCCGGCCTGCCCGCCGCGCGGGTGGCCGAGGTCGAACGGCTGGTCCTGCTCACCGTCACGCACCGCCCCGAGCCGGGCGACCGCGACGGCGAGGTGCTCTGCGACGCGGACCTCGCCGTGCTCGGCGGCAGCCCCGGGGCGTACGCCGCGTACGCGGCCGCCGTCCGGGAGGAGTACGCCTTCGTCCCGGAGCCCGACTTCCGCGCCGGCCGGGCGGACGTCCTGCGCCGGCTCCTCGCGCTGCCCGCGCTCTACCGCACCCCGGCCGCCCTGGCCCGCTTCGACGCCCCGGCCCGCGCCAACCTGGCGGCCGAACTGGACCGGCTGGCGTCCGGCGGGGCCTGAGAACGGCACCCGGCCACGGCGTGTCCGACAAGACACGCCCCAGGGCGTGTCTTTCGGATCACGTCGGATCAGCGGGCGTCGTTGGGGTGCGTGCATCGGCGGCGCCGAGGAGGGAGTCCATGCGGAGCATCGGCGACTGACGAGAAGCCGGCGTGGGGGTACCCCCGGCCGAAGGCTGGGGGAGTGCGTGCCCCGGCGGCGACCGCCTGGCGTGATCCGAAAGACACGCCCTAGGCGAGTCCCCCGACCGGCGCGACCACCGCACCGTGCTTGCCGCACACCCAGTGCGGCTCCGGCCCCAGCTCGGGCTCCACGCTGAGCGCGTGCGGGTCGCCGTCGGCGGCGCAGTCGGCGCACAGCGGCCAGCGGCCGTAGGCCTCCAGCAGCGCGTCCTGGACGTCCTGGGCGACCAGCCCGAGCACGTACTCGGTGCCGTCCGGCCACTGCTCGAGCCACCAGCGGCGGTGGGTCACCGCCTGTTCCACCAGGGAGACGACGGCGGCGTCCGCCACGTCCCGCGCGGTGAGGTCGGCCAGGATCAGGGCCCGCGCGTTGTGCAGGGCGGTCTCGATGTCGTCGGAAGCCATCTGTCCATTCTCCGGTAGTGCGCCGCTGGAACGCCGTGTGGGCGGCCCCCCGAAGGGGACCGCCCACACGATCGGGATTCGACCGATCCGATCTCAGGAGATCAGGATCAGAAGTCCATGTCACCGCCCGGCATGCCGCCGCCGGCGGCCGCGGCGGCCTTCTCCGGCTTGTCGGCGATGACGGCCTCGGTGGTGAGGAACAGCGCCGCGATGGAGGCGGCGTTCTGCAGCGCGGAGCGGGTGACCTTGGCCGGGTCGATGATGCCCGCGGCGACCAGGTCGACGTACTCGTTGGTGGCGGCGTTCAGGCCGTGACCGGCGGGGAGGTTGCGCACCTTCTCCACCACGACGCCGCCCTCGAGGCCGGCGTTGGTCGCGATCTGCTTGATCGGGGCCTCGAGCGCGACCTTCACGATGTTGGCACCGGTGGCCTCGTCGCCGTCCAGCTCCAGCTTGTCGAAGGCGACACCGGCCTGCAGCAGCGCGACGCCACCACCGGCGACGATGCCCTCCTCGACGGCGGCCTTGGCGTTGCGGACGGCGTCCTCGATGCGGTGCTTGCGCTCCTTGAGCTCCACCTCGGTGGCCGCGCCGGCCTTGATGACGGCCACGCCGCCGGCCAGCTTGGCGAGGCGCTCCTGGAGCTTCTCGCGGTCGTAGTCCGAGTCGCTGTTCTCGATCTCGGCGCGGATCTGGTTCACGCGGCCCGCGACCTGCTCGCTGTCGCCGCCACCGTCGACGATGGTGGTCTCGTCCTTGGTGATGACCACCTTGCGGGCGGTGCCCAGCAGGTCGATGCCGGCGTTCTCCAGCTTGAGGCCGACCTCCTCGGAGATCACGGTGCCACCGGTGAGGATGGCGATGTCGCCGAGCATGGCCTTGCGGCGGTCGCCGAAGCCCGGGGCCTTGACGGCGACGGACTTGAAGGTGCCGCGGATCTTGTTCACGACCAGGGTCGACAGGGCCTCGCCCTCGACGTCCTCGGCGATGATGACGAGCGGCTTGCCGCTCTGCATGACCTTCTCCAGCAGCGGCAGCAGGTCCTTGACCGAGCCGATCTTGGAGTTGGCGATGAGGATGTACGGGTCCTCGAAGGTCGCCTCCATGCGCTCCAGGTCGGTCGCGAAGTAGGCGGAGATGTAGCCCTTGTCGAAGCGCATGCCCTCGGTGAGCTCGAGCTCCAGACCGAAGGTGTTGCTCTCCTCGACGGTGATGACGCCTTCCTTGCCGACCTTGTCCATGGCCTCGGCGATCAGCTCGCCGATCTGGGTGTCGGCGGCCGAGATGGAGGCGGTGGAGGCGATCTGCTCCTTGGTCTCCACGTCCTTGGCCTGGGCCAGCAGCTGGTCGGAGACGGCGGCGACGGCCTTCTCGATGCCGCGCTTCAGGGCCATCGGGTTGGCGCCGGCGGCGACGTTGCGCAGACCCTCGCGAACCAGGGCCTGGGCGAGCACGGTGGCGGTGGTGGTGCCGTCACCCGCGACGTCGTCGGTCTTCTTGGCGACCTCCTTGACGAGCTCCGCGCCGATCTTCTCGTACGGGTCCTCGAGCTCGATCTCCTTGGCGATGGAGACACCGTCGTTGGTGATCGTGGGGGCGCCCCACTTCTTCTCCAGCACGACGTTGCGGCCCTTGGGGCCGAGCGTGACCTTCACTGCGTCGGCGAGCTGGTTCATGCCACGCTCAAGGCCGCGGCGAGCTTCCTCATCAAAGGCGATGATCTTGGCCATCAGAAGTGGTCCTCCGGGACACGGTCGACTGCTCGGACCAAGGGGTGCCCGCGACGGACGGCCCTGGTGTGCGGGGGTCTTTTCCCCTACCGCTCCCGGGGGCCTCACCGACCCGGTCCGCTGTCACTCTCACGCTGTGAGTGCTAACGCCAATGATTAGCACTCCGGGTGGTCGAGTGCAAGCCCAATCGCGATCCCGCGAGCCGTCCGGCGCGATCCCGGGGGCCCCCGCAACTCCCCGCCCGGGAACGCCGACGGGCCCGCACGACGCGTGTCGTACGGGCCCGCCGAGAAGCGAGTGGTCACCAGCCGTGGGCCGCGCCGAGCTCCTGGAGCCGAAGAGGTCAGACCGAGCGGACCATGTCCGCCTGCGGGCCCTTCTGTCCCTGGGAGATCTCGAACTCGACCCGCTGGCCCTCCTCGAGGGTGCGGTAGCCGTCCATCTGGATCGCGCTGTAGTGGACGAAGACGTCCGCACCACCGTCGACCGCGATGAAGCCGTAGCCCTTCTCCGCGTTGAACCACTTGACGGTGCCCTGAGCCATTCCGAACTCCCCTAGTGCTGTGCTGGCCCTTCACGCGCCCGCAGGTCGCGGGCCCGGGTCTGGTTTGGAGGCCGGCCCGGGGAACCCCCCCTGGGCGCAGCCGTGCACGCCGCAATCCTCCGCCGGGGCGCCTGACGGCATCCTGTGAGCGGCTGACTACGTCGACCGCCGCTGAATGTATCCGGATCGACGCCCTCTGCAACAGGGTCAACTGCGGGGAATTCCGGGTGCGCACCAGGGGACACTGCGGGCGGAATCGGAATGAACTCGGCATTTGACGCCGGACATAGCGGACGAATTACTACAGATCACCGCGCGAATTCTGACATCGGCCTGACATGTTTCGCAGCGCCGGGGCTCAGCGGGTCTCAACGGCCGGACGGCGGTCCGGCGAATCGCGGGGGAGGATGAAGAGAATCCCTGTTCCCAGCCGAGCCACACTCTACTCCGACTCCACCGGGATATATTCCCGCCGAAATGCGCACGGCCGCCCACGCGCACGGAGAGCGGAATTCCGTGCGCGCGGGCGGCCGGCCCGGGCGGGTGCGGCTCAGCAGCCGCCGGCCACCGCCGGGATGATCGAGATGCCGGCCCCGTCCGAGACCTCCGTCGCCAGGCCGTCGGCGAAGCGCACGTCGTCGTCGTTCACGTAGACGTTGACGAAGCGGCGCAGCTTGCCGGTGTCGTCCAGGATGCGGGCGGAGATGCCCGCGTGGTTCTTCTCCAGGTCGGCGATGACCTCGCCGAGGGTGGCGCCCTCGGCGCTCACCTCGGCGGCGCCGCCGGTGTAGGTGCGCAGGATGGTGGGGATGCGGACGTTGACGCTCATGGCTCTCCTAGCGGGGGTGCGGCCCAGCGGGTGGGGGTGGTTCAGGCGGACGCGAGGCCGGCGTCGCGGAAGGACGCCAGGGTCGGGCGGATGACGGCGGTCATGCCGGACCCGGCGACGGCGTCCAGGGTCTTCAGGCCGTCGCCGGTGTTGATCGCGACGGTCTCCTTGGCCGGGTCGAGCTGGCCGGTCTCCACCAGCTTCTTCAGCACGCCGACGGTGACCCCGCCCGCGGTCTCGGCGAAGATGCCCTCGGTCCGGGCCAGCAGCCGGATGGCGTCCACCACCTCGGCGTCGGTGACGTCCTCGACGGCGCCGCCGGTGCGCCGGGCGATGTCCAGCACGTACGGGCCGTCCGCCGGGTTGCCGATCGCCAGCGACTTGGCGATGGTGTCCGGCTTGACCGGCCGGATCACGTCCTGGGCGGCCTTGAACGCGGCCGACACCGGCGAGCAGCCCGCCGCCTGGGCGCCGAAGACCTTGTACGGCCGGTCCTCGACCAGGCCGAGCCTGATCAGCTCCTGCAGACCCTTGTCGATCTTGGTCAGCTGGGAGCCCGAGGCGATCGGGATCACGATCTGCTCCGGCAGCCGCCAGCCGAGCTGCTCGCAGATCTCGTACGCCAGCGTCTTGGAACCCTCCCCGTAGTAGGGGCGCAGGTTGACGTTGACGAAGCCCCAGCCCTCACCGGCCGGGTCGCCGATCAGCTCCGAGCAGAAGCGGTTCACGTCGTCGTAGTTGCCCTCGATGCCGACCAGCTCGCCGCCGTACACCCCGGCCATGACGACCTTGCCCTGCTCCAGGTCGTGCGGGATGAACACGCAGGACCGGAACCCGGCCCGGGCCGCCGCCGCACCCACCGCACCGGCCAGGTTGCCGGTCGACGAGCAGGACAGCGTGGTGTAGCCGAAGGCCCGGGCGGCCTCGATGGCGCAGGCCACCACCCGGTCCTTGAAGGAGTGGGTGGGGTTGCCCGAGTCGTCCTTGACGTGCAGCGGGGCGGTGAAGCCGAGCTCGCGGCCCAGGTTGTCCGCCTTCACCAGCGGGGTCCAGCCGGGGTTCAGGTTGGGCTTCGAGGCGACGTCGGCCGGCACCGGCAGCAGCGGGGCGTAGCGCCAGATCGAGGTGGGGCCGGCCTCGATCCGCTTGCGCAGCTCCTCGGCCCGCTCGCCGCCGAACTCGTAGGCGATCTCCAGCGGGCCGAAGCACTCCAGGCAGGCGAAGCTCGGACCGAGCGGGAAGCGGGTGCCGCACTCCCGACAGGACAGCGCGGCGGCGGGGCCGAGGTCCACGGATGCGGGTGCGACGGTGTCGATAGCCATGATGGCGAGGCCTCTCTCCTCATCTTCCCCGTGGCGCGGTCGCGCCACAGGCCGGAATTGGCACCTGTCCCGCCGGGGCCTGTACGACGACAGCCGAGCGAGAAGGTTGCCGGGACGTCAACGGGCCGTTCCCTCAGTCCCTCTGGATGAGCTTGTGAAATTGTGGTGGCGCTCAACGGTGACCCCGGCGTGCAAAGGTCCGACCGCTGTACGAAGACTGTATCCGAAGGCGTCAACGCCGAACGGGACCGTCCGCCACGCGAGATGACGCGTCCCACCCGATCCCGCCGAGGAGAGTCACGTGCCCGCCGAACCGATCCCCGCGCTCCTCCCGCAGGCGGCGTCCTGGCTGCGCCGCCGCTCGTGGAGCGCGGCCGACCGGCCGGTGCGCACCCTGCTGGAGGCCAAGCGCCGCACCGGTCACACGGTCAGCGTGGTGCTCCCCGCCCTGGACGAGGAGGCCACCGTCGGCGACATCGTCCGGACCGTCCGGCGCGAGCTGATGGAGCGCGTCCCGCTGGTCGACGAGCTCGTCGTGGTCGACTCCGGCTCCACCGACGCCACCGCCGCCGTCGCGGCGGGGGCGGGCGCCCGGGTGGTGCACCGCGACGCCGTCCTGCCGCGGATCCCGGCCGTCCCCGGCAAGGGCGAGGTGCTCTGGCGCTCACTGCTGGTGACCCGCGGCGACATCGTCTGCTTCGTCGACGCCGACCTGCGCGAGTTCGACCCGGCCTTCGTCTCCGGCATCCTCGGCCCGCTGCTCACCGAACCGGACATCCAGCTGGTCAAGGCCATGTACGACCGCCCGCTGGAGGTGTCGCTCGACGGCTCGGCCACGGGCGGCGGCGCCGTCGTGCCGTCCGGCGGCGGCCGGGTCACCGAACTGGTCGCCCGCCCGCTGCTGAACCTGCACTGGCCGGAACTCGCCGGTTTCGTCCAGCCGCTGGGCGGCGAGTACGCCGCGCGCCGCTCGCTGCTCGAACGGCTCCCCTTCCCGACCGGCTACGGCGTCGAGCTCGGACTCCTGGTGGACGCACTGGAGGCGGTCGGACTGGACGCCCTCGCCCAGGTGGACGTCGGGGTCCGGCACCACCGGCACCAGGACGGCCAGGCGCTGGGCCGGATGGCCGCCACCATCTACCGCACCGCCCTGGAACGGCTCGACCGCACCCACCGGCTGAAGGCCTCCGCCGACCTGGTCCACCCGCTGCTGACCCAGTTCACCCGGGACCCGCGGACCCGGGAGTTCACCGCCCACACCCACCCGGTGACGGCTGTCGAGCGCCCCCCGATGCACACCGTGCCCGAGTACGCGACCCGGCACTGAGGGGTTTGCCGCCCCGGGGCCACGGCAACGTACCAACCATGGGCGATCTCACGACCGAACGTTCGAGCGCGACCGGCACCGCCCCCGTCCTGGTGGCCTCCAACCGGGGACCGGTGTCGTTCGGAACCGCTGACGACGGCACGCTGACCCTCCGGCGCGGTGGCGGGGGCCTGGTCTCCGGCCTCTCCGCCATCGACGACCCGAACGCCGTCTGGGTCTGCGCCGCCCTCGGCGCGGCCGACCGCAGAGCAGCCGCCGAGGCCCCGGACGGCCGCCTCGACCGCGCCGGGCACGACGTCGGCGGACAGGCCGTCCGGATGCTCGACATCGACCCGGACACCTTCGCCTGCGCCTACAACGGCGTCGCCAACTCCACCCTCTGGTTCGTCCACCACCTGCTGTACGCGACCCCGACCGCCCCCTCCTTCGACGCGGACTTCCGCACCGAGTGGGCCGCCTACACGGCGTACAACACCGCCTTCGCCGAGGCCCTCGCCGCCGAGGCGGCCCCCGGCGCCGCCGTCCTCGTCCAGGACTACCACCTGTCGCTGACCCCGGCCCTGCTCCGCGCCGCCCGCCCCGACCTGCGGATCGGCCACTTCTCGCACACCCCCTGGGCGCCGCCGGACTACTACCGGCTGCTGCCCGACGACGTCGCCCGGGCCGTCCTGACCGGCATCCTGGGCGCCGACCGGGCCGGCTTCCTCACCCGGCGCTGGGCGCTCGCCTTCGCCGACTGCTGCGAGGAGCTGCTGGGCGCCGTCGTCGACCGCGAGGCCCTCACCGTCACCCTCACCGGGCCCTCGGCCGGGGAGACCCGCACCACCCGGCTCGGCGTCCACGCGCTGGGCGCCGACGCCGACTTCCTGCGCGAGCGCGCCCACCGCCCCGACGTGGACGAGCGCCTGGCCGTCCTGCGGGAGGCCGTCGGCGGGCGCCGCACCATCGTCCGGGTCGACCGCACCGAGCTGAGCAAGAACATCGTCCGCGGCCTCCAGGCCTACCGGCACCTGCTGCGGACCCGCCCCGAGTGGCACGACCGGGTGGTGCACATCGCCTTCGCCTACCCGTCCCGCACCGACCTCGCCGAGTACCGGGCCTACACCGCCGAGGTCCGGCGGCTCGCCGGAGAGATCGACGCCGAGTTCGCCACCGACACCTGGAAGCCGCTGATCCTGCACGTCGACGACGACTTCCCGCGCTCCCTGGCCGCCTACCGGCTCGCCGACGTCGCCCTGGTCAACCCGATCCGGGACGGCATGAACCTGGTCGCCAAGGAGGTCCCGGTGGTCTCCGACCACGGCTGCGCCCTGGTGCTCTCCCGCGAGGCCGGCGCGCACGCCGAGCTCGCCGAGGACGCCCTGACGGTGAACCCCTACGACGTCATCGCCACCGCGGACGCCCTGCACGCGGGCCTCACCATGGCGGAGGAGGAGCGCGCCGACCGCACCAAGCGCCTCGCGGCGGCGGCCACCGCACTCCCCCCGCAGCAGTGGTTCCTGGACCAGCTCAGCGCGCTGTGAGCGACCGGCTCGACGCGCCGTGAGCGACCGGCTCAGTGCGCCGTGAGCGCCAGGGCCAACCCTTCGAGCAGCTCCACCACGCCGGCCGGGCCCGGGACCACCAGGTCCGCCCGGTCGGCGAGTTCGCGCACCGGCGCGTCCCCCACCGCGCCGCTGCACACCAGCAGGCCCGCCAGACCCTCGCCGCGCAGCTCCTCCACCGCCGCGAAGGCCGCCACGTCCCCGAGGTCGTCGCCCGCGTACAGCACCGACCGCGCCGCGCGCTCACGCAGGAAGCCGGTCAGCGCCGCCCCCTTGTCGACCCCGGGCGGCCGCAGCTCCAGCACCAGCCGCCCGGGCTCCACCACCAGCCCGAGCCCCGCCGCGAGCTCGCCGACCGGCCCGCGCAGCAGCTCCAGCGCCTCCTCGGGCGCGTCCGTGCGCCGGGTGTGCACCGCCAGCGAGCGCCCCTTGTCCTCCACCCACGTCCCATCGGGCGCCCCCGTCTCCGCCAGCAGTCCGGGCAGCGCCGCCCTGGCCCGCACCACCCCGGGGTGCACCGGCGGCGCGCTCACCTCGCCGTCCTCCCAGCGCTCGGCGCCGTAGTGCCCGAGCACCACCACCCCGGGGAGCCCGGCCAGGCCCCCGTACTCCACCGCCAGGGCGGCCGGGCGGCCGGTCACCACCACCACGGCCCGCACCTGCGGGCCCAGGGCCCGCAGGGCGGCCACCACGCCGGGATGCGCCCTGGCCCGGTCCGGGTCCGGCACGATCGGCGCCAAGGTCCCGTCGAAGTCCAGGGCGATCACCGCGCCCCCGGGCGCCTCCAGGATCGCCCGCACTCCGTCCCGCCCGGCCGCAGTGACCGGCGTCCACGTCTCTTCGAAGCCCATGCCCGAGCCATACCCCGCTGCCCGACTCCCACCCAACCCGTCCGGCGGCACCCACCGCGAGCGGCGCGACGCGACCGGCGCGGCGCGACGCGGCGCGGCCCGGCCCGGCCCGCAAGGTTCAGCGCGCGGCCCGGCGGGCCTCCCGGATCCGCCGCAGCCGGTTCACCAGCACCGGCGCGTGCGCCAGGGCCTCCGGCCGGTCCAGCATCGCGTTCAACAGCTGGTAGTACCGGGTGGAGGAGATCCCCAGCTCCTCCCGGATCGCCCGCTCCTTCGCCCCGGCCGTGCGCCACTGCCGCCCCTCCAGCGCCAGCACCGCCACGTCCCGCTCACTCAGCTCGCCCACCAGGACACCTCCGCCCTCACTACGGAGTGTCATTCTCGCGCGGAACCCCGACACACTCTGCGTCCTCCGCGCACCCCGCACCCCGGATAGCGTCGGCACCATGACCACGCCCAGCTTCGCCGTGCACATCCCCACCGCCGACCTCGAACCCGACCCGCTCGACCCCGCGCAGATCGTCTCCGGCTCCCCGGAGGTCTCCGGGAGGGTCCTCGCCGAGTCCCCCGACGGCCGCCAGCTGCGCGGCATCTGGCAGATCACCCCGGGCGTGGTCACCGACGTCGAGGCCGACGAGATGTTCGTGGTGCTCAGCGGCCGGGCCACCATCGAGGTCGAGGGCGGCCCGACCCTGGAGGTCGGCCCGGGCGACTGTGCGGTGCTGCGCGAGGGCGACCGGACCACCTGGACCGTCCACGAGACCCTCCGGAAGGCCTACGCCATCACGCTCCCGTAGGGCCCGTCCTCGAACCCGCGCCCGCGGGGCGGTTCCCCCACCGGCCCGGGTTCACTTGCGGACCCGGGCCGCCTCCTTGACCGCCGCGTCCTGCAGACCGGTGAGCACCTGCTTCGGGTCCCCGGTGACGGCCTGCCCGATGCCGGCCTTGATCCGGTTGCTGACGTCGCCCCAGGCCGGGTCCCCGAAGGGGTAGAAGCTGGCGTTGCCGAGCCCGGCGGCGAACTGCTTCAGGTCCTCGTGCTTCGGGTCCGAGGTCATCTGCGCGAACGCGTCCTGGGTGACCGGCAGCAGGTTGTACTGCTCGTCGAACTTCAGCTGGTACTCGCGGGTGTAGGCGAAGGACAGGAACTTCTTGATCTCGTTCTTGTGCCCGTTGGCCTTGAACGCCATCATCCAGTCCGCGACGCCGAGGCTCCCGGTCTTGGTCACGCCGTCCTTCTTCGGGATCGGCGCGGTGCCGAAGTCGATCTTCCCGGCGGTCGCCATCCGCAGCAGCGTCGGGTGCCCGTTCAGCATCGCGACCTTCCCCGCCGCGAAGTCCTGGAACACCGGGGTGCGGTTCATCCTGCCCGGGTCGGCGTAGGTCAGCCCGGTGGCCACCAGGTTGCTCTTCAGCCAGCCGAAGGTGGCCTGGTTCTGGTTGCTGTCGATGGTGTAGTTGCCGACGTCGTCGGAGAGGCTGCCGCCGCCGCTGAGCGTCCACAGCATGGACTCGGCCGGGGCCTCCTCCGGTCCGAGCGGCAGCCCGTACGGGGTCACGCCCGGCACCTTGGCCTTGATCTTCTCGGCGGCCTGGCGCAGCTCGTTCCAGGTGGCCGGCGGCTGGGTGATGCCGGCCTGGCGGAAGACCGCCTTGTTGTAGAAGAGCACCCGGGAGGACGAGACGAACGGGATGCCGTACTGGGTGCCGAGCACCTGGCCGGCGTGCGAGAAGGTGTCCAGGAACTTGGCCTGGGTGTCCATCGAGAGCACGTCGCCGGCCGGGTAGAGCCGGTCCGCGGCGACCTGGTCGGCGAAGCCGCCGGTCTGCAGCAGGTCGGGGGACTTGCCGGCCGCGATCATGTCGTCGACCTTCTTGCCGATGTCGGTCCAGCTGTCGACCTCGACGTCGACCTTGATCCCGGGGTTCGCCGCCTCGAAGCCGCGCGCGACCTCGTCCCAGTACCGCTTGGAGCCGGTGTCGGCGTTCTCCCCGTAGTCGGCGGCGACCAGCTTGAGGGTGACCGTCCCGTCGCCCTGCCCGCCGCACGCGCTGACCGCGGTGAGCACCAGCGCGCCGGCCAGCGCGGTGCCGAGGACACGGGTGGGAACGTGGGCGCGCCTGTTCAACGCGGGTACCGCCTTCGGGGGGAGGACTGCGGCCGAACGGGGGAATCCGGCAGGGGGGAGGCGGCAACACTGCCAAATCGAGCGGGCGGTGGTCCACACCACTACCCCGAGCCCGCCGAGTAGTTATCGAAGTGCGGAGGTCGTTGCACGATGCGCAACAGGAGGTGACCGCGCGCCGCCCGGCGCAAAGCCCCGCACACCGCCCGCAGCTGCGACAAAGCTCACCCGTTCTGGACCAGACCAATCCGACAACTGGACTAGACCTCTTCTACCAGCCAGGGGAAACTGTCCTCCGTGAAGCACGTCATCGCACTCGATGTAGGCGGCACCGGCATGAAGGCCGCGCTGCTCGCCCAGGACGGCTCCGTGCTGTTCGAAGCACGCCGACCGACCGGGCGGGAGCACGGCACGGACGCCGTGGTCGCCGCCATCCTCGACTTCGCCGCCGACCTCGCGGACGAGGGGCGCAGCCGCTTCGGCGTCGCCCCGCTCGCCGCCGGCGTCGCCGTCCCGGGCACGATCGACGAGAGGAACGGGATCGCCGTCTACTCCGCCAACCTCGGTTGGCGGGACCTCCCGCTGCGCAGCCTGCTGGGCGAGCGGCTGGCCGGCCCCGACGGCTCCGCGATGCCCGTCGCGCTCGGCCACGACGTGCGCTCCGGCGGCCTCGCCGAGGGCCGGATCGGCGCCGGCCGCGGTGTCGACCGCTTCCTGTTCATCGCCCTGGGCACCGGCATCGCCGGCGCCATCGGCATCGGCGGCCGGATCGAGGCCGGCGCGCACGGCTACGGCGGCGAGATCGGCCACGTCGTGGTCCGCCCCGGCGGACCGCAGTGCGGCTGCGGCGCCCGCGGCTGCCTGGAGACGCTCGCCTCCGCCTCCGCCGTCTCCCGCGCCTGGGCCGAGGCCTGCGGCGACCCCGACGCCGACGCGGCATCCTGCGCCGCCGCGGTGGACGCCGGGGACCCCCGCGCGCTCGCGGTCTGGCAGCGCGCCGTCGACGCCCTCGCCGACGGCATCGTGCTCGCCCAGAGCCTGCTCGACCCGTCCACGGTGATCGTCGGCGGCGGGCTGGCCGAGGCCGGCGACACCCTCCTCACCCCACTGCGCGCGGCGGTCACCGAGCGCCTGACCTTCCAGATGCCCCCGAAGGTCGTACCGGCCATGCTCAAAGACACCGCCGCGTCCCTGGGCGCCGGCCTGCTCGCCTGGGATCTGCTCACCTTGGAGGTGACCGCGTGACCGCGGACCGCATCACTCTGGCCGGCGCCCGGCTGGTCCTGCCCGGCGGCGTCGTCGAGGGCGGCCGACTCACGGTCGAGGGCACCGCCATCGCCGGCCTCGGCGGCGAGCCCGAGCCCGGCGACCTCGACCTCACCGGGCACACCCTCGTCCCCGGCTTCGTCGACCTGCACGTCCACGGCGGCGGCGGCGCCTCCTACGCCTCCGGCATCGCCGAGGAGGCCCTGCACGCCGC
>NZ_JBIALK010000006.1:359834-397284 GCF_042873275.1 Kitasatospora sp. NPDC004745 | reverse complement strand
GTCACCCTGCTCGGCGCCTCCGGCTGCGGCAAGTCCACCCTGCTCAACCTGGTGGCCGGCCTCGACCGGCCCACCGCGGGCAGCATCGAGGTGCCCGGCGGCCGCCCCGCCCTGATGTTCCAGGACCACGCGCTGTTCCCCTGGCTCACCGCCGGACGCAACATCGAACTCGCCCTCAAGCTCGCCGGCGTCCCGCGCGCCGAACGCCGCGCCGAGGCCGAACGCCTGCTGGAACTCGTCCGCCTCGACGGCTCCCACCACAAGCGGGTGCACGAGCTGTCCGGCGGCATGCGCCAGCGCGTCGCGATGGCCCGCGCCCTCGCCCAGGGCGGCGAGGTGCTGCTGATGGACGAGCCCTTCGCCGCGCTCGACGCCATCACCCGGGACCTGCTGCACGAGGAGCTCATCCGGATCTGGACCGAACGGCGGCTCACCGTCCTGTTCGTCACCCACAACGTGCGCGAGGCGGTGCGGATCGGTCAGCGCGTCGTGCTGCTCTCCTCCCGCCCGGGCCGGGTCGCCCGCGAGTGGCGGATCGACCTGCCGCAACCCCGCCGGATCGAGTCCGCCGGGGTGTCCGACCTGTCCATCGAGATCACCGAACACCTACGTGGGGAGATCCGCCGCCATGGCCAGCACTGACATCCTCCCCGACGCCCTCCCCGGCCGGCTCCCCCGGCCGGGCGGACCCGCCGGGGGAGCCGGCCGCGCCGGCGGCACCTCCGCACCCGCCGTACCCGCCGTACCGGGCGACCCGGCCACCGACGCCGCCGGCGTCGTGGCCGGCTTCGACGCGCTGGAGACCGCCCCGGCGCAGCGCACCCCGATCGGCCGCCGGCTGCGTCAGCGGGTGCTGCCGCCGCTGCTCGGGGTCGCCCTGGTCCTCGGCCTCTGGCAGCTCGCCTACGGCCTGCACCTGACCACCCCGGACAAGCTGCCCAGCCCGGCCGACGTCTGGCACGCGCTCACCGACCTCTGGGACCGGGGCACGCTCTTCTCGATCATCTGGACCAGCGTCTGGCGCGGCGTCTCCGGCTTCCTGACGGCCGTGCTGATCGGCACGCCGATCGGTCTGCTCGTCGCGCAGGTCAGGCCGCTGCGGGCCGCCGTCGGCCCGGTGCTGTCCGGCCTCCAGTCGCTGCCCTCGGTCGCCTGGGTGCCCGCGGCCGTCATCTGGCTCGGCATCAACAACTCGGCCATGTACGCGGTGATCCTGCTCGGTGCGGTGCCCTCGATCACCAACGGCCTGATCGCCGGGGTCGACCAGGTGCCGCCGCTGCTGCTGCGCGCCGGCCGCACGCTCGGCGCGACCGGCGCCCGCGGCGCCCGGCACGTGCTGCTGCCGGCCGCGCTGCCCGGCTACCTGGCCGGCCTCAAGCAGGGCTGGGCCTTCTCCTGGCGCTCGCTGATGGCCGCCGAGCTCATCGCCTCCTCCCCCGACCTCGGCCTGGGCCTGGGCCGGTACCTGGAGAACCAGCGCGAGTTCTCCGACATGGCGGGCGTGCTGCTGGGCATCGTCCTGATCCTCGTCGTCGGCGTCGCCATCGACCTGCTGGTCTTCACCCCGCTGGAGCGCCGGGTGCTGCGCAACCGCGGGCTGCTGGCCGCTTCACACTGACACCTCACCATCCCCCCCGGCCACACCGGAAAGGGCGGTTCCGCCACGGAACCGCCCTTTTCCCGTCCCATCGCGCTCTCCAGTGGAATTCGACGCCCTCCCGACCCCCCCTTGAGGGGCTTCACCCATCGTGGCGATGGGCGATATTCCCCGATGATTGGAGATTGACATGGGCGCGAGACCCAGGTCCGTCCTGCGATCCCTATGGAAGAACTTCGCCGAGGGCCTGATGTGGATGGGGCGGGCGGCGACCGGAGTGTGTCCCCCCTACGAATGGCGGGACCTCAGAATCCCACCTGCCGACCAGCCCTGTCTGCCCCCCTTGTCGGATGAGGAGCTCGCCCGGTGGGCGGCGCTGGTCAAGGATCTGCGGTAGTCCCGGTAAACCCCCTGAGGAGGCGGTCAAATGCACAGCAATCTAATAGTGGCCAAGATGGACCCTCGTTCGAGCGCTGAGGTGGCTCGGCTTTTCAGCGCCTTCGACGAGACCGAGATGCCGCATCGCATGGGGACTCGGCGACGTCAGCTCTTCATGTACAACGGGCTGTACTTCCATCTCCAGGACTTCGAGGACGACAACGGCGGCCGGCTCATCGAGCAGGCGAAGGGCGACCCGCGCTTCGTCCGCATCAGCGACGACCTCAAGCCGTTCATCCAGGCCTACGACCCGTCGACCTGGCGCTCCCCCGCGGACGCCATGGCCCAGCGGTTCTACACCTGGGAGTCCGAATGACGGGCCGGCGGGTGGTCATCACCGGCGTCGGGGTGGTGGCACCGGGGGGAATCGGCGCGAAGAACTTCTGGAGCCTGCTCAGCGAGGGCCGCACGGCGACCAGGGGGATCACCTTCTTCGACCCGGCGCCGTTCCGCTCGCGCGTCGCGGCCGAGGTCGACTTCGACCCGTGGGAGCACGGGCTCGGCCCGCAGGAGATCCGGCGCACCGACCGCGCCGCGCAGTTCGCCCTGGTCACCGCCCGCGAGGCGCTCGCGGACAGCGGCCTGGACCTGCCCGGCCTCGCGCCGCACCGGGTCGGCGTGGCGGTCGGCAGCGCCGTGGGCGCCACCATGGGCCTCGACGAGGAGTACCGGGTGGTCAGCGACGGCGGCCGGCTCGGCCTGGTCGACCACGAGTACGCCGTCCCGCACCTCTACAACTACTTCGTCCCGAGCTCCTTCGCCGCCGAGGTCGCCTGGGCGGTCGGCGCCGAGGGCCCCTCGACCGTGGTCTCCACCGGCTGTACCTCCGGCATCGACTCGGTCGGCTACGCGGCCGAACTGATCCGCGACGGCTCGGTCGACGTGATGATCACCGGTGCCAGCGACGCGCCGATCTCGCCGATCACCGTGGCGTGCTTCGACGCGATCAAGGCCACCACCCCGCGCAACGACGACCCCGAGCACGCCTCCCGGCCGTTCGACCTCACCCGCAACGGCTTCGTCCTGGGCGAGGGCGCGGCGATGTTCGTCCTGGAGGAGCTGGAGTCGGCACGCCGGCGCGGCGCCCACGTGTACGCCGAGATCGCCGGCTACGCCAGCCGCTGCAACGCCTTCCACATGACCGGACTGCGCCCCGACGGCCGCGAGATGGCCGAGGCCATCCGGGTCGCGCTGGACGAGGCCCGGCTGAACCCCGAGGCCGTCGACTACATCAACGCGCACGGCTCGGGCACCAAGCAGAACGACCGTCACGAGACCAGCGCCTTCAAGCGCAGCCTCGGCGACCACGCCCGCCGTACCCCCGTGAGCTCGATCAAGTCGATGGTCGGCCACTCGCTCGGCGCGATCGGCTCGATCGAGATCGCCGCATCCGTCCTGGCCATGGAGAACCACGTGGTGCCCCCGACAGCGAACCTGCACAAGCCGGATCCCGAGTGCGACCTCGACTACGTGCCGCTGACCGCGCGCGACTGGCACACCGACACGGTGCTGACGGTCGGCAGCGGATTCGGCGGCTTCCAGAGCGCGATGGTCCTCGCCCGACCGGACAGGGGCACCGCGGCATGAGCACCCAGGTCGTGGTGACCGGCATCGGCGTCGTCTCCCCGAACGGCTTCGGCGTGGACGACTACTGGGACGCCACCCGCGCGTCCCGGAGCGGCATCGGCCGCATCAAGCGCTTCGACCCCGAGCAGTACCCGTCGAAGCTCGCCGGCGAGGTGGACGGCTTCACCGTGCAGGAACACCTGCCGAGCCGGCTCATCCCGCAGACCGACCGGATGACCCAGCTCGCCCTCGTCGGCGCCGAGCACGCCCTGGCCGACGCCGGGGTGTGCACGGATGCGGCCGACGAGTACGGCATGGGCGTGATGACCGCCAGCAGCTCCGGCGGCTTCGAGTTCGGCCAGGACCAGCTCCAGAACCTGTGGAGCCAGGGCAGCCAGTACGTCAGCGCCTACCAGTCCTTCGCCTGGTTCTACGCGGTGAACACCGGCCAGATCTCCATCCGGCACGGCATGCGCGGCCCCAGCGGCGTGGTCGTCAGCGACCAGGCCGGCGGCCTCGACGCCCTCGCCCACGCACGCCGGCTGATCCGCAAGGGCAGCGACCTGATCCTCTCCGGCGGCGTCGACGCCGCCATCTGCCCGTGGGGCTGGGCGGCCCAGCTCACCACCGGGAGGATGACCACCGAGGAGCGCCCCGACCGGGCCTACCTCCCCTTCGACGCCGACGCCACCGGGCACGTGGTCGGTGAGGGCGGCGCCCTGCTGATCCTGGAGGACGCCGAGGCCGCCCGCCGGCGCGGCGCGACCCGGGTGTACGGCGAGATCAGCGGCTACGGGGCGACCTTCGACCCGGGCCCGGACAGCGGCCGGGAGCCGACCCTGCGCAAGGCGATCGAGATCGCGCTCGACGACGCGGGCCTGTCGCCGGGCGACGTCGACGTCGTCTTCGCCGACGCGGCCGCCACCCCGGAGCTCGACCGGATCGAGGCCGCGGCGATCACCGGGCTCTTCGGGCCCCGGGCGGTCCCCGTCACCGCGCCCAAGACGATGACCGGCCGGCTCGGGTCGGGCGCCGCCCCGCTGGACGTCGCCACCGCCCTGCTGGCCATGCGCGACGGGGTGATCCCGCCGACCGCGAACGTCACCCCCTCCCCCGACTACGACCTCGATCTGGTCACCGAGCCGCGGCACGCGCCCGTGACCACGGCACTCGTCCTGGCCCGGGGCCACGGCGGCTTCAACTCCGCCCTCGTCCTGCGTTCCGTCGACTGGAACTGACCACAAGAGAAGGAGACCAGGGTGAGCACCACCGGGTCGTCCACCGCTCAGCCTCCCGTCCAGAAGAGACGCATCCTCAGGCTGTTCCGCCCGTACCGGAAGAACCTGTTACTCGTCTCGTCCCTGGTCGCGGGCTCGTCCCTGGTCTCCCTCGTGAACCCCTTCCTGATCCGCGAGATCATGGACGTGGCGTTGCCGCAGGGCAGAACCGGGCTGCTGTCGCTCCTCGCCTTCGGCATGATCTTCGTCTCGATCGCCACCAGCACGTTCAACGTCTGGCAGACCCACGTGTCCGCCAAGGTCGGCCAGTTGGTCATGCACGACCTGCGGACCTCCGTGTACTCCCACCTCCAGCGCATGTCGCTGGCCTTCTTCACCCGGACCCGCACCGGCGAGGTGCAGTCCCGCATCGCCAACGACATCGGCGGGATGCAGGTCACCGTGACCACCACCGCCACCGCGCTGGTGTCGGACCTGACGATCGTCATCGCCACCACCACCGCGATGGTCCTGCTCGACTGGCGGCTGACGCTGGCCTCGCTGGTCATGCTCCCGGGGTTCGTCTGGGTCAGCCGCCACGTCGGCGACGAGCGCCGCGTCATCTCCCGGGAGCGGCAGCACCAGCTCTCCGAACTCTCCTCGATCGTGCAGGAGTCGCTCTCGGTCAGCGGGATCATGCTCGGCCACACCATGGGCCGGTCACGGTCGCTGAGCGACAACTTCGCCCAGCAGTCCCGCAAGCTCACCGGCATCGAGGTGCGCGCCAGCACGGCCGGCCTCTGGTACCAGTCCACCATCTGGATCGTGATGGCCTCCATGCCCGCGGTGATCTACTGGGTGGCGGGGCTGACCTCGCACGGCGGCCGGATGGCCATCTCCCTCGGCGCCCTGGTCGCCTTCACCACCCTGCAGCAGAGCCTGTTCCGCCCGGCCCAGCGGCTGCTCACCATCGGGCTGGACATCCAGAGCTCGCTCGAGCTGTTCGGGCGGATCTTCGAGTACCTCGACCTGCCGGTCGACGTCGCCGAGCCGGAGCGGCCCGTCGAGCCGGCGGTGCTGCGGGGCGAGGTCCGCCTGCGGGGGGTGGGCTTCTCCTACGCGGGGGCGGAGCGGCCGACGCTGGACGGCGTCGACGTGACCGTCCCGGCCGGGCGCAGCCTCGCCATCGTCGGGGAGACCGGCTCGGGCAAGACCACCCTCAGCTACCTCATCCCGCGCCTGTACGACGCGACCACCGGCACCGTCACGATCGACGGCGTCGACGTGCGCGACCTGTCCTTCGGGACGCTCTCGGCCGCGGTCGGCGTGGTCTCCCAGGAGACCTACCTGTTCCACGCCACCGTCGCCGACAACCTCCGCTTCGCCAAGCCCGCCGCGACCGACGAGGAGCTCGTCGCGGCGGCGAAGGTCGCCCACATCCACGACTACCTGATGTCCCTGCCGGACGGCTACGACACGGTCGTCGGCGAGCGCGGGTACCGCTTCTCCGGCGGGGAGAAGCAACGCCTGGCGATCGCCCGGGCCATCCTGCGCAACCCGCCCATCCTGGTGCTCGACGAGGCCACCAGCGCGCTCGACACCCAGACCGAGCAGGCCGTCCAGGAGGCCATCGACGCGGCGAGCGCCGGCCGGACCACCATCACGGTCGCCCACCGGCTGTCGACCATCCGCGACGCCGACGAGATCGTCGTGCTGGAGCGCGGCCGGGTCGCCGAGCGCGGCACCCACGAGGAACTGCTCGCCCTCGGCGGCCACTACGCGGCGCTCGTCAACCGCGACACCGAGATGGCGGTCGCCTGAGCCGGCGCCGCGAGGGCGCGGCCCGCACCGAGACGACGGGACGGCGCCACCGGGAGGGTTCCCGGTGGCGCCGTCCCGTCGTCCCGCCCTGGCGCCGTCCCGTCACGGCGCCCGTCCCTCGTCCCGTGTCGGTGCCCCCGGCCCGGCCGCCGGGTGGGGGGCCACCGCCGCGCCGTGGGACCGCGGGGGCGGTGCGGCACCCGTCGAGAAGCGACCCGTCGTCCGTCGCCCGGCCGCCGGCCGGACCGTCCCCGCCGCAGTAGCGGCCGCGGGCGAGCCGTCCGCTCCGGCACGAGCACGGCCGCGGGCGAGCCGTCCGCTCCGGCACGGTCGCCCCCGGCGCCCACCCCCGCGGCCCACCCCGCCCCCGGGAACCACGAGTGCCCCGCGCCGGTGGCCGGCGCGGGGCACTGCGGGCGGACCCTCACGGACTCAGGGGTTCAGCACCCAGGCGGAGTGGTGGGCGGTGAAGCCGATGTGCGGGTAGTACTCCGTCGCGGCGGGGGCCGACAGCAGGACGATCTTGGCCTGCGGCGCCTCCTTGCGGGTCGCCTCGATCAGCTCCCGGCCGATGCCGGACCGCTGGTGGCTGCGGACGACGGCGATGTCGGACAGGTAGGTCACGTAGGCGAAGTCCGAGACGCTGCGCGCGATGCCCACGAGCTCGCCGTCGACGCGGCAGGTGACGACCAGGTTCGCGTTGCGCACCATGGCCGCCATCCGCTCGGTCTCGTCGACCGGCCGGCGCTCGCCGAGGCCGGACTCCCGGTAGACCCGCAGAACCTCCTCGAGGTCGAGGTCGGGACCGCTCTCCCGCTCAATGCTCCAGCTCACGAAGGCTCTCCAGTCGCTTGTAGATGACGTCATGGTGGACCAGGAAGCGCTCCGGTCCCAGGTGGTCCGTGGCGACCCCCTCGGCCCTGAGCCGGCCGAGGAAGTCCTCCCCGTTCGCGGCGTCCTGGATCATCCGGTAGGTCCGCTCCCGCTCGCTCCCGCCCTCCAGCAGGTCGGCGAGCACCGCCGAGCTGTACACCAGCCCGTTGGTCCGGTCGATCGCGTCGCGCATCCGGCCGGGGAAGACCTGCAGGCCCCGCACCAGGTCGGCCGCCGAGGTCACCTGGTAGTGCGCGACGGTCATGGCGTCCGGCAGGACGACCCGTTCCACGGAGGAGTGGGACAGGTCCCGCTCGTGCCAGAGCGCCACGTTCTCCAGCATCGTCCCGGCGTACCCGCGCAGCAGCCGGGCCAGCCCGGTGAGGCGCTCGCCGGTCGTCGGGTTGCGCTTGTGCGGCATGGCGCTGGACCCCTGGTACGCGACGGTCCGGGGCTCCTCCACCTCGCGGACCTCGCTGCGGGACAGCAGCCGCACCTCGACGGCGATCTGCTCGACGCAGGCGCCGAGCGTGGCGATCGCCGCGACGAGCTGGGCGTGCCGGTCGCGGGCCACGACCTGGCTCGGCGCCGGTTCCACGCCGAGGCCGAGGGCCGCGCACACGTGCTCCTCGACGAAGGGGTCGATCAGCGCGTACGTCCCGACGGAGCCGGAGATCGTGCCGACCGCGACCTGCTCGCGCGCCTGCCTCAGCCGCCCGACCGAGCGGTCGACCGCGAAGGCGAAGCCGGCCAGCTTGTGGCCGAAGGTCGTGGGCTCGGCGTGCATGCCGTGGGTGCGCCCGATGCACGGGGTGTCCCAGTGCTCGACCGCCCTCTCCACCAGCACCCCGCGCAGGCGGGCCGTGGCGCCGATCAGGACGTCGCAGGCCCGGGCCAGGGTGGACCCTAGCGCGGTGTCCACCAGGTCGTAGCTGGTCATGCCGTGGTGGACCCAGCGGGCCGAGTCGTCCGGCAGGTCCTCGCAGAACGCGGCGAGGAAGGAGAGGATCTCGTGGTCCCGCTCGCGTTCGAGCTCCGCGACGCGCGCCGCCGACGGCACCCGCGCCCGCCGGATGTCCGCCAGCGCGCCCTCGGGCACCCGCCCGAGCAGTGCCTGCGCCTCGGAGGCCAGGACCTCCACCTCGGCCCAGGTGGTGTACCGGGCCTGGTCCGACCAGAGCTCCGCCATCTCGGGCAGTGAATAACGGGGTATCAAGACCGACGTACCTCCTCGGGGATGGCCACCGGGCCCCGCGGACGCGAAGGCACGGCGCAGCGGCTTGCTCAGGCGGCCTTGCGGACGATCTCCACGGCCTTGCCGTCCAGGAGGGTCTGCACGGCGTCCTCGCCGGCGATGTCCATCTCCATGTCGTGCAGGCGGCCCAGGACGAACTGGATGACCTTCTCGGTCTGCGTCTCCTCGGTGCCCTCCCAGACGAGGTCCGGGAAAACGGTCAGGTAGACCTTGTCGTTGCCCTGCGAGTAGATGTTCACTTCCATGATGTCGCGCAGCGCCATGCGAGCGTTGTAGATCAGGCTGTTCATGGGTGCCACCGTCTTTCGGTATCGGATTTCCTGCGGCTTCGTCGCCACACGCGGTGACCCCATGGTGGTGGGCCGCCGACGGTGCTGACTTCTTCGATGTTGCCATCGTCGACCCCGTGAAAACGAGGCCCGCGTTCATCCCGTTCAACTGCGCGAAATCCGCAATCGAACACCGCCGCCAATTGCCGGTGATTGACAGAAAAAGCCGCCACTGGGGAACATCGATGCAGCCCATAAATGCGTCAGGCCGTCTCACAAAAAGCATCCGGAGTGCCATGAAAATCCTGTTCATCACCACAGGCAGCCAGGCCACCTACTACGCCGCCGCCCCGCTGGCGACGGCCGCGCGCAACGCGGGCCACCAGGTCATCCTGGCCGCCCACGAGCCGTGGGTGGAGACCGCGGAGGCCATCGGCCTGCCCACGTTCTGCTTCACCGTCGACCCGATCCGGCACTTCATGCGGATCACCAACCCGGGCCGGGGCCTGCGCTTCCCCCGCGAGCTCGGCGACCAGGAGATGATCGGTCAGGGCCGCGGCTTCGCCCGGATGGGTCTGGCCGGCGTGGAGTCCCTCCTGGAGCTGGCGAAGGACTGGACCCCCGACGTGGTGGTCGGCAGCTCGCAGAGCTACGCGGCGATGCTGCTCGCCGCCCACCTCAAGGTCCCGTACGTCCGTCAGGTCGAGTACCTGGGCATCCCGCTCACCGGCATCGACCCCGGCGCCGAGGAGGAGCTCCGCCCCGAGCTGGAGCGCCTGGGCGTGGACGGGCTGCTCAAGCCCGACCTGCTGCTCGACTCGACCCCGCCGTCGCTGCGCCCGTCCCACGACCCCGCCGCCCAGTCCGTGCGCTGGATCCCGAGCAACCCGCAGCGCCGGCTCGAGCGGTGGATGTACACCAAGCCCGAGGGCCGTCGTCGCGTGCTCGTCACCTCGGGCTTCCGCAGCCTGATGTTCCGCGACCCGGGCTGGTCCATGCCGCTGCTGGTCAGCGAGCTGGACAAGCTGGGCGCGGAGGTCCTGATCGCGGCCTCCCCCGGTGCCGCCGAGCGCTTCGGCTCGCAGCTGGGCGACGCCCGCGTCGGCTGGATCCCGGTCGACGTCGCCGCCGCCACCTGTGACCTGGCGGTCCACCACGGTGGCGCCACCACCGCCACGACCCTGATGGCGAACGGCGTGCCGCAGCTGATCATCCCGGAGAACCCGCCGGAGTTCCCGCCGAACTACCACCGGGAGGCCATCGCCAAGGCCATCAGCGACTTCGGCGCCGCCAAGACGCTGTGGCCGCAGGAGCAGGAGCCCGACAAGGAGCCGGGCGCCGTGATCGCCGCGGCCTGCAAGGAGCTGCTGGAGACGCCCAGCTACACCGAGCGGACCCAGTTCCTCGCCAAGGAGATCGCGTCCCTGCCGACCCCCGGCGAGATCGTGCCCAAGCTGGAGGCGCTCGTCTGACCCACCCGGCGGGTTCGCCCCCGGTGACCCGGATCGCCCCGAGACCACGGAGCCCCCTCCGTCGGCCTCGGGGCGATCCGCGTTTTCCCGGCCCGCGCGCCGACGGCGGACGACCGCCGGTGGCGGGCCGCCGCGGCGGCCTTCCGCGGCCCCGCGGGGCGGGCCAGCGCCACGGACGGAGGCCCCGGGGCGTAGCGCGGCGCCCCTGCCCGGCCGCCCGGCGCCCGGCCGCCGCCCGTCCGCCGGCCCGCCGGCCCGTCAGCCCGTCAGCCCGTCAGCCCGTCAGCCCGTCAGCCCGTCAGCCCGTCAGCCCGTCAGCCCGTCAGCCCGTCCGGGCAAACGGAATGCCGGCCGGTGAGGCTACCGGCCGGCATGGCGACGATCTGGTGCACGGGATCAGGGGGCGACGAGGGCCTCCAGCTCCCGCAGCACCTCGGACGGGGTCGGCAGCGACGCGCTCTCCTTCGCGAGCAGCCGGGTCCGCTCGGCGAAGCGCGGGTCCGAGAGGATCTCCCGGCAGCCGGCGGCGATCACCTCGTCGGGGGTCCGGCCCGGTTCCGGCCGGTGCTTGTCGACGATCAGGGCGGCGCCGAAGTCGCGGACGGCCTCCGCGACGGCCTTGCCGTAGCCGTTGTCGGGGATGATCAGCTGCGGCACGCCCGCGTTGATCAGCGTCATGGCGGTGGTCGCGCCGCCGTGGTGGACCGCCAGGTCGCAGGTGGGGGCGACCACGTCCAGCGGGATCCAGCCGATCCGGACGTCGCCGAGCTCCGCGCCGAACTGCTCGGCGGCCTCGGGCAGTGCCGCGATCAGCACCTCGGCCCCGGCCGCGGTGAGCCCGTCGACCAGCCCCCGCAGCGAGCTCCCGGCGGCGTCGAGCACGAGGTTGCGGGTCCCGGCGGTGATCAGCACCCGCTTCCGGCCCTCGGGCCGGGTGTACATCCAGGGCTCGACCCGGCGCTGGCTGACCCGGGGCACCCAGCGCATCGACCGGGCTTCGGGGGCGCCGGCCGGGCGGACGGAGGGCGGGCAGAGGTCGATGAAGAGGTCGGGGGCCGGGAGCTCGGACAGGCCGAGGCGCTCCAGCTCCGGCTGCAGCTCCTCCACCGCCTTGCGGTCGCGGCGCGCCATCGGGGCGATGTGCCAGATGTGCCGGACGTAGGGGACCTTCAGCTTGGCGGCGAGCGCCCGCGGGACGTGGGAGAGGCCGCCGACCACGAGGTCGGGGGTCCAGGCCCCGGTCAGTTCCAGCAGGGCGTCGATGCGGGCGGTGGCGGTCATGGCCTCCTGGCCGTACCGCATGCGCTCGGGGGTGATGCAGACGGCGGGCAGGCCGACCGAGGCCGCGGCGGCCATCAGCGGCTCGTCGGCGGCCACCAGGATCTCGTGGCCGGCGTTCCGGGCGGCCGCGGCGAGCGGGGCGACGCCGAAGACGGCCGCCTGGCTGCCCCCGACGGTGAACAGGATTTTCACGGCGATCGAACCTCTTTCGGTGGGAGGGGAATTCGGTGTTCCGGGACCCCGCTCGGTCAGCCGGCCTGCGCCATTTCCATGATGTATTGGCCGTAGGACGATTTCGCGAGGCGGCTGCCGAGCCGGAAACAGGTCTCCTGGTCGATGTAGCCCATGCGCCAGGCGATCTCCTCGAGGCAGGCGATGCGCACGCCCTGACGGTGTTCCAGGACCTGCACGTAGTCCCCGGCCTCCATCAGCGCGTCGTGGGTCCCGGTGTCGAGCCAGACGAATCCGCGGCCCAGCGGGATGAGCGTGGCCTCGCCGCGCTCCAGGTAGACCCGGTTGAGGTCGGTGATCTCCAGCTCCCCGCGCTCGGACGGCCGGAGTTGCCGCGCGATGTCGACGACCTGGTTGTCGTAGAGGTAGAGCCCGGTGATCGCCATGTTGGTCTGCGGCTTCTCGGGCTTCTCCTCGATCGCGACGAGCCGGCCGCGCTCGTCGACGGTGCCGACGCCGTAGCGCTCCGGGTCGCGCACGGGGTAGCCGAAGAGGACGCAGCCCTCCAGGTCCTGCGCGGCCCGCTGGAGCATGGGCCCGAACTCGTAGCCGTGGAAGATGTTGTCGCCCAGCACGAGGGCCACCGAGTCGTCGCCGATGTGCTCCTCGGACACCAGGAAGGCGTCGGCGAGCCCCCGGGGCTTGTCCTGCTCGGCGTAGGTGAGGGTGATGCCGAGCCAGGAGCCGTCGCCCAGCAGCCGGCGGAACATCTCCTGGTCCTCGGGGGTGGTGATGATCTCGATCTCGGTGATCCCCGCCAGCATGAGGGCCGACAGCGGGTAGTAAATCATCGGCTTGTCGTAAACCGGGAGCATTTGCTTGGAGACACCGAGCGTGATCGGATGGAGCCTCGTACCATTGCCGCCGGCCAGGATGATGCCCTTCACCGTGCCGCCTCCTCAGTGGATTCGTGCCAATTAGGCGAATGACCGCACTTTATATCGGGGGAAGTGGCGACCGAAAGAGACCTTGCGACCCGGGGCCGCGTTTATCCGCGGGTGTTGACGGACAAAGCGGCGGCTACCTACGCTGACCTCATCCCGATTCAGGCACGTGAATTCCTCTTGTCGCTTAGGTGGACCTGTGAAAATCGAAGATCTGTCACCCGTTCACGAATCCGAGCGGGGCCCCGGCATCGGCATCATCGGGTGCGCCGACATCGCCGTCCGGAGGGCCCTGCCGGCGATCCGGCAGTCACCGTTCCACCTGGTGGCGGTGGCCAGCCGCTCCCAGGAGAAGGCCAAGAGCGTCGCGGCCCCGTTCGACTGCGAGGCCGTGGCCGGCTACGACCGGCTCCTCGAGACGCCCGGCGTCGACGCCGTCTACATCCCGCTGCCGAACAGCCAGCACGCGGAGTGGGCGCACCGGGCGCTGAGCGCGGGGAAGCACGTCCTGATCGAGAAGCCCGCGGTGCCCAGCGAGGAGACCGCCCGGTCCCTCGTGGCGCTCGCCGAGGAGCGCGGACTGCTCATCATGGAGAACTTCGCGTTCCTGCGGCACCCCCAGCACGAGCTGGCGCGCTCCCTGCTCGCCGAGGGTGCCATCGGCCGGCTCCGGGCCTTCAACGGCGCGTTCGGCATCCCCCCGACCGACCCGAACGGGATCAAGTACCAGGCCGACCTCGGTGGCGGGGCGCTCTGGGAGGTCGGCTGTTACCCCGTCCGCGCGGCCCAGGAGTACCTCGGGGACTCCGCGCGGGTCCTGGGCGCCGGGCTGGAGTTCGACGGCGGCCTGGGCGTGGACGTCTCCGGGGTGGCGCTGCTGCGCGGCGACGACGGCGTCACCGCGAACTGCTCCTTCGGCCTGTCGCACAGCTACCGGTCGACCTACGACCTCTGGGGCAGCGAGGGCCGGCTCGTGCTGGAGTGGGCCTTCACCCCCTCCCGGGACGCCCGCCCCGTCCTGCGGCTCCAGCAGCGGGACCGCGAGACCCTGATCACCGCCCCCGCCTCGGACCAGTTCCTCGGCGTCTTCACCGCCTTCCACGACGCCGTCCGCGACCCGGCGGCGCGGCCGGCCCACCACCACGAGCTGGTGCGGCAGGCCGCCCTGATGGCCCGGATCCGCGAGCACGCCCTGGGCCAGGAGGGCCCGGTCGGCGGGACCGGGTGAGGCGGTCACGGGAAAGGGAAAGGGAACGGCAGCCGGAGTCCGCGGACTCCGGCTGCCGTTCCCTTTGGCGTCGTGCTGGCGTCGTGCGCCTGCCCGTCCCGCGGTCGTGCGGATGCTCGTGGTGCGGGCGCGTCCCGGTCGGTGGCCGTCCGGCCGGCGGGGTGCTCCGGCGTTCCGGCACGGCCGCTAGCGGCCGCCGTTCACCAGCGCGGGGAAGGGCCGGGGGAGGCACTCCTCGTAGGTGGGCAGCAGGCCGGCCGCCGCCGCCTCGGCCAGGGTGGGCGCCGCGGCGTCCTTGTCCGAGCGGATCGGCTCCTCCTTCAGGTCCCAGGGCAGGCCCAGGGCCGGATCGAGCGCGTCGACGTCGATCATGGTGCCGTGCACGTACTCCTGCGAGCAGAGGTAGCTCATGCAGGTGTCGTCGCTCAGGGCCAGGAAGGCGTGACCGATCCCGTCGGGCAGGTACACCGCCGTCCCCGTCTCCGGGCTCTGGTACGTGACGTCGTAGTGGCCGAACGTCGGCGACCCCACCCTCAGGTCGACGGCGATGTCGAGCGCGCTGCCGCGCACGCAGGTGACGAACTTCGCCTGGCCGGGCGGGACCTTGGTGCCGTGGATGCCCCGGAGGGTGTTCCGCCTCGACACCGAGTAGTTGACCTGGCGGACCGCGAACTCCCAGCCGCTGGCGGCCAGCAGGGCGCTGGTCTTCACCGACTCGAAGAAGTACCCGCGGCGGTCGCTCAGGGTCTCCGGCTCGACGCGGTACGCGCCGGGGACCGTCATTTCCGTGATCAGCACCGAATGCTCCCTCGCTGGCTCAACCGGTCGGGGCCGGACCGGCGCCGGCCGCCTGGGCGATCCGCTGCCGCATGGCCGCGGAGTCGTTGGCGTGTGGGAAGTCCTCCTCGGGGACCTCGACGCCGAGGAAGGCGCAGAGCGGCTCCCACCCCTGCTTGACGTCGTACACGAGGACGTTGTCCGCGCCGAGGGCCCGCACGACCTCCTCGTTGTGCCGGTGGTACGCCTCGATGGCGTGGTCCTTGTCGGTGAACCGGCCGCCGAAGATGCCGTCCCAGACCATCGTGCTGGTGACGCGGAGCAGCCGGTCCTGGTGGGAGCCGGGCTCCGGCGGGTTCTCCGCGCTGCGCAGGACGAACTGGAAGAGGGTGTCGTGGGTGCTGCGGTACCAGCCCTCGGCGTCGCGCACCGTGAGGATCACCTTGGCCTCCGGGAAGGCCTCGCTGATCTGCCGGTAGTAGACGGCGCAGGGGCCGTCCACGGCGGAGGTGCGGCCCTCGAAGAGCGCCGCCCAGTCGGCTTCGGCACCGTCGCAGACGACCTTCTCCCACTCCTTGAGCCGGGTCTCGTCGCCGACGATGTCGAACATGTGAAAGCAGGGGCCGAGACCGAGCCGGTCCAGGGCCACCTGCAGGGACGTGGTGCCGGTCCTGCCCAGGCCGGCGTTGATGAGCTTCAACACGGTGGTCGGGCTCCTTCTCAGCGCCAGACGGCGGGTTCCTGGTTGGTGGCGACGTTGACGCGGTTCCAGAAGTTCACCAGGCCGATGTGCATGACCAGCGCGCCGAGCTGCTCGTCGGTGTAGTACTGCGAGGAGTCCTCCCAGACCGCGTCCGAGGCCATGTCCTGCGGGTCGGTCATCAGGGTGACCGCCTCGGCCATCTCCAGCGCGGAGCGCTCGGCTCCGGTGAAGCAGGACTCCTCGCGCCAGGTGGCGACCTGCGGCAGACGCTCGTCCTTCGGCCCGTCCTTGCCCGGCTCGTCGGTGAGCAGGTAGACCCGGCCGTTGATCTCGCTGACGCGCAGCCGGATGAGGTCGAGGGTCGACTGCGGCACTCCGACCTTGCCGATGACCTCGGTCAGGTCGAGCAGGGGCTGCAGGGTGCCGGGAACGACCAGAGAAGGGTTGTCCATCCGTGGGGTCATCGGGTCTTCTCCTGAGTGATAAGTGCGCCTGAATTACCTTCCGAAACATGCTGCTAGGAGCCCGCCGCATTCGCAAGAAATCCCGTTCAACTGAGGAATGCACGCAGATGCAACACCGGCAATCGGCAAGTTGCGGGAAATTCGGCCGATGTCCTGTAGTGGACTCGTGTCAGTCCCCACCACAACGACGAGGCAGTCGATCTGCCGCAGCATTCCCGAAACCCGGAAATTCCTCCTCGAAGGTCATTCCACGGTCGCCGGGCACGTGCTGGACGTGCTCGGCGCGATCCGCGCCACGGACCCCTCCCTCGGCGCGTACGTCGAGGTCGCGCAGGCCCGCGCGCTGCGCGAGGCCGAGGCGGCCGACCGTCTGCTGGCCGCCCTCGGCCCGGCCGCCTTCCGCGACCGGCCGCTGCTCGGCGTCACGGTATCGGTGAAGGACCTCATCCAGACAGAGGGCCTCCCCACCAGGCGCGGCTCGCTGCTGCCCAACCGGCGGCCCGCCGCCGACGCCCCGTCCGTGGCCCGGCTGCGGGCCGCGGGCGCCATCGTCGTGGGGAAGACGACGACGTCGGAGTACGGCTGGAGCGCGAGCACCGTGTGCCGGGTCTCCTCCCCCACCCGCAACCCCTGGGCGCTCGGCCGGACGGCCGGCGGCTCCAGCGGCGGCTCGGCGGCCGCGGTGGCGGCGGGCCTGTGCACCGCCTCGCTCGGCACCGACGGTGCCGGGTCGGTGCGCATCCCCGCGGCGTTCTGCGGCGTGGTCGGCTTCAAGCCCTCCTACGGCCGGATCCCCTACGTGCCGCCCTGCCCCGAACGGCTCTCGCACGTCGGGCCGTTGGCGCGGACGGTGGCGGACGCCGCGGCGCTGACGGCGGTGCTCGGCGGCGCCGACCCGCGCGACCCCGACTCGGGGACGACGCCGCTCGTGGCCGCGGCGGAGCCCGCCGGGCTGCGCATCGGCTGGATCGAGTTCCCGGGGACGTCCGGGCCGGTCCGCGACGTCACCGAGGGCGTCCTGCCGGTGCTGGCCGCGCTGGGGCACCGGGTCGACCGGATCGAGGTGCCGTTCCCCGATCCGTACCGCGCCCTGGTGGACATCCTGGCCGCCGCCGACGCCCACGGCACCGCGCCGGAGGACGACCCGGGGTGCGACCCGGGCCGGCTCGCGATCGTGCGCTACGGCCGCTCCCTGGGCGCCGCCGCGGTGGCCCGCGCCGAGGAGACCAGGCTCGCCCTGCGGGCCCGGCTGGCCTCGGTGATGGAGTCCCACGACCTGCTGGCGATGGCGACCGTCCCGATCGAGGCGTTCGCCGCCGAGGCGATCGCCCCGCCGTGGGCGGCCGACCCCGAGGACCTGCGCTGGCTGTCGTGGGCCCCCGCGGCCTACCCGTTCAACCTGACCGGCCAGCCCGCGCTGTCGCTGCCGGTCGGCCTCACCCCGGCCGGGCTCCCGGTCGGGCTCCAGCTCGTGGGCCGGGTCGGTGCCGACGGCCTGGTGCTCTCGACCGCCGAACTCGTCGAGACGGCGCTCGGCCTCACCCTCACTCCCCCCGGCATCACAACGAAAGGAAGATGATCATGGTTTCCAGGTCATGGTCCCTGCACGGCGGCGACGAGAGCGTGGGGCGCCCCTCGTTCGTCGCCGAGTTCGGGCTCTGGGACGAACGGCAGGCCGCCGCCGCCGAGCAGGTCGAGCTCCAGCTGGACGAGGTCGACCTCGTCCGGGTCGTGTTCTGCGACCCGCACGGGCTCGCCCGCTCCAAGACCGTGCCCGCCGGCGTGTTCCGCTCGGTGCTGCGCAACGGCATGGACTTCAGCGCCGGGCCGTTCCTCTTCGACACCGGCCACGCCGTCGCCGTCGACTTCCTCGCCGACGCCGGCGTCGGGGTCGGCGAACTGCGCGGCGCCGGCGACTTCGTGCTCGTCCCGGACCCGCGCACCTTCCAGGTGCTGCCGCGGACCGAGCCGCGGACCGCCTGGGTGCTCGGCGACGAGTACCTGCGCGACGGCACACCGCACCCGCTCTCCGCCCGCAACGTGCTGCGCCGGGTCTGCGCCGACTACGCCCGGCACGAGCTGTCCCCGGTCATCGGCCTCGAGGTCGAGTGGTACCTCACCCGGCTGACCGGCGGCCCGGTGGGCAACGAGGGCAACGGCTTCGGCCTGCAGGGCCCGGCCCCGCAGGTCGAGGCGGTGAACCCCGGCTACCAGTTCAACCTGGACAGCGCCTACGACTCGGTGGCCCACGTCGCCGACCCGCTGGCCGCGATGCTGATGCGGCTCGGCCTGCCGCTGCGCTCCTTCGAGCACGAGTCCGGCCCCGGGCAGCTGGAGACCACCTTCAACCCGATGCTCGCCCTGGACGCCGCCGACGCCATGCTGCTGTTCCGCACCCAGCTCAAGCAGGAGTGCCGGCGGCGCGGCTACCACGCCTCGTTCATGACGCTGCCCCGCCTGGACAGCTTCGACCCCAGCGGCTGGCACCTCCACCAGTCGGTGACCAGCGCCAAGACCGGCGTCAACCTCTTCGCCGAGGGCGACGGCCTGCAGGACGCCATCTCCGCCGAGGGCCGGGCCTACACCGAGGGCCTGCTGTCGCACGCCCGCGAGTTCTGCCTGCTCTCCGTGCCGACTGTGAACGGATACCGGCGCCTGGCACCGGAGTTCACGCTCGCGCCGACCTCGGTGGACTCGCGGTTCGAGGACCGCAGCGCTATGGTCCGGATACTCAGCGGCGGCAGCTCGACCCACGTCGAGAACCGGATCGGGGAGCCCTGCGCCAACCCCTACCTGGCCATCGCCTCCCAGCTGCACGCGGGCCTCGACGGGCTGCTCGCCGGCGTTCCGGAGCAGCCCGCCGCCCACCGGCCGCTGCCCCGCACCCTGCACGAGGCACTCGAGGCCTTCCGCGCGAGCGACCGCGCCGAACGACTGCTCGGCGCACCGCTCAAGTCCTGCCTGGCGAAGCTCAAGGAGAGCGAGGCCCGCCGGTTCGACACCTGGTGCGCGGCCGAGCTCCCGGAGAGCGCGCCCGGCGGCGTCACCGAATGGGAGCAGCGCGAGTACTTCGGCGCGTTCTGAGCCACCCGCACGGGCGCCCGACCGCCGGGCGCCCGCCGCACGAGCAGTCCCGCACGACCTGACGGGCCACCACTTGTGAGGAGAAGACCATGCCATGGGTGAAGGACACTCCTTCAGTCACCACCACCGCGCGTGAGGAACGGATCGCCCGGCGGTCCCGCGACGAGAACTGGAAGAAGCCGCCGCGCCGCATCGAGACGTCCGAGTGCATCACCTGCGACACCTGCCTGCGCAGCTGCCCGGCCGAGTTCGGCGCGATCTTCGACAACGGGCTCAACGTCCAGATCATCCCCGAACTCTGCTCGGGCTGCCCCAAGTGCGTGATGGTCTGCCCCGTCGACTGCATCTACGTGGACGAGGAGTGGACCGCCACCGAGGACCGGATGTGGGACCACGTCGACCTCACCGCCAGGGGCACTTCATGACCCTGCCCACCGAGCGGGACGACACCCTCACCCGCAGCGCGGCGCTGGCCAAGGCCCGGCAGAGCCGGCGGCCCAGCCGGCTCGGCCGCCCCGCCGGCGCCGGCGGGCCCGACTACCTGACCCCCGAGGACTCCGGCTTCCCGGCGCTGCTCGCGCAGACCTGGCGGCGGGCCGCGGCCGCGCCGGACCTCGCCACCGCCGTGGACACGCTGCTCACCCTCGCCGGGCACGTCCCGGCCGACATCCAGCTGCGGGCGCTGCCCGTCGAGGACGAGGCCGCGCTGAAGGTCCTGGTCGGCCGGTCCTGGCGGGACGACGGCCGGGCCCCCGACCGGCCCGGGGACGCCGCCACCGCGTTCCTCGGCGAGATCGGGCTGGACCGCAGCGGCCGGCTCGCCGTCCGCGTCCCGTCCCGGGGCGCACTGAGCGACACCGCCGACCTGGTCGACGGCGTCCTGCGGGTGCCCTGGACCGCCGAGGACCTCGCCGCCTACCGGACCGAACTGGCCCTGGCCGCCGAGCGCTGGCGGCAGTCCGTCGCCGACGGCCGCCGGTGGCTGGCGGCGGCCGGCCCCGAGGGCCGGCGCGAGCTGCTCGACACCCTGAAGGAGGCGGCGCTGCGGACCGCGCCGTTCGTCCTCTACGTCGGCGAACGCCAGTACACCAACTTCCGCGACCGGAACAACCTGACCGGCAAGACGCTGCGGCCGGGCCACCCCGACTGCACGCTCACCAGCCTGGGGACGGTGCCGCTCGACCTGTGGGCGGACGGCGACGTCCTCCTGGTGGTCTGCCTCACCCTGCTGGTCCGCTCGGCCGGCTACGCCCGGATCGAGGAGGCCAACGGGACCCAGCTGACGCTCGACCACGTGGCCCTGCTGCTGGAGCGGACCCGCACCGCCTACAACGCGGCCGCCGGGGAGCTGCCGCCCGTACCGGCCCCGGACGGGCACGGGGTCGCCGCGCTCGACGCCCTCGCCGGGGCCCTGGCCGCGCGGCGCCGGGAGCTCGTCGGGAGGGTGCAGCTCTACCGGGAGATCTACGGCCCGCTGATGCACAAGATCGAGCGGGTCGCGGGCCCGGTCAAGGACGACGCCCGCCGGCTGGAGGCCGAGCTCTGCGCGCGGCTGCGCGAGCGGCTCCCCGTCGCCGGGGACACCCTCGACGAGCTGACCGCCTCCGTCGCGGCGTCGCCGGACTGGCTGGCCGGACCGCACGGCGCCTTCGGCACCGGGCTGGAGTCCCTGGTGCACGAGAGCGTGCGCGCGGCGACCGCGGTGTTCGACGCCGACTTCGCGATGAGCCGGGGGATGCGCTCGCTCCCCGCACTGATCGCGGCGCTGCGCGCCGAGGAGTACGCCAGGATCGCCGAGTGGGAGATCCCGCACTTCTTCTGCTGCGTCGTCCCGTCGGAGGACTCCCGCCGGCTCTTCGGCGGCTCCGCCGCGCACCTGGCCGACACCGCGTGGGCGATCTCCTCGCGGATGCAGTACAACTCGTGGCACTTCCTGGTCGGCAACCTCCCGAAGGTGCCCGAGATCGCCGCGCGCGACCACTTCGTGCCGCCGGTGATCCCGGACGTCGCGTACTACTCCGACCAGCACCACAACGGCCACGTCGCGGCCCGGGTCCGCTTCACCGTCCGCAGCCCGCAGGCCGTGGAGGTGCTGGGGCGGACGTTCAACGGCTTCATGGACCTGCGGCTGCTGCGCTGCGAGGGCCTGCCCTTCGACGAGCAGGACCTGCTGGCGGCCCACCGGCTCTCCGGGTTCGTCGCGCGGGCGACGAGCCGGGCGGCGGCGCTGGTCGCCGCCGGAGCGCAGGTCGAGGTCTCCTCCTTCGACTCCCGGTGGCACTGGGACTCGATCGCCGGCTGACCGCACGAACCCCGAAGGGGCCCCCGGCTGACTGCCGGGGGCCCCTTCGGGGTTCGTGCGGTGCGGGGGTCAGACCGCCACCGGGTCGCCCGCGGAGCGGGTGTGCACCGGGCGGTAGCCGTTCCAGTCGGCGCTGGTGATCAGCGAACCGCGCTTGGCCCCGAAGCCGCTGCGGGCGGTGGACCAGTCGGCCTCGGCCTGGGTGCGGAAGGCGTCGTAGGCCTCCTTGCCGGCCCACTGGGAGTAGACGACGACGAAGTCGTTGTCGGTGCCGACCGTCGCCAGGGTGCTGTCGCCGCCCTGCAGGTTGCGGGACCGGATGCCGCGCAGCACGGTCCGCGAGCGGTAGCCGGGGACGTCCAGCAGCCAGGAGTGGGCGGTGCTCTCGTGGGCGACCAGGGCGCGCTGGTCGGCCGGGTCCACGCCGAGCACCTCGATGACGGTGTAGTCGTCGCGGTCCGGGGAGACCTCGGTGACGTCACCCAGCGACGGGTGGCGCAGGCTCGACTCCACCTCGTTCTGCATCAGCCGGACGTAGGTGGTGATCTCCCGGAAGACCGGGACGGTGTGGTGCTTGAACTCGCTGTCGTTGTACCGGGACTCCAGGTCGTCCATGCCGCGCCACTGGATGAAGTTCAGGGTGCCCGGGGTGTGCTCGCCGCGGTGCACGGTGCTGGAGATCCAGCCCGGGAAGTCCGCGGTGTCGACGATCTTCGACATCTCCTTGACCAGCGTGTCCACGCGGTCGCGGGAGTCGGTCTTGAACAGGTTGAGGACGGTCAGGTGCCCGTCTTCGGGGTTGATGAACGGCATGCTTCCTCCTTGGTTAGCGTGGACTTGGTCAGCGTGGACGTGGCTGGCGTGGAACGCCCGCGGTGGCGGGGCGTCCGGTCCTGGTGTCCGTCTCAGTGGGTGTCACGGGGGGCGCCGAAGAAGCGGCCCAGGGCGTCGGTCAGGCCGGCCGCGCCGGAGCCGCCGGAGCCGATCCAGGCGATGTAGCCGTCCGGCCGGACGAGCAGCGCCTCGACGTCCGCGAGCGCTCCCTCCGGCCGGGCCGCCGTGGTGACGACCGGGACCCGGTCGGTCCACGGGGCCGCGGCGGCGGCCAGGGCCTCGTCGCCGCGCAGGTCGAGGACGACGCCGCGCCCGCCGTGCAGCAGCCCGAAGACGGTCGGCGCGCCGTCCGGGCCGTCGGGGAGCGGGAACTCCGGCAGCCGCCGGCCGAGCAGCGGGTGATCGCCCTCGGCGGCCCCGTAGGTGATGTCCAGGCCGGTGACCATGCCGACCAGGTGCTTGCGGACGTCCTCGTGGGCCATCAGTTCGGCGAAGACCGCGCGCATCGGCGCCATCTCGGGGCCGCCCAGGTACAGGCTGCGCTGGGAGAGCGTGTTGGCGAGGATGCGGTCCCCGACCGGGTGGCGCTCGGTGTGGTAGGTGTCCAGCAGCCCCTCCGGGGCGTGGCCGTGGATCTCGGCGGCGAGCTTCCAGCCGAGGTTGACGGCGTCGCCGAGGCCCGCGCTGATGCCCTGCGCACCGATCGGCATGTGGATGTGCGCCGCGTCGCCGGCCAGGAAGACCCGGCCCCTGCGGTACTCGGAGGCCTGGCGGGTGGAGTCGGTGAAGTAGCTGAGCCAGCGCGGGGTGCCGCTGCTGATGTCCTCGCCGGTCACCCGCTTGAACGCCTCGGCCACCTCCTGGAAGGTGGGCGGTTCGGTGGTCGGGCGCACGCCCGCGCCGCGCTCGAAGACCACGACCCGGGTGGTGTCCGGGCCGACCGGCAGCACCACGACCATGCCCGCGTCGCCGAGCTCGCCGGTGGGCCGCAGCCGCACCTGGACGTCGGTGACGTCGGCCATCAGCATCTCGATGGTGGCCTCGTGGCCGGGGAAGTCGATGCCGGACAGCTTGCGCACGGCGCTGCGCGCGCCGTCGCAGCCCACCACGTAGCGGGCGCGCAGGGTGCGCGGGCCCTCCGGGGTGTCGGCCCGCACCTCGACGCCCTCGTCCCCGGCGGTCAGGCCGGTGAGCTCCCAGCCGCGGCGGATCCCGGCGCCGAGTCCGGTCGCCCAGGTGTGCAGGATCGACTCGGTGAGCGCCTGCGGCACCCCGCGCACGCCGAAGTTGCCGCCCGGCACGATGGTGTAGTCGAGCGGCATCCCGCCGAAGTGGCCGATCGGGATGACGCCCATGTCGCCGAACCGTTCCAGCAGTCCGCGCTGGCCGAACTCCTCCATGGTCCGGGCCGAGAAGCCGAGTGCGCGGGACTGCCGCATCGGCTCGGTCAGCCGTTCCAGTACGACGGCCTCGACCCCCGCCAGGCGGAGTTCGCCCGCGAGCATGAGACCGGTGGGGCCGGCCCCCACGATGATCACGTCCGTGTCAAAGTCCTGCACTGTCCTCTTCCTGCCTTCCCTGCGCATCCGTTCTTCACAACCGGTCGTTCCTCACGGGCGGGCGTCGAGATTGCTCGCCGTCGCCGTCAGGTGGGCGCGGACCTGCTCCAGGCCGATCAGTTCGGCGAGGACCGCGCGCAGCGGCTCGGCCTCCGGGCCGCCGAACATCAGGTGTTCCTGGGCCGCGACGTGGTCGAGGACGCGCGCCGCGACGGGGCGCCGCTCGTCCTGGTAGGTGTCGAGGAGTCCGGGGGCGGCCGTGCCGTGCACCGTCGCGGCGAGCTTGCGGCCCAGGTCGACGGCGTCCTGGAGGCCGAGGTTGAGCGCCTGGCCGCCGACCGGCGGGTGCCAGTGGGCGGCGTCGCCGGCCAGCAGCACCCGGCCGCGCCGGTAGGCGTCGGCCAGGCCCTTCGCGGTGTCGAAGGCGTCCAGCCAGATCGGGGTGCCCCCGGAGACGTCCTCGCCGGTCACCCGTGCCCAGGCCCGGACGACCTCGTCGAACCCGGGCGCGCCGCGCCGCCCGGTCACGGCGTCGCCGAACGCGTGCACCATCACCCGGGTGACGCCGCCGCGGGTGGACGCCACCGCGAAGCCCCCGGGGAGCCGTTCGAAGCGGCGGTCGCGGATCCGCAGGCCGGTGAGGTCGGCCCGGAGCAGTTCCCTGGTCGCCGCCGTCTCCGTCACCGGGAAGCCGGCCAGCCGGCGCACCGTGCTGCCGGAGCCGTCGCAGCCGACCAGGTACCGCGCCGTGATCCGCCGCGGGCCGTCGGGGCCCGCGGCCTCGCAGCGCACGTGGTCCGGTGCGGCGGTGAGGCCGGTCAGTTCGTGCCCGCGCAGGACGGTGGCGCCCAGTTCGACCGCGCGGGCGCCCAGGGCGGCCTCGGTGCGGTACTGCGGCACCTTCCAGTTGCCCCCGAAGGGGCTGTCCACGGGCGACAGTTCGAAGCCCAGCCCGCCGAAGTGCGTCCGCGGCTCGTGCGCGGCCTCGGCGAGCAGCGCGCCGAAGCCCCGCTCGTGGAGCAACTCCGCCGTACGCGTGGTCAGTTGACTGGCCCGCGACTCGGTCATCGGGGTGGTCAGCCGCTCCAGGACGACCACCGGGACGTCGGCCCGCCGCAGCTCGCAGGCGAGCAGCAGCCCGACGGGGCCGGCGCCGACCACGACGACCGGCGCGGCCCCCCGGGACGGGTTCACGACTCGGCGCGCCCGCTGCGGACACCCTCGGCGTGGGCCTTGGCGAGGCCCAGGGTGGCCAGGCTGTTGGTGCTCAGCGCGGTGCGGACGAACTCCTGCGCGGTCCGCACCGTCGCCTCCGGACCGAGCACCGCGGCGATGTTCTCGGTGTTGATCCGCACGGTGTGCCGCGAGGTCACCGACACCCCGCCGCCGGCCCGCTCCTCGATGAGCCAGCGCCCGGTGTGCAGCGTCATCAGCGCGGGCAGGACGACCTGCTTGTAGACGATCGCGGTGGACGGCCGGCAGACCCGGACGGAGCGGGTGGTGTGGGTGCTGCCGTCCTTGGTGCGGGTGTCCATCTCCAGGATCTGGAGCCCCGGCTCGTCCTCCTCCAGCGACACCCGGGCGACGTGCGGCAGCCGCTCCTGCCAGAGCTGCGCCTCGTTCAGGAAGTCGTAGACGTCCTTGCCGTGGCCGTCGACGGTCACGGTGTCGTCGAAGGTGATCAGCTCGTCGGGGCCGGACGCCTCGGCGCTCGACTTCAGCGCCCGGAGCTCCGAGGCGCTGTTGCGGTCGACGGCCTCGCTGATCCAGTCGAGGTCGGCCGGGTCGTCGGTGGCCGCGTAGAAGTCGTGCAGCAGGCGCACCCGGCAGGAGCTCCCGGAGACGGGCTCCACCACCCAGGCGCCGCCCATGGCGCCGACCGGGTGCTGCGAACGGACCTGGCGGAACGCCACGCTCATCCGCTCCGGGTCGTGCAGGCGGCTGGAGGTCCAGGTCTTCGCGGCGCCGTTCGCCGTCGCCCAGAGCCGGATCAGCTCGGTGTCGCCGTCCTTCTCGACCACCTCGGCGTGCACGGTCGGGGGGAAGATCTCCGGCCACCGGGTGACGTCCGCGATCAGGGCGTACACCAGTTCGGCGGGGGCGGAGACGTTGATCTCGTGCTCGGTCTCACGGACCGCGTTCTCGGTCACGTTGGTTCTCCTCTCGGTTACGAGGCCCGTAGGCCCTGTCTCGGACCCGGGGCGTGTCCGCCGGACGGGCCCTGCCGGGCCTCGCCGAACCAGCGCCGCAGCGCGGCGTCGAGACCGCCCCCGTCCGGCGCCGTCCAGGCGATGTAGCCGTCGGGGCGGACGAGCACCGACTCCGTCGCGGCGCCGCCCTCCTCCGGTCCGGCGGGGAACTCCCGCACCCGGACCAGGTCGACGCGGTCGGACCAGCCGGCGGCGGTGCGGGCGGTCTCCCCCGAGGCGTCGGCGGTGATCAGGACGCCCCGGGCCGGGTGCAGCAGCCGCGCGGCCCGCACGGAGCCGCCGTCGGCGAGCTCCAGCTCGCGGTCGGCCAGCCGGCCGCCGAGCAGCGGGTGCGCCGCCGCCCCGGGCGCCGGCCCGCCGACCGGGTAGCCGATGTCGAGGCCGCTCACCATGCCGGACAGGTGCCGGGCCGCGGCCGGGATCGTCACCAGCTCGGCCATGACGGCGCGCAGCGGCTCGACCGACCGGCCGGCGAGGTTGAGGACGCCCTGGGCCAGGGTGTTGCGCAGCAGCCGCGCGCCCACCGGGTGGCGTTCGGCGTGGTAGGTGTCGAGCAGGCCCTCCGGGGCCCGCCCGCGGACCGTCGCCGCCAGCTTCCAGCCCAGGTTGAAGGCGTCCTGCACGCCGACGCTCAACCCCTGGCCGCCGGCGGGGAGGTGGATGTGTGCGGCGTCGCCGGCCAGCAGCACCCGGCCGCGCCGGTACTCGGTGGCCTGGCGGGTGGCGTCGGTGAAGCTGCTCACCCAGCGCGTCTCGCCGTGGTGGATCGAGTCGCCGGTCAACCGCTGCCAGGCGTCCGCGACCTGGGTGAACGTCACCTCGCGGCCGCGGTCGGGCGGCGTCCCGTTCTCGCAGACGATGATGCGGGTGTAGCCCTGTTCCAGCGGCGCCGACATCACCATGCCGTTCGGCAGCAGCTCGCCGATCATGCGCGGTTTGATGTCGCAGCCCCGGACGTCCGCCAGGTACATCGCGCGGGTGGCGTCGGAGCCGGCGAACTCGAAGCCGGCCAGCCGCCGGACGGTGCTCCGCCCGCCGTCGCAGCCCACCAGGAAGCGGGCCGAGTACTCCCGCTCGCCCTCCGGCCCCCGCACGGTCGCGGTGACGCCGTCCCCGCCCTCGGTCAGCCCGGTGAACCCGTGGCCCCGGCGCAGGGACACGCCCAGCTCCAGCGCCCGGCCCTCGAGCATCTCCTCGACCTTGTACTGGGGGGCGCCGCGGACGCCGAAGTGCGACCCCTCCAGCACCCCGAAGTCGATCGGGATGCCGCCGAAGTGCCCCTGGCGGGTGGTGGTGATGTTCTCCAGCCGCTCCAGGATCCCGCGCTGGTGGAACATCTCGGTGGCGCGCGCGGTGAACCCGATGCCGCGCGACTCCCAGCTCCGCTCGGCCCGCTGCTCGAAGACGATGACGTCGGCGCCGCCGAGGCGGAGCTCGGCCGCGAGCGTCAGTCCCGCGGGACCTGCCCCGATAACAATGACATCGGTATCCATGTTTTCTTGTCCTGAGCCTCGACTTCTGCGATGGGGGACCGGCTCACCTGCCGGGATCAGGCCGGGATCGCCTCGATGATCGAGATCGGCGCGGTGGTCGGGACGGCCCGGGTGAGCGTGAAGCCGGCCTTCGCGAACAGCTCGGAGTACTGCTCCAGCGTGCGGTCCTGGGCGCCGAGCATCAGCATCAGCCAGAGGTCGATGGAGTGGCCGAGGTGGTGCTCGTTGTTCTCCGGGAGCACGTACTCGACGACCAGCAGCTTGCCGCCGGGGGCCATCGCCTCGCGGGCGTTGCGCAGCGCGGTGACGGCGTCGGCCTCGCTGAAGTCGTGGATGATGTGCTTGAACAGGTAGGCGTCGCCGCCGGTCGGCAGCGCGTCCAGGTGGCCGCCGTGCGCGATCGTCAGGCGGTCGGCGACACCGGCCGCCTCGAAGAACGCCGGCGAGTCGACGGTCGCGGCCTCGGAGTCGTACAGCACGCCCTTGACGTCCGGCGACTGCTGCAGGATGCCCGCCAGGAGGCCGCCGCGGCCGGCGACGACGTCCACCACGGTGCCGAACTGCGAGAAGTCGTAGGCGGCCAGGATCGGGTCGGTCTCCGACTCCGAGAGGCGGCCGAACGCGTTGAAGAAGACGCCCGCGTACTCGGGGGTCGCGTGGAAGAACTCCAGCGCGTTCATGCCGCGCAGCTTCGGCAGGTTGGGCTCGCCGGTCTCCACGGCGGTGAAGAGGTGGCCCCACTCCTCCCACAGCAGGGGGTGGCTCATCAGCAGCGCGAAGCCGCGCATCGAGTCGGTCGCGTCCTCGCGGAGCTTCTCGGACAGCGGCGTCTGCTCGTAGCGGCCGTCCGGGCGGACGGCGAACACCCCGTGGCCGGCCAGCGCGCGCAGGATGCGGTGGGTGGACTTGGCGTCGGCACCGGCCCGCTTGGCGATCTCCTCGACGGCCAGCGGCCCCTCGGCGAGGATGTCCGCGACGCCGAGCCGGGCGGCGACGGAGATCGCCTGGGTGATCACCGCGCCCTGGATCAGGTCGAGCAGCGAGTAGGAGTCCGACTGATCACGGACCTCGGGCGATGCGGACATGGCTTTCCCTTCAGAGCGCCTTTTTCGTGGATTACCCGACGATAGGTCGGCGCTTATCAGGGCCGCAACCCGGCATTATGGGAATTGACTGTCGAACGTTCAACTGAAGAATTGAGGCAGTTGAACGCGATGACCTCGACCACCCCTCGACCGGGAATCCGGCCCATCTTGTCAGCTTGTTCCGACCCCGCACACACCCCGAAAAGGAGCAGGCGGAATGGCTGACAACGGACAGCAGGTAGCACTGATCACCGGCGGTACCAGCGGAATAGGCCTGGCGGTCGCCGAGACCCTGGCGGGCCAGGGATTCCGGGTCTTCCTCTGCTCACGGAACCCCGAGAGCGTCCGGGCGACGGTCGAGAAGCTGCGCGCGGACGGCCACCGGGCCGACGGTCTGGCCGCCGACGTCCGCAAGCCGGAGGACGTCGCCCGGCTCGTGGACGCCGCCGTGGAGCGGTACGGGCGGGTGGACGTCCTGGTCAACAACGCCGGCCGCAGCGGCGGCGGCGCGACCGCGGAGATCGCCGACGAGCTCTGGTACGACGTGATCGACACCAACCTGAACAGCGTCTTCCTGGTGACCAGGGCCGTGCTCAAGTCGGGCGTGGTCGAACGCGGTTGGGGCCGGATCATCAACATCGCCTCGACCGGCGGCAAGCAGGGCGTGGTGCTCGGCGCCCCCTACTCGGCCTCCAAGCACGGCGTCGTCGGCTTCACCAAGGCGCTCGGCCTAGAGCTGGCGAAGACGGGCGTGACCGTCAACGCCGTCTGCCCCGGCTACGTGGAGACCCCGATGGCGCGGCGCGTCCGCGAGGGCTACGCCGCCCACTTCGAGACCACCGAGGACGCCATCCTGGAGCGCTTCCAGGCGAAGATCCCGCTCGGCCGCTACTCCACCGCCGAGGAGGTGGCCGGCCTGGTCTCCTACCTGGTGTCCGACGTGGCGGCGCCGGTGACCGCGCAGGCGATCAACGTCTGCGGCGGCCTCGGAAACTACTGACCGCGACCGACCGAGACCCCCGAGGAGCCGACCTTGCCGCACGACGAACAGATCCCGGTGGACTTCTGGTTCGACCCGACCTGTCCCTGGGCGTGGCTGACCTCCCGCTGGATCCTGGAGGTCGCACGGCACCGGCCCCTCGACGTCCGGTGGCACCTGATGAGCCTGACCGTGCTCAACGAGGGGCGGACCGACCTGCCCGAACGCTGGCACCGGGACCTCGCGCTGCGGATGGAACCGGTGCGGGTCTGCGCCGCCGCCGCCCGGAAGCACGGCCCGGAGGTGCTGGGCCGGCTGTACACCGAGCTCGGCACCCGGTTCCACCTCGGGAGGGCCCCCAAGGAGCGGTCCACCTACGAGGCGGCGCTGGCGGCGGCGGGGCTCGATCCCGCCCTGGCCGACGCGGCCGGATCCGACGTGTTCGACGGCGCGGTGCGCGCCTCGCACGACGACGGGATCGGCCGCGTCGGCACCGACGTGGGCACTCCGGTCCTCGCGGTGGGGGACGTGGCGTTCTTCGGCCCGGTGGTGACGCCGACCCCGCGCGGCGAGGCGGCCGTGCGGCTCTGGGACGGCGTCCTGGCCGTGGCCGGGACCGACGGGTTCTTCGAACTCAAGCGCACCCGCACCCGCGATCCGATCTTCACCTGAACCCCGCCGTCAGCCCCGGGAGGCGGCCAGCGGGGAGGTCCAGTTGTCGCCCAGCCAGGTCTCCAGGGAGACCAGGTCCGGCCGGATCCGGCGCAGTTCGGGCAGGTCGGCCCGGTAGCCGTCGCGCTCGAACCAGTCGAACATGTTGGCGAGGTCCTCGCGGGCCGCGCGCAGCGGCTCGATGGGCAGCTGCTGGAAGCGGGTCGGCACGCCGGACACCGCCTGGAACGCCGCCGCCATCTGCGGACCGGTCAGCTCCTCGCCGGCGATCTCGACCACCCGGCCGAGCCACGCCTGCGGGTCGTCGAAGGCGTCCGCGGCGAAGGCGCCGATGTCGCTGGTCGCGATCAGCTGCACCGGGGTCTCCGGATCCAGCCACATGGCCAGCACCAGCTCGCCCGCCACCGGGCGCGGGGCGATGTCGAGGAGGATGTCGTGGAACATGACCGGCCGCAGCACGGTCGTCGGCAGGTCCAGCGTCCGCAGGTACTGCTCCACCTCCAGCTTGCTCTCGAAGTGCGGGACCCTGGTGTCCCGGTCCGCACCGCCCACCGAGCTGTAGACGAAGTGCCGCACGCCGGCGCGGACCGCGGCGTCGGCCACCGCCCGGCCCTGGCGCACCTCGGCCTCGCAGCCGCCCGGGCCCCGGAAGGTCTGGACGCTGAACACCCCGTGCACGCCGCGCATCGCCTCGAACAGCGACTCCCCGTCGTCCAGGTCGCCGCGGACCAGGACGGCGCCAGCCTCGGCGAGCGCGCGCGCCTGCGCCTTCTCCGGGTCGCGGACCAGGGCGTGCACGGTGCGTCCGCGGCGCAGCAGCTCACGGGCCACCGCCCCGCCCTGCCGACCGGTACCGCCCAGCACCAGAATCGTTTCTTCTACCGCCACTGTCTGTCTCCGTGTCTCGTGCCCCCCGGGTCCCCGCCCGGTCCGGCGCTCGGTTGTGATGACCGCGAACGGCCGCGACCCCGCGCGGGATCAGGCCGCCGACATGACCTTCAGCTGCAACAGCGAGTTGACGTAGTCGACGAGGTCCCGGGCCGTGTCGACGTCGCCGACCTCGTCCTCGAAGAGCGCTATGCCGAACTCCCGCTCGATCCGGCTGTGCGTCTCGAGCAGGGCCAGCGAGTCGTACCCCAGCTCCTCGAAGGTGCGGTCGGGCGCCTCCTCGAGCGGCAACGCGTCCTCGGCCTCGCCCGCGCACTGGCGCATGATGGTCTGGAGGTCACTGATCGTGATCTGGAGCAAAGCCGTTCCTCTTTCTGGTTGGGGACGTTCCGCGCTACCACGGAATGGATCCGTCGTCCGCCAGGCACTCGCCCGACGGGCCGGCCTCGTCCAGCAGGGCGAGCCGGACCGCGATCACCGCTCCCTCGGCGGGCGTCCGGTGACCTCGGTGGTGGTTGATGTCGGTGGCCACCACTCCGGGGAGGGCGGCGTTGACCTTGATCGGGGTCCCGCGCAGCTCCTTGGCGTACGCGACCGTCACCGCGTTCAGCGCGGTCTTCGAGGACTGGTAGGCGATCATGTTGACGCCCGCCAGCGGGGACCCCGGGTTCGAGTTCAGGGTCAGCGACCCGACGTGGCTGGACAGGTTGACGATGCGCCCGGCCGCGGAACGGCGCAGCAGCGGGAGCATCGCGTTGGTCACGGTGACCACGCCGAAGACGTTGGTCTCGTAGACCTCCCGCAGGTCGTCGGCGGTCGCCTCGCTGGGCGCCCCGGTGAAGCCGCCCGCGACCCCGGCGTTGTTCACCAGGACGTCCAGGCGGCCGTACCGCCGCTCCACCTCCCGGGCCGCCCCCTCCACCGAGTCGCGGTCCGTCACGTCGATCCGCAGCGGCACCGCCGTGACGCCGTCGGCGGCCAGCGCGTCGGCGGCCTGCTTGCCGAGCAGCTCGTCCCGCGCGCCGACGAGGACGACCACCCCCTGCTCACCGAGCTGCCGCGCGATGGCGAATCCGATGCCCTTGTTGGCACCGGTGATGAGCGCGATCTTCTCGACCGGCACGTCTCTTCCTTTCGTGTGGGGCGTTCCGGGCCCGGCGCGCCGCCGCACCGGAGCCGGGGCCACGGAACGCGCGAGACCGGGCGGCCCGCATTCGAGGGCCGAATTGCTCACGCATTCACATTGCTGGTCCGCAATTGCCGGGTGCACCTCCGACATTGCCGTGCCCGATTTCCCGTTCAAACGCGCTGAATCCACAGTCGAACGTTCGACTGCTGCGTGCGCATTCAACTCATTGCAGTCGAACACCGCACTGGGTAGCTTCACCATGGCCAACTATTGCCACAGCGCAGAGGGCCTGAATATGAAAACAGCTGACGTCATCGTGGTCGGTGCCGGGCCGGTCGGCCTGCTGCTGGCCGGAGAACTCCGTCTCGGCGGGGTGAACGTCGTCGTCTACGACAAGCTTTCCGCCCCCACCGACGAGTCCCGCGCGCTCGGCTTCAACCGGCGCGCCGCCGAATCGCTCGGGCAGCGCGGGCTGCTCCCCCGGCTGGGCGAGTTCCGGTGGGGCCCGATGGGGCACTTCGGCGGGGTCCGCTTCGACCTCGACATGCTCGACGAGGACCACAGCGGCGTGCTCGGCCTGTCCCAGGTCAGGACCGAGACGGCACTGGCCGGTTGGCTGGCCGACCTGGGCGTCCCGGTGCGCCGCGGCCGCGAGGTGACCGGACTGCGCGAGGAGGCCGACGGCGTCGTGGTCTCCTTCGAGGGCCCCGACGGCCCCGGCGAGGAGACCGCCGGCTACCTGGTCGGCTGCGACGGCGCGGGCAGCACCGTCCGCGCGCTCGCCGGCATCCCGGCCACCGAGTGGGCCGCCACCCGGGGGATGTACACCGCGGAGATCACCGGCGTGGCCCTGCGCCCGCGGCCGATCGGCGAGCGGCTCCCCGGCGGCAGCATGGTGGTCTGCACCCCGCTGGGCCCCGGCCGCTTCCGCGTCGTCATCCACGACCTGTCGCTTCCCGCCCGCCCCGAACCGGGTGCGCTCACCTTCGCCGAGGTCGCCGACGCCTGGCAGCGGCTCACCGGGGAGTCCATCCACGAGGCGCAGCCCCAGTGGCTCTGGGCCTGCGGCAACTCCGCCGCGCTGGCCGAGGAGTTCCGGCGCGGCCGGGTGCTGCTGGCCGGCGACGCCGCGCACGAGATCCCGCCGCTGGCCGCCTGGGGCCTCAGCGCCGGCCTACAGGACGCCGCGAACCTCGGCTGGAAGCTCGCCGCCACGATCGCCGGCCGGGCCCCGGAAGGCCTGCTCGACACCTACCACGCCGAACGCCACGCGGTCGGGCGGGAGTTGGTCCGCAACGCCCAGGCGGCGCAGAAGATCTACCTCGGCGAGGCCGCGATGGAGCCGATCCGCGAGGTGATGGGCGAGCTGCTGGCCCACCGGGACGCCGCCGAGCAGATCGCCGGCATCGTGAGCGGCCTCGGCATCCGCTACGAGCTCGGCAAGGGCGACCACCCGCTGCTCGGCCGGCGCCTGGCGCCCGAGCGGGAGCTCACGCTGGCCGACGGCACCCGCACCCGCGTCGCCGACCTGCTGCACACCGGGCACGGCCTGCTGATCACCACCGGCCAGGACGACGGGGCCGCCGCGCACGCCACCGGCCGCACCTGCCTCGACCTCGTCACCGGCACCTGGACCACCACCCCCGACGAGCCCCTCGACACCGTCCTGGTCCGCCCCGACGGCTACGTCGCCTGGACCGCCCCCGGCAGCGACGACGACCTCACCGCCGCCCTCGACCGCTGGTTCGGCCCCGCCCGCGACCCCCGCACCGCCGGCCGGTGACCGGCCGCATCGATCCGAAGAGGAGCGAACACATGACCAGGGACGTGATCGTCGTCGGCGCGGGCCCGGTCGGGCTGATGACCGCCGGCGAGCTCAGGCTGCGCGGCGTGGACGTCGTCGTCTACGAGCGGCTGGCGGCCCCGACCAGGGAGTCCCGCGGCGCGAGCTTCACCAGGCGCACCGCCGAGTGCTTCGACCAGCGCGGTCTGCTGGGCCGGCTCGGCGCCACCGAACCCGCCGACAGCCACTTCGGCGGGGTGCCGATCGACCTGCGCGGGCTCGCCGAGGACCACCACGGGCACCGCGGGATCTCCCAGTTCCGCACCGAGCGGATGCTCGAGGAGTGGGTCTTCGAGCTGGGCGTGCCGATCCTGCGCGGCCACCGGGTTACCGGCCTCCGGGAGACCGACGGGGGCGTCGCGGTGGCCTTCGAGGGCCCCGACGGGCCCGGCGAGGACACCGCCGGGTACCTGGTCGGCTGCGACGGCGGGCGCAGCACCGTCCGCAAGCTGGCCGGGATCGACTTCCCCGGCACCGAGGGCGTCCGCGGCTTCTTCAGCGCCGACGTCACCGGCATCGACACCCGCAAGCGGCGCATCGGCGAGGACCTGCCGGGCGGCAGCATGGTGATGGCGATGGACCTGGAGAACGGCGTCACCCGGATCGTCGTGCACGAGGCCGGCACTCCGCCGCGCGACCGCGACTCCCTCGTCTTCTCCGACCTCGCCGACTCCTGGCAGCGGCTCACCGGCGAGTCCATCCACCACGGCGAGTGCCGCTGGATCAGCTGCTTCACCGACGCCTCCCGGGCCGCCGCGCAGTACCGGCGCGGCCGGGTGTTCCTGGCCGGCGACAGCGCGCACATCCAGCCCCCGGCGATGGCGCAGGGCCTCAGCGTGGGCGTCCAAGACGCGGTGAACCTCGGCTGGAAGCTCGCCGCCACGATCGCCGGCCGGGCCCCGGAGGGCCTGCTCGACACCTACCACGCCGAACGCCACGCGGTCGGCGAGCAGTTGGCGCGCAACGCCCGGGCGGCGATCGAACTGCGGCTCACCGGCGCGGACATGGACCCGGTCCGCGGCATCATGTCCGAGCTGGTCGCCCACCGGGACACCGCCGAGTACCTGGCCGGGATGCTCAGCAACCTCGGCATCCGCTACGAGCTCGGCAAGGGCGACCACCCGCTGCTCGGCCGGCGCCTGGCGCCCGGCCGCGAGCTCACCCTGGCCGACGGCACCCGCACCCGCGTCGCCGACCTGCTGCACACCGGGCACGGCCTGCTGATCACCACCGGCCAGGACGACGGGGCCGCCGCGCACGCCACCGGCCGCACCTGCCTCGACCTCGTCACCGGCACCTGGACCACCACCCCCGACGAGCCCCTCGACACCGTCCTGGTCCGCCCCGACGGCTACGTCGCCTGGACCGCCCCCGGCAGCGACGACGAGCTCACCGCCGCCCTCGACCGCTGGTTCGGCCCCGCAGCACGGGACTGACGCACCGCCAGAAAGCACCGCCGAGGGTCCAGGAACCCTCGACCGGGGGTCCAGAGCCCCCGGCCACATTGCCAAGAAACCGTCCCGGCGCCGGCCGTCGGCGCCGGGACGGCTCTACGACACCGTAACCACGAAGGAGCTGGTGGAATGGCTGGCAGCGAACGGGACCAGGTGAACGGAAAGCCCCACGTGGTCATCATCGGGGGTGGTATCTCGGGCCTGGCGGCGGCGTTCTATCTGCGCAACGAGCCGGTCCGGGTGACCGTCCTGGAGGGCTCGGACCGGATCGGCGGCAAGCTGCTGGTATCCGAGGTGGCGGGTGTCGCGGTCGACGAGGGCGCCGAGTCGCTGTACGCCAACCGCGTCAAGACCACCGGGCTGATCAAGGACGTCGGCCTCGGCGAGCAGATCATGTCGGCGGGCGTCACCGCCTCGGCGATCTGGACCAGGGGCGACATCCGCAACCAGCCCGACCGTCAGTTCATGGGCGTGCCCTGCGACATGGACGACCTCGCCAAGTCCGGCGTGCTGTCCGCGGCGGGCGTCGACCGCGCCCGGCAGGACCTCGCCCTGCCCTCGTTCGACCGGGACGGCGACGTCTCGGTCGCGTCCTACGTCGGCGGCCGGCTCGGCCAGGAGGTCGTCGACCGCCTCGTCGACCCGTTCCTCGCCGGCGTCTTCTCCGGCCGCGCCGAGGACCTGTCGTTCGAGGCCACGCTGACCCCGCTGGCCAAGGCGTCCGGACGGCACGCCTCGCTCGCCGACGCGGCCGGCTCGCTCGTCCCGGAGCTCGCGCCGGGCGAGAAGCCGCCGCCGGTGAGCGTCGCCAAGCTGGCGGGCGGCTTCGGCAGCCTGCCCGCCGCGCTGGTGCGCGAGGTGCTGGCCGTCGCCCCGGACACCACGGTGCGCACCGGCGCCCCGGTCCGCGAGCTGGTCCGCGGCACGGACGGCTGGAAGCTGACGGTGGGCCCGGCCGGCGACCCGGAGCTGATCGAGGCGGACGCCGTCGTCGTCGCCGTGCCGGCCGGCCCCGCGGGCAGCCTGCTCGCCGGGGTCTCCGGGACGTCGGCGGCGGTCTCCGCGCTCACCGAGGTCCCGTACTCGAGCGTCGCCGTGGTCACCCTGGCCTACCCCCGCGCGGCGTTCCCCGGCGGGCTCTCCGGCCGCGGCTACTCGGCCTACCGGGTGCCGGCGGTGGAGGGCAGGGCGGTCAAGGAGGTCACCTTCACGACCGTGAAGTGGCCGCACCTGGCCGGCGAGGTGGAGATCGTCCGCTGCTCCTTCGGGCGCTTCGGCGAGGACCACCTGCTGCAGCGCGACGACGCCGACCTGGTCGCCGTCGCCGCGGCCGAGCTGGCCGAGGCCACCGGCGTCACCGGAGCCCCGGTGGCGTCCCGGGTGAGCCGCTGGGCCGACGCCCTGCCGCAGTACACCGTCGGCCACCTGGACCGCGTGCAGCGGATCCGGGACACCGTCGCGGCCCAGCCCGGGCTCGCCGTCTGCGGCGCGCTGTACGACGGCGTGGGCGTCGGCGTCTGCATGACCACCGCGCGCAAGGCCGCCGACCAGGTCGCCGGCTGGCTGCGGAAGGACGCCGCCGAGCGCTCCGTCGCGGTCGGGGTCTGAGCGGTCTCGCCCGGAACGGTCCGCCGTTCCGGGCGACGGCCTGCCCGGTGTCCCCGGGAGCCGGCACCCCGCCCCCGCCCGACGAGGACGGCGGCGCGGCGGCACCCGCCCGGAGAACGAGAAGTGGGGGGGGGGGGGGCGCGCCGGCCCCCCCCCCCCGGGCCGGGGGGGGGGGGGCGGCCCGGCCCCGGCCGGGCGGCGGCGCGGCGCGCCCCGCCGAGGGGGGGCGGCGCG